>CAVKMX010000045.1:0-15389 GCA_963657295.1 Clostridium sp. CAG:302
CCCCGGACTGGACATTCTCCGCCACCCTGTCACCGGCGGGCGTCTGTACAGTAACTGTACGGCTGCTGATTTCTCTTCGATTGCCGCACGCGACTGTGTATTCCCCGACAGGAGTTTGTTATGAAACCGCATGACACATCGTTTCATCCCGACCGCATCCGCGATTATTTTCGCCTGGAAT
The DNA here is from genome assembly GCA_963657295.1 of Clostridium sp. CAG:302. Taxonomy (GTDB): domain Bacteria; phylum Bacillota; class Clostridia; order Lachnospirales; family Lachnospiraceae; genus CAG-791. The sequence goes on from CAVKMX010000045.1 coordinate 182, forward strand.
GGCTTCCCCTGACCTTTGTGACCGTCACGGGTCTGATCTACAACCTTGGCCTTCTGGCCGGTCCCTGGTTCGAGGGGCAGCTGGCCCAATGTCTTGCCGACATTCTGCAGGGAAAGGCGGCTGCCTCCGCCATGCTCCTCCTGGTCTCGGCCTATGTGCTGACGATTCTGCTGGTGCAGACGGCCCGATTCGTCAAGCGCTTCTACGTCCGCCGCTTTGCCAACAACATCGACCGCCGGATGAAGGGGGTGCTCTACGCCAACCTTCTCCGCCTCAGCCGGCGCGAGCTGCTGCAGCAGGGTGCCGGTGAACTGATGACCAAGGCCATTTCCGATGTGGACGACTGCGCGGAGGGAATGCGCAAATTTACAACCGAGCTCTTCGACACCGGTGTCGCCCTCCTCGCCTATGCCGGCATGCTGCTGTACTACGATGTGCGGCTTGCGCTTCTGAGTCTCCTTTTCCCTCCGATCTCCTATATCTGTGCCGAGAAAATGAAGAAAATCGTGCAGCAGACGGGCTCTGCCTACAAGAAGTCCTCTGCCGCGCTCAGCGCCGCTACGCTGGACCGCGCCCGGAACGCCCTCACCTACCGGATCTACGGGTGTGAGAGCTTCCGTGAGGAGCACTACGAGGCGGTCCTGACGGATTACGAGCAGGCCGGCGTCCGTGCCAACGTCTGGCAGTCTGCCCTTCCTCCCCTGTATCTGGTCATCTCGAATCTGGGCGTTCTGTTCATTCTCTGGTTCGGCAGCCGCAATGTTCTGGGGTGCGGTCAGAGGGCCTGGGATATCGCTGCCTTCACCACCTTCGTTTCCTGCTATGCCAGGCTGTCCGTGAAATCCTCCAAGGCCGCCAAGCTGTTCAATGCGGTTCACCGCGCCGAGGTGTCCTGGAAGCGCATTCAGCCTCTGATGACAGTCCCGGAGGCGCCGCAGCCGATCCCTGCTCTGCACGGTCAGACGCTGGTTCTGGAGCACGTGTCCTTTTCCCATGAGGGAGCCTCCTGTCTGTTCCGTGATCTCTCCTTCACGGCCAGGCCGGGAGACATCATCGGCATCACCGGTCCCGTTGCCTGCGGGAAATCCACACTCGGCCGGATTTTCCTCGGAGAACACCCCTATGCGGGCAGCATCCGCATCGGCGGGCAGGAATTGTCCTCGCTTTCCTCTCGTGAAATCGCAGCCTCCTTTGGATATCTCGGTCACGATCCCGAGCTCTGGAATGACACCGTTGCCGCCAATCTGTTCTGTGAGAAGGAGGAAGATGTCCTGCCGTACCTGGCGATGACTGAGCTGGATGCCGAGGTCCTTGCCATGGAGAACGGAACGGACACGGTGGTCGGCAGCAGCGGCGTCCGGCTCTCCGGCGGGCAGGCCCAGCGCCTTGCCCTGGCAAGGACCCTGGCACACCCGAGACCGGTTCTGATCCTGGACGATCCCTTCTCTGCACTGGATCGGCCGACGGAGGACCGCATCTTCGCGAATCTGAAGGAATACGGGAGGGATCGGATCATTCTCCTCATCTCTCACCGCCTGTATCATTTTCCTGAGATGCAGCAGATCCTCTGGATGGAGAACGGACAGACCGTCGTCGGGAGCCATGCGTTCCTCTACCGCACCGTTCGGGAATACCGTCTCCTGTGTGACAGTCAGAGGAAGGACTGCTGCAGTGCCGCAGCTCCCGCGGCAGGAAAGGAGCCTCATGAAGCCTAAGACAGACATTTCTCTGCGCCCGGCCGCACGCTCCGGCGTGTTCGCCGCCGTTCTCGCCTCCGCGGGTTCCCATCGGCTCCTCACGCTCGGCACCCTCCTTTGCGCGGGTTCCTCGGTGCTGTCCTCTCTTCTCCCGCCCCTGCTGCTCGCCCGCATCATCGACCGCCTCGCTGCGGGCACCGCCCTCACGGCAGCCGCAGCCGCCGCCTATTTCGCAAGCCTTGCGTTGGAGGGAATTCTGGCCTCCGGGCAGGAGGTGCTCCTGGAGATGTTCGGTCAGAAGATGACGCACGCCCTGCGGAGCGAAATGTCCGCGAAGCTCTCCCGGCTCCCTGCCGCGGTGCTGAGTGCGCAGGATCCCGGCGAAATTGCCGCGCGCTTCTCCGGCGATGTGGATACCGTGGAGGCCCTCTTCACCTCCGGTGTCATCTCCATGGCCGCCGATGCCTTCCGCATCCTCTCGATTTTCATCGTCATTGCCTTCGCCAACCCCGGGCTGGCGCTGCTCCTTGCGGCGGTGCTGCCGCTCCTGGCCCTCTTCACCCGCCATGTGCAGCGCCGCATGCTCGCCGCACAGCTGGACAACCGAAGGGCGGTGGCCTCCATTGCCGGGCAGGTCCCGGAGACGCTCCGCAGCATTCGCACCATTCACCTGCTCGGGCTGGAGCGGGTTCTGGAGGAGCGCTACGACCGCCGCATCGGCGAGAGCTACCGGGCCGTGGAACGGACGAACTTCTATGACGCGGTCTATTCCCCCGTCGTATTGCTGCTGAACGCCGCTGTGGTCGGTATTGTCATGCTGCTCTCCGCCTCCGGAAATCCGGTTGTCCTGCGCTGGTTCGGCATGTCGGTGGGAACCTCGGTCGGCATCATGAATTACATCGCCGACATTTTCTCTCCCATTGAGAGCCTCGGCATGGAAATTCAGACCATTCAGTCTGCCATGGCCGGCGTAAAGCGGATCGATGCGTTCCTCGCTCTGCCGGAGACCGCTGCGGCAGAGCAGAGCCTGCCGCAGCGTGACTCCTGTCCCGGGGGAGAGGTGGTCCTCTCGCATGTAACCTTCGGCTACGGCGACGACCGCACTGTCCTCTCGGATTTCTCTCTGTCTGCAGCCGCCGGAGAACAGGTCACGCTGATCGGCCGGACCGGTGCCGGAAAGAGCACCGTTTTCCGGCTCCTCCTCGGGCTCTATTCCCCGGATGCCGGCTCCGTCACCATCGGCGGTGTGGATGCCGCGCAGATTGCTCCGCAGCAGCGCCGGTTCTGCATCGGCTGCGTCGAGCAGCATTTCTCCCCCGTTCCGGGAACCGTACTGGATCAGATTACGCTGGGAGATCCTCGCATTACCCGTGACATGGCCTGCCGCGCCGCCCGGCTTTCCGGTCTGGACGAGGTCATCACCGGCTTCCCGGACGGCTACGATACCGTCTGCACGGGAGCCCTGTTCTCGCAGGGGGAATGGCAGCTGCTCTCCGTCGCGCGCGCCGTTGCCGCAGATCCCGCCGTATTGCTGCTGGATGAGATCACGGCCAATCTGGACGCCGAAACCGAGGCATGTGTTCTGGCTGCCCTTCGCCAGGCCTCGCGCGGACGGACGGTCCTGTCCATCTCCCACCGCATTTACGAAAGCCTCGGCGGCAGAACCGTGGAGATCGTCCCTGTCCGCCGGCAGCCGCAGGAGAGCTCCGGAGACTGCGGTCTCTGTTGAAACGCAGACTTTCATAGTACAATGAGCAGGTTCGGGAATTCGCTCACAACACCTGCAGTGCACCGCTGCAGGTAGGGAAACTGCCCCGCTGCAAGGAGGAAATTACCTATGCTGGAGAACAAAACGGTTGTGCTGGGCGTCACCGGCAGCATTGCCGCCTACAAGATCGCTTCCCTTGCCAGTATGTTGGCAAAGCAGGGAGCCGATGTCCGCGTCATCATGACGCAGAACGCCGTCCGTTTCATCACCCCCATCACCTTTGAGACGCTGACCGGTCACAAATGTCTCGTGGACACCTTTGACCGCAATTTTGAGTTCCAGGTTGAGCATGTCTCCCTGGCGAAGCAGGCCGATCTTGTCCTGATCGCACCGGCCAGTGCCGATGTCATCGGCAAGCTCGCCCACGGCATCGCCGATGACATGCTGACCACGACGCTCCTGGCCTGCCGCTGTCCGCGGCTCCTCTCTCCCGCCATGAACACGGCCATGTACGAGAATCCCGTCGTGCAGGACAACCTCAGATACCTTTCCCGCTGCGGATATGAGATCATTGCGCCGGCCGTCGGCCATCTGGCCTGCGGCGACACCGGCTCCGGGAAAATGCCCGAGCCGGAAATCCTGCTCCGGTACATTGAACGGGAGATCGCGCGGCCCAAGGATCTGAAGGGGCAGCGCATCCTCGTGACCGCAGGCCCCACGCAGGAGAGCATCGATCCCGTACGGTATCTGACCAATCACTCCTCCGGAAAGATGGGATATGCCCTGGCGCGCGCGGCCATGCTCCGCGGAGCGCAGGTGACGCTCGTGAGCGGGCAGACCCATCTGACGCCGCCCCTCTTCGTGGATTACGTACAGGTCACGACGGCAAGAGAAATGTACGAGGCCGTCGTCTCACGCAGCGCCGCGCAGGACATCATCCTCAAGGCAGCCGCCGTTGCGGATTATCGGCCTGCCGTTATCTCCGACAATAAGATCAAGAAGAGCGGCGGCTCCCTGTGCCTCGAGCTCGAGCGGACCGATGATATTCTCGCCTATCTCGGTGCCCACAAGAGGAGCGGCCAGTTCCTCTGCGGCTTCTCCATGGAAACCGAGAACATGCTCGGGAATTCCCGCGCCAAGCTGGAGAAAAAGAATCTGGATATGATCGCCGCCAACAACCTGAAGGTCGAGGGAGCCGGCTTCCAGAAGGACACCAATGTGATCACCCTGATCACGAGGGAGCACGAAACCGCCCTTCCTCTCATGAGCAAGGAGGAGGCGTCCGACCGGATTCTGGATGCCATCCTGCGGGAGCTGCAGGACTGATTTACAGAAAGGAAAGTTTCAGGAAATGATTCTGATTGTAGACATCGGGAATACGAACATCGTGGTCGGCGGGATCGACCGGGAGAAGATTTACTTCATTGAGCGGCTTTCCACCAACCGGACCAAAACCGAGCTGGAATACGCCATTGACTTTAAATCCCTCATGGACATCCACCGGCTCGCGCCGGAGCAGTTCGAGGGCGGCATCATCTCCTCCGTGGTGCCCCAGATCACGCGGATCATGAAGGTCGCCGCAGAGAAAATTCTGAAGAAAAAGGTGCAGGTTCTCTCACCCGGCTCGAAGACCGGCCTCAACATCAAGATCGACAATCCCGCGCAGCTGGGCTCGGATCTCGTGGCCGACGCCGTGGCCGGCGTGAATCTCTACCCGGTTCCGCAGATCATCATCGACATCGGCACGGCAACCACCCTCTGTGTTCTGGATGAGAAGAAAAATTACGTCGGCGGTCTGATCCTGCCCGGCCCCATGATCTCTCTGGATGCACTGACGGCCAGAGCCTCCCAGCTCAGCGGCGTCAGCATGGAGGCGCCGCGGCACATCATCGGCAGGAACACCCTCGACTGCATGAAGAGCGGCATCATCAACGGCAATGCCGCCGCCATGGACGGTCTGATCGAACGCATTGAAGAAGAGCTCGGCCGGAAGGCCACCGTCATCGCCACGGGCGGTCTTGCCAAGTGCATCATCCCCTACTGCAAGCGGGAGATTCTCCTCGATGACGAGCTCCTCCTCAAGGGGCTCTACATCATTTACTGCAAGAACCTGTGACGGCGTTTACAATGGCGCGCTCCATCACCTGCGCCGCAAGGGTCCCTGCCGCATTGATGTCTGCCTCCGCCTCTCCGACGGAGGCCGCATAGATGGTATCTCCGTCCGCCATGGTCCCCACCGGCGTGATGCAGCGGGCGTAGGCATTGCGCGTCATGGAGGCGAGCTTGCTCATCTCCGCCTTTGAGAAGCGCCCGTTGGTGACAATGGCTCCGATGGTGGTGTTGCCGGTGAACATATCCGTCCGCCTGGTGATCTTATAGAGCTCACGGCGTGAATCCGCAAAGCCGGTTCCGTCCTCGGTCCGAAGCCCCGCCAGGCGCTCTCCGGTGTCCGGATCGGTCACATCGCCCAGCGCATTGACCGCCACAACCGCCGCCATCTCCAGCTCTCCCAGCCGCACGGCACAGATCCCGAGCCCTGCGTCCGAGGAGCGCTCCATCCCGCAGAGCTTGCCGACCGTTGCGCCGCACCCCGCACCGACCTTTCCGCTGCGCGGATGCGGCTGCTCCGCATCAACGCAGGCCGCATATCCCATCTGCCGGTCGGGACGGATGTCCGCGCGGCCGGCGCTCAGATCATAAATGCAGGACTGGCACACCAACGGCACCAGGGCAAAGCCGGTATCATACCCGATCCCGTGCTCCTCCAGATACTGCATCACGCCGTCGCCTGCCGCCAGTCCGTATGCGGAGCCCCCGGAGAGAACGATGGCGTTCACCGGATTGTCGGCCGTGGTGGGATCCGCCAGGTGCGTCTCCCGCGCAGCCGGTCCTCCGCCGCTGACATCAATGCCGACCCTTGCCCCATGCTCGAAGAGCAGTACCGTCACGCCGGTCCTTGCCTCCTCATTCTGCGCATTGCCGATGCGAAGCCCCTTGATCTCCTGAATGGGAATCTCTGTCCACTCCGGGTTCTGTCTCCTCTCCTGCATGACTTTCCTCCGTTCTTTCTCCTGTCCGATGCCGACTCTCCGGCTCCAGTCTACCACAGTTCACAGCATGCGTTCACCTCACGATACTCTACAGCAGCTCGCCGTACCGTCGGATATAGGCCTTCTTCAGACAGGTCGCCACCACCATGTACAGCAGAATGCAGGGGAGCAGGAACAGGAAATAGCTCGCCGGCAGCTCCTCGAAGCCCAGCAGCTCGCCGATTCTCGTGAACGGAATGCAGGTCACAACCAGAATGCCGATGCAGGTCAGCCGTGTGAGCGCCGCGCTCGCATGACTCTGCAGGAACGGGAGCTTCTGCGTCCGGATCATGTGGATCACCAGCGTCTGACTCCACATCGACTCCACAAACCACCCGGCCCGGAACATTGCGGCATAGCTCTGCTGCAGCTGCGTCAGCTCTGCCCCGCTGTAAACCCCCGCCAGGTTGTGGAAGGTCACTCCATGGGAGATATAATGCGGGCAGAAGACGAAATACATGAACAGATAGGTCGCAAAATCGAACACCGAGCTCGAGGGGCCCAGCCACAGCATGAACCGGCCGACGCTCGAGGCATCCCACTTTCTCGGCTTCGCAATGAGCTCCTCGTCCACGTTGTCCCAGGGAATGGCGGTGCAGGAGAGATCGTACACCATATTCAGGAGGATCAGCTGCAGGCTCTCCATCGGCAGGAACGGGAGCAGCGCCGAGGCCGCCAGCACGGAGAACATGTTCCCGAAATTCGAGGAGGCCGTCATCTTGATGTATTTGAGCATGTTGGCGTAGGTCTTCCGTCCCTCGACAATGCCCTCCTCCAGGACGCGCAGATCCTTCTCCAGAAGGACAATGTCCGCCGACTCCTTGGCCGCATCCACCGCCGTGTCCACCGAGATTCCGATGTCCGCGGATTTCATCGCCGCGACGTCGTTGATGCCGTCCCCCATGAAGCCGACCACATGCCCGCTCGCACGCAGTGCCGCGACGACCCTCGCCTTCTGGTCCGGCGTCAGCCGGGCGAATACGGTGGTTGTCTCCGCCGCCCCTTCCAGCTCCGCATCACTCATGGCGTCCAGCTCCGGTCCCAGCAGCATGCTGCTGACCTCAAGGCCGACCTGCCGGCAGATGGTGCGCGTCACCTTTTCGTTGTCTCCCGTCAGAATCTTCGTTGCGACACCGTGCTCCTTCAGCGCGCGGATGGCGTCCGTCGTCGACTCCTTCGGGGGATCCAGAAAGGCAAGGTAGCCCATCAGGACCATGCCGCATTCATCCGCCGCACTGAAGACCCCTGCCGCCGAAGGATTGCTCTTCTGTGCAATGGCCAGAACCCGGAAGCCCTTCTCATTGAGTGCATCCACCCTTCTGCGGACCTCCGCCCGTCTCTCCTCGGTCAGAGGCTTCACCGCGCCGTCATATTCCGCATAGGAGCAGATGGAGAGCATCTCCTCCACCGCCCCCTTGGTGACCATCTGGGTTTTCCCCTCCCGGTTCTCCACCACCGTTGTCAGCCGGCGTCTGGTGAAATCAAACGGAATTTCATCCACCTTCCGGTAGTTCTCCGACAGGTCCACCAGCGCAGGATTCTGCGCCTCCTCTTCCTCGGTCCGGCTGATGATGGCGACGTCCATCAGGCTCTTGTACCCTGTCTGAAAATAACTGTTCAGATAGGCATGCCGGAGCACGCGGATGTCCTCTTTGCCGTTGATGTTCAGATGATATTCCAGAACCACCTTATCCTGGGTCAGCGTCCCCGTCTTGTCCGTGCACAGGACATCCATGGCGCCGAAATTCTGGATGGAGTTCAGGTTCCGGACAATGGTCTGCTTCCGGCTCATGGACACCGCGCCCTTGGCAAGGCAGGTCGTGACGATCATCGGCAGCATCTCCGGCGTCAGCCCCACGGCGATGGAAATGGCGAACAGAAAGGCCGACAGCCAGTTTCCCTTGGTCACGCCGTTGATCACGAACACAATCGGCACCATGACCAGCATGAAGCGGATCAGTACCCAGGAAACCGCATTGACGCCCTTGCTGAAGCTCGTTTCCGCCGGCTCCTCTGCCACGGAGGAGGCCATGCTGCCGAAAAGCGTGCTGTCCCCGACCGCAATGATCACCGCTGCAGCGGTTCCGGATATGACATTGCTGCCCATGAAGGCGATGCTGCGGTACTCACTGACAGCTCCCGCCGTCCGGCTCACCGTCGCGTCTGCCGCAGACGCGTCCGCTCCCCTTTCCTCCGGCAGCTTCTCCACGGGCTCACTCTCTCCCGTCAGACTCGCCTGGTTGACAAAGAGATCCTTCGCCTCCAGAATGCGCACATCCGCCGGCAGCATATCACCGGCCGAAAGGCAGACGATATCGCCCACCACCGCCTCATCCAGCGGGATTTCCGTGCGTCCCGTTTCCTTCCGCAGGACGGTGCAGGTGGTGGTGATCATCTCCAGGAGCTTCTCCGCTGCATCGCCGCTGCGGCTCTCCTGCACGAACCGGAGCGTTCCGGACAGCGCCACCATCGTCACAATGATGATGACCGTCACCGGATCGAAATCCTCCGGTCTGCTGCCGAACAGTCTCCATGCAGGCAGAACCATATCGGTGACAGCCGACACTGCCGCCAGGCACAGAAGGACCGTGGTGAACGGATTCACGAAGGCCTCTGCCAGCCGCTTCAGGAGAGACTTCTTCTTCCTCCGCGTCACCCGGTTGACTCCGTACTGCTCCCTGCTGCGTTCGATGGACTCTGCATCCAGGCCGTCCGGCGAAGTCCCCAGTCTCTCCAGCAGCTCCTGCGCGCTGCAGGCTGCCGCAGCCGCCGTCCGCTCCTTCAGCCCCTTCCGCAGCAGATTCTCCTGTTCCTCCTTCCGCACGGCCTTTCTGCTCTCGCTGTTCTTCCTCCGGTTCATCGGCTTCACCTCCCTTCGTTCTCACGGCGGCCCCTGCCGCCGCCAAATCTCTCCTTATCACTTACGTGCCATTCTCTCCGCGTGCAACAAAAAAAGCAACGGCCCTCACAGAAATTTAACACTCTTGTGTCAGATCTGTGCCGCAGCCGCTGCCGCAACGCGATTTGCTATTCCACGTCCTCTATGATCTCCGTCATCTCCTCCGCTGTCATCGTAAGGTCTCCCAGTCCCACCGCGTAGCTGTACCCGTCGGCGGTCCAGACAGCCAGCGATACCGTGCCGTCGTTTCCCTTCAGCGTCACTTCCCTTCCGTGCAGAATCTTCGTTGTCACCTCTGTGTATTCATTGTAATCTCCGCTGATGTCCTCCGTCCCCTCTGCCTTCCGGATGCAGCACACCGTTTCCGCACCGTCCTCTGTGCCGTAGGTTACCTGAATCATATTCCCGTCATACACGACAATGCTCACCCTTTCGCCGGACAGCACGGTCTCCGGAACGGTCATACGAAATCCGGCCGCTTCCTCCGCCTCCTCCAGAGAGCTCACCTCCAGATACGGCACGCCGCCGGTGACAGCTTCCCTCTCCGGCCCTGCTGTCTGCCGCTTCACCGCGTAATATCCGGTAAAGGCGAGGATCACACAGGCCGCTGCAACGAACACTCGGCCATAGAGCGAGAGTTGCCGCACTCTGCTCCCGGCCTTCCCTCTCCGCTGTTCCTTCTCCCGGAATCGAATGGTCCTCTCAATATAACGATCCTCCACCTCGGACATCGCCCGCAGAATGGGCATCGCCGTTTCCTCCCTGTTCACAGAATCTTTCACAGGCCCTTTCACAGACCCTTTCACAGACCCTTTCATAAAACGTATCCCTCCCCTGCCAGCTCCCGCTTCAGCTTCTCCCGGGAGCGCATCAGGCTCATTTTGATCCTGCTCTCCTTAAAGCCTGAACAGGCCGCGATCTCCTTCACGGTGTCTCCGAAGAAATACCTCCGCAGGAAAATGTCTCTGGCTTCCGGAGTCAGCTCCGACAATACGCGGTTGATCGTTCTTCCCAGATCCTCCTCTTCGCATACCGCTGCAGGATCGTTCTCCCCCGGAAGGCATTCTGCCAGCTCCTCCAGAAGGGCCGGTACCTCTCCGCCGCCTCTTTTCTCCGCATTCATCTGATCCAGCCGATCCAGTGACAGGTTCCTAACGATTCTGGACAGAAAGGCCGACAGACACTTCGGTGCCTGCGGCGGAATCACCTTCCACGTCCGAAAATAAGTATCATTTTCACACTCTTCCGCATCCGGCCTGCTCCGCAGCAGACCGTATGCAATGGATTGAAGGAGACGCCCGTATTTCTCCTTTGTTGCCGTGATCGCCCGCTCGGATCGTCTGAAATAAAGATCAATCACTGCGCTGTCTTCCATGCCGCTTCCCTCTCCCTCCGGTTCTTCGTGGCTGCGTGCGGCTTCCGGGGAACGCAGGCAAAAGCGTCCCGCGAAAGCTGCCGTGTTCAGTATATCGCTGCGATAATCTTCGACATTTCGTCCGCCGTCATCGGATGCTCTTCTGCAAGCACCGCATAGCTGTATCCGTCGGCGGTCCAGACAGCCAGCGATACCGTGCCGTCATTCCCCTTCATCGTCACCTCTCTTCCCTCAACGGTCACGGCCGATGCCTCCGCGTACTCGTTGTAATCTCCTGAGATGTCTTCCGCTCCGGCCTCCTTGCGGATGCGGTACCCTTCCTCGATCGCATCCGCGGTCTCCTTTGCCTTATTTTCAAAAATAACCTCGATCATGCTGTCCAGCATGACACGGACGCACGTGTCCGGATACTCTGCCGGCGCTTCGGGGACCGTGATGGAAAATCCCGTCATTTCCTCCGCCTCGGAAACAGAATTCACCTCCGTAAAGGGGTTTCCGATCCGGACAGATCCTTCCGCACGTTCTGCCACCGCGGCCGACGCCGTCGGTGCCGGAGAATTTCCGCAGCCTCCGAGCCCCATCACCATTGCCGCTCCAACCGCCGCCAGAATCACTCTTTTCTTCATCATACCTTCATCCTTTCCGGAATACATCCCTGTCTCCTGCTCTCAAAATACTGTGCAGGATTTACCGCCGCTGTACTCTCCTCCTGCTGCGTTTGCCGTCATCGGAGCAGCGGTGATTGATCGCTTCACCTATACAGACGGAACACAGACGGCTGCGGTCACGGTGACGAACGATACCGGAAAGCCGGGCGTTGTGCCATGCTGCTGCGATTCACCGGGTGCCCGCCAGGCACACCGCGAAAAGGCCGGCAGCGGATTGCTCCGCTGCCGGCCTGCTGTCTCTTCTGTATTCTGCAGCTGCATATATCTCTCTGAACTGCATTGGCTCCCGCGGTCTCCCGACCGTTTATCTGACGTAATATACGTAGTTGTCCTTCCTTGGCGCAGCCTCCCCGGCCGGCTCCGCCCGGTACCCCAACGCGCAGTGACCGATTCCCTCGTAGTCACCCTCTATGCCGAGCTCCTTCAGCAGCTGCTGTCCGAACCCGGATTCAAACTCCTCCTTGGCGCGATGGATCCAGATGCTGCCCAATCCCAGGCTCTCCGCCGCATTCATCAGGTTCCCCAGCACCAGAGAACCGTCATACAGATAGGTGGGCACCGACTTATCCGCCAGCACCGCCAGAATAACCGGAGCTCCGTAAAAAGGGTCCTTATCTGTCCCCATAATGGCAGCATTCGCCCGTGAGAATTCCTTCACCTTATCCGGATCGGTCACGGCAAGGATGATCGGACTCTGCCGCCCCATGCCCGTTGCCGCATAGGTGCCCGCCTTGATGACTGCCTCCAATTCCTCCTCGCGAATCATCTCCGGCTTAAAGCTGCGGCAGCTTCTCCTGCTCTCCAATACCCGAAGTGTTTCGTTCATGCGATTTTCCTCCTTTGCTCTGTTTCCTGTCCATTCATCTGTACCGCTGTCCTGCGTACATTGTAAACCCAAATGTTTCTCTCTGCCTGCTGTGGTTTTCCGGCAAAGGGTATATCATGATTTCTGACAGGGGCGGCGCCCATAAGAGCGGCGCACCTTCCGCAGGAGGGGACCAACATGAGTGAATGCATCATTACGGATTTCGGTGCCGTCGGCGACGGACAGCAGCTTGCTACAGAGGCGATCCAGACGGCCATTGACCGCTCCCGGCCGGGGGATACGGTGGTCATTCCAAGGGGCATCTATCTGTCCGGCGCCTTGTTTCTGAAGGGAGAACTCACCCTGCGGCTCGAGGAGAGAGCTGTCCTCCTTGGCAGTTCTGATCCGGCCGACTACCCGGTTCTTCCGATGCAGTACGAGGGCTTTGTACAGCCCTGCTATGCAAGTCTTCTGAATCTGCTGAGAGGATCCGGCACAGAGGCTGCAAGGGATGTCCGCATCTGCGGGAAAGGGAAAATCCACGGAAACGGAGCTCTCCTTGGCCCGCGGGAGCTGGCGGCTGCGGCCGGTGCGCGGGGGAGAACCGTTTATATGGAGCATGTCCGGCATCTGGTGATCGAGGATACAGAAATCCGGGAGGCTCCCGCATGGTGCCTGCATCTGTTCCATTGTGACGATGTCACCATCCGCCGGATTCATCTCCAGAATAAATTCCGGGAGGACGGAACCCCCATCGGACTGGCCAACAATGACGGCATTGATCCTGATTGCTGTTCCCATGTGCTCATTGAGAACTGTGACATCGCCAGCGAGGACGACTGCGTTGCCGTCAAGTCGGGCCGGGATCAGGCCGGCAGAGATTACGGTGTGCCCTCCAGGGATATCGTAATCCGCGGCTGCCGCTTCCGAAACGGATTCGGCGTGGCGGTGGGAAGCGAGATGTCCGGCGGCGTTGAGAATGTCCTGGTGTCCGACTGTACCTTTGAGAATTCCTTCAGCGTCGGCAGCGTGAAAACCGTCCGCGGAAGAGGCGCTGTAATCCGGAACATCCGGTATGAGCGATGTGAGCTGGTGAACCATGATACAGAGTTTCTGGAAAGCAAATGGTTCCATGGGGCGATCAATGTGGATATGTGCTACGGTCTGGAGGAGGGGGACACAGGGGAAGAGGAGAGCAGGCCCGTCACAGAGGGAACCCCTTCCATTCATGATGTCGTATTCCGGGACATCACGCTGTCCACGGTGGGCGGATATGCCATCTATCTGCGCGGCTTACCGGAGAGTCCGCTCCGGCAGATTGTGCTGGACAACATCACTGCGAAGGCCAGGAAGGGAATTTATGTGCAGAATGCGCTGGATGTTTCGATTCACCGGCTGCAAACCGACGCCTGCCCGTCCTTCTGCAGCTGTAATTGAGCAGCGTGCCGCCGGCATGCTCCGGGGACCCGCTTTGAACCGCGCCGCCGACATGCCCCGGGAAACCGCTTTGAACCGCGCCGCCGACATGCCCCGGGAAACCGCTTTGAACCGTGCTCCCGTTCGGCAGAGGGCATTCCTCGGCCGATCACTGCGCTGTTTCTCCGAGCGTTCGCTCATCGGAACGCATCCTTCGGGCAATTCCGCACACATTCCATGCAAAGGATGCATTCCGTTCCGTTGATCCGCTTTCTGGAGGGGTCCGTCACATCCACATTCATCGGACAGACCTTCTTGCATTTTCCGCAGGAAATGCATTTCTCCGGATTGCATTTGATCCGGAACAGGGAGAAATAACTCATAGGCTTGAGGAAAACTGTGACCGGACAGATGTATTTGCAGAAGGCCCGATTGTCCCGCAGAACAAGAGCCAGGGCAATCCCCACGCCGTAGTATGCGGCATTCCCGATCAGGAACGCCCGGAACATGATCTGCTCCTTGCCGCCGACTCCGGCGAGGAACAGGAAGGCGACGAAAATCAACGATGCAGCAAAGGTAAGATACCGGATCCAGCCGATGTTCTTTCTGGGATACTGCGGGATTTTATACGGCAGAAAGTCCAGCACCATAGCCGTCCAGCAGGCATATCCGCACCACCCTCTTCCGAAGAGGAGCGGTCCGAAGATCTTGGCCACGGCGTAATGGATTGTCGCCGCCTCGAACACGCCGGTGAACAGATAATACCAGAAGCCTTCGATCTGCATATTCTCCCGGCAGATCAGGCCGAGATAGACCAGCATATATCCGCCGACCAGCAGCTGCACCATACGTCTGCTGTACCGGTACTGCCGGAGGAACAGCAGCAGCCCCAGCGATATCGACAGCCCGATGTAGCTGAAATTGAAAAGATAGAACACATTGTCCTTGGTCAGCCACAGCGTCACCGCCACGGCCTCGAATACCGCCAGCATCAGCAGCGGCAGCAGATATTTTCTCACTCCGACATTCTCCTTGATAACCTGTGGATGCGAGCATTCCTCCCGCCATTCTCCCGGCAAAATATGCAAAAGAGATCATTGGCAGCAGCGCCTGAAGAGCCGCTCCGCTCGCCTGGGAGGCAATTGCGACAAACGTTTCTTCCGCCATCATATCCGCGTTATCTGCGCATTGCAAACCGGGATTCATCCTCTTTTGACAGAACTTTCTTCTGCCAGCTCCATTTTCCGCATTCCGGGCACTTCATGTATCTTGTCCTTCCAACATGCATAGCAAGAGTTGTCTGCCAATAGGACGGGATGTGTCTGTCACCGCATTTCCGGCATTCATAGTAACCGGCGCTCTGTTCGATTCCGACAGCGATAAATGCAACGACACAAATCATCACAAGAGCAACTACGATCAACGCGATCCGTACCCATACAGCCATCTCTGCGAACGAAGCCAGCAAGCACATGAACAGCCCCGCAATAACCGTCGGGAATGACAGCAGATATTCCGTCCGGAGCATCTGCCTGTTCTTCTCTTCCACCT
>CAVKMX010000045.1:15399-17041 GCA_963657295.1 Clostridium sp. CAG:302
GCCCTTTTGTCATATGACTCCATCATAATTCTTTCGCCCGACAGGAGTTCGTTGACATTTATTTTCAAAAGAGCACATAGCTCCAGCATGATTCCGGAATCCGGCAGAGACTTTCCGGTCTCCCATTTTGATACTGCCCGGTCACTGATTCCGAGCTTTCCGGCAAGGACTGCCTGCGTCATGCCCTGTTCCTTTCTGCAGGATGCTATGAATTTCCCAATTTTGATTTGATCCATATCGGGCACCTCCTTTCATGATGCAAGCATAGCCGGTATCCTCAAATTTTTACACGAACCGTCGGTTGATTTCCAATACTTTGCTCCATCGTTCTGTTGGGAATCGTCGCAGATCTGCGCCCATTTTCCCTTTACTGCCCCCATATTTTCGAAAACGCAAAGAGAAAGGGCATCCATCATCTTGTTCATGATCGATGCCCTCTCACTGGATAAATCGATTGATCTGCATCCTTTCGTCTGCTCCTCCTTTCGATTGCTGTATGAAGTTGTCACGAATTCATTTCATCAGGCTCCCATCGGTCAACACCTGCTAAGCGGTAATCAGCTGCCTTTTGCTCTCCTGTTCTCGATGAATCTCCGGTGCTCTGCCGGAACTCCTTCTCAAATCAATGGCTTCAGGCCTCCCTTTTTACTCTTACATCACGTCTCGAAACGTTCTGCTTAGTACATCGGATCGTCCTCTTCTATGAATCATCTCTGAAAATTTTTCTCATCCTGCGGATGGAAAATCCGCTTGCCGTCATCTCTGACTCTCTGCGGGTAACAGGATTATCGATCTGTGGATCTCTACGTGTTCGTTGGACCGTCCTCCTTATCCTTCATCTCTTGATTTCAAAGGCGGTGGATTTCTCGTCTCCATCTGCTGTTTCCCTTTGATGATTGTATAGTAACCCGGCCGCATTCATTTGTCAATCATCTTTAGATTTATTTTAGAAACTATCTGCATATTCCATGTGAAGTCCAAAATCCGGTACGTTATTCAGCTGATGCCGATAAGGAAAGAACCCTGCCGCTTCTGCGGTCAGGATCCCTCTTCCTTTTCTGTCTCCCGCTTGTCTGCGGCGCAGCCGTTGTGTCCGGTGTGTAGGGGAGGAACGGAATTTCGACCCACAGGGATGCCTGAGGAGTCTCAAAGACTGCCCTGCGAAGGCTCTGTTTGCCTAGAAATTCCGTTTCCCTATACTCTCGGCATATTCGGAACATTTCCGCTCCCGGTTTTTTCCCATTTTACCGGCAAGGTTGTTCCACTCTCTGTCATTAGAACAAAGGGAACCAGCATCGGAGCATTCTTCTTGTTTTCCTCGAAAACAAACTCTGCGACAAGGTGATAAACCGGCTTCAGGGGTCCCTCTGCGGCGATATCGTAGTCAAGCTGTTTGATTCCGTCGCCCATATGGGCCATGGTCAGGAATACGGTCTGTTCATTCTGCGGCAGTACCGACATTCCGTCTCTCGTGTATAAGTAACAGGTGACTCGGTCAGACGAAATCGACTTAGAATTATTCGATAGAATAAAGCTGATTCTCTTCGTTTCTCCGGCACGAAGAACAGGGTCTCCGTTGTAGCTCAAGCGCACATTCATATACCGGAACGAATACCGGACAACCTTCATCTCATCATAAATG
>CAVKMX010000046.1:0-16993 GCA_963657295.1 Clostridium sp. CAG:302
GTATGGCAGCAGGACCACAACGGATTTACGCACCAGGATCCCGGCTTCCTGGATCACATCGCCAACAAGAAGGCCGATGTGGTGCGGATGTATCTGCCGCCGGATTCCAACTGCCTGCTGTCCACCATGGACCACTGCCTGCGTTCCAAGAACTATGTGAACGTCATCGTTGCGTCCAAGCATCCCCGTCCGCAGTGGCTGTCCATGCCGGAGGCGGTAAAGCACTGCACGCAGGGCATCGGCATCTGGGAGTGGGCTTCCAACGACCAGGGACAGGAGCCGGACATTGTCTTCGCCTGCGCCGGTGAGACACCGACCCTGGAGGCATTGGCTGCCGTGAGTATCCTGAATAAGGAGCTGCCGGAGCTGAAGGTCCGCTTCATCAATGTCGTGGATCTGTTCAAGCTGCAGCCCTCGAGCGAGCACCCGCACGGACTGACGGACGAAGAGTACGATATGCTGTTCACGAAGGATAAGCCGGTGGTCTTCAACTTCCACGGGTACGCAGGTCTGGTGCATGAGCTGACCTATCGCCGCCACAACAACCGTCTGATTCACGTGCGCGGCTATAAGGAGGAGGGTACGATCACCACACCGTTCGATGTGCGCGTCCAGAATGATGTGGATCGCTTCCATCTGGTGCAGACAGCCCTGCAGAATCTGCCGCAGCTGGGCAACAAGGGGGCTTACCTGTATCAGAAGATGAGCGACAAGCTGGTAGAGCATAAGCAGTACATTCACGAGTACGGCATGGATCTGCCGGAGGTTGCAGAGTGGAAATGGCAGGACCGCTGATTCACGGAATGCGGCCGGGTGCGAAACAGGCACCGATATACAGAAACCCAAAAAAAGGGGGCATCGGGAAACCGATGCCCCCTTTTTGGGTCCTCTGCGCAGCTGTTGTCCGGGATCTTTACGGCAACAGATACTTAATTTTCATGAATTTGATAGACGGCATCTATAAACGCAAAAAAACGGCTGGTTTTACAGCGATGCATCCTGCTGCGCTGCCGTCCGGTCCAGAACGAACCGGTAGAATTTCTGAACGGCCGGTGCCTGAAAGGCCTTTTCATCGCTGATCATGTAGAAGTGACGCTCCCACGTCGGATGGACGATGGGGAGAATCTTAACGTTTAACCGGAACAGCATTTCCATGTAGGGCACGATGGCAATGCCGAAGCCCTGTGCCACCAGACCGGCCACCACCTGATCCTCTTCGGTTTCATAGGCTATGTTGGGAACAGCATCAATTTTGGCATAGAGCCGCATGACAACATCGCGCAGGCCGGAGCCCTTGGCGAAGCTGACCTGAGGGTAAGGCAGCGTTTCGGTGAGATCGATCATCTGTCTGTCGGCGAGCGGGTGACCCTTCGGAACGATCAGCACCAGATCCTGCTTGTTGACCGGAACGGCGGAAAATCCCCATTCATCAGAAGGCCGTGAGGCAAAGACCAGATCGTACTGACGGTTGGCCAGGCCGTTCAAAAGCTCGCCGGTAACGCCGGTATGGAAGGTGAAGCGTATGTTCTTTCCGGTCTGCAGCCGGAGGAATTCAGCGGTCAGAGAGGGAATAAAATCAATTCCGAGCGTCCGCAGAAGGCCCAGGCGAATGATGCCCTCGCCGCGGCCGATGCTCTGCATCAGATCCACGCCCTCATCGATGGTGTCAAGGGCCTTCCTGGCATATTCCAGGAACTGCTCCCCGTTGTGGGTGAGGCGGACGTTTCTTCCCTGCTTCTCAAAGAGCGGAAGCCCCAGCTCAAACTCCAGCTGGCTGATGGCATGGCTCAGCGTCGGCTGCGTGATGCACAGTGCCTCGGCAGCCCGGGTATAATGCTGGGTCCCGGCCAGCTCGACAAAATAACGCAGATGCAGAAGATTCATAACGCCCTCCCTGTGGATGCTTCCCTGAAAAATATAAAAGAATTCATAGAAAAAGTCTATCAGTTCGATTGAAAATGTTCATTTGTTTCAATCATATATTTACGTTACATTTTGATTGTCAAAAAAATAACATGACCCGGCAGAAGCTGCCTGCGGTCAGAAGAATCTGCCAATCAAAGGAATCAGCAAAATGAAGATAACGGGGAAAACGAAGCTTTTGGGACTGATCGGTTCACCGACAGCGCACTCCAAGTCGCCGGAGATGTACAACTACTGCTTTGAGAAATTCGGTCTGGACTATGCCTACCTTGCCTTTGACATTCCGCTGGAGAAGACAAAGGATGCCATCGAGGCACTTCGGACGGTCGGCTTTCGCGGCGCGAATGTTACGATGCCGTGCAAAAGAGAGGTGCTCCGGTACATGGACGAGCTTTCTCCGGCAGCCAGGGCCATCGGAGCGGTCAACACCATCGTGAATGAGAACGGCAGACTGATCGGGCACAACACCGACGGCATGGGTTACACCAGGAATCTGGAGAGAAGCGGCGTGAGCGTGAAGGGAAAGAGGATCGTGCTGCTGGGCGGCGGCGGCGCCGCCTCTGCGATTGCCGCGCAGGCAGCTCTTGAAGGGGCTGTGCGAATCAGCATCTTCAATCTCCGGGATGCCTTCTGGGACAGTCTTGCGGCGACGGTGGATCGGATTGGCGCAGCCGTTCCGGGCTGCGAATTCACGCTGAACGATCTGGCGGATAAGGCGCTTCTGAAACGGTGCATCGACGAGGCTGATATTCTCTCCAATGCCACAAGGGTCGGCATGGCGCCGCAGGAGGACGCAACGCTGATTGAGGATACGAGCTGGTTTCGAAAGGAGCTGGTGGTAACGGACGCGGTCTACGCACCGCCGCAGACGAGATTCCTGAAGGATGCGGAGGCAGCCGGCTGCATCGTATGCAACGGCCTGGGAATGCTGCTTTGCCAGGGAGCGGAGGCCTTCCGTCTTTATACCGGCGAGGAGATGCCGGTGGATGAGATCCGGGAGCTGCTGTATGCCTGAGGAGCAAAAGGAAAGAGGGGGTAAGATGAAACAGAAAAATGAATCGGCCAGATATTATCCGACAGCCTTTGCCTTGTACATGACCTATTTTGTACTGGGGGTTGCGGCAACGATTTTGGGACAGTACAAACAGGAGCTGGCTTCGCTCTGGGGAGGCACGCTGCTGGCGGACGGAAGCTTTGATGTTTCCGAGGTTGTTGCGGTGATTGCAGCGATCGGCCTTGGCCGTCTTGTTGCCTTTCCGGTGGCGGGACCGCTCTCCGACCGGTTCGGGAGGCGCATCTCGGGTCTCATCGGCTGTGCCTTATACGCGGTGTTCTTCCTGGGAATTCCGTTTGCTCCGAATATGTACGTCGGTTATGTCCTGGCGATCATCAGCGGAATGGCCAATTCCTTCCTTGATACCAGCATTACGCCGTCCTGCATGGAAATATTCAAGGAAAAGGGAACGATCGCCAACATTTTCACCAAGCTGTCGATTTCGATTGCACAGTTCCTTCTGCCGTTTGCGATTCGGTTCGTATCCGGCCGCGAGCTGCCCTTTGCCACCATTTTCATGGTATGTGCAGGCCTGATCATCGTCACCGGGATTTTCCTTGCCTTCCTTCCGTTTCCTGAGTTTACGCCGGCCCATAAAAACGGCCCGAAGGAAAAGATGCATTTCACGCCGGCCTCCGTGGTGCTCATTGTCCTGGGCTTCACAAGCTCCTCCACCTTTATGCTGTGGATGAACTGCAATCAGGAGCTGGGCAAGCTGTACGGTCTGGCCGAGCCGAGCCAGATTCAGTCCTTCTATTCGGTCGGAATCGTGATCGCCCTGTTCGTGAGCGCGGCTCTTCTTAAGAGAGGAGTGAAGCCGGAGAAGATTCTGGTCGGCTATCCGTCGATGGCGCTTGTCACGCTGATCGTGCTCTATTTTGTCCGGACGCCGTGGATGTGCCTTGTCGGCGGCTTCCTGGTCGGCTTCTTTGCAGCCGGCGGTGTGCTGCAGCTGGTAACGGCAGTGGCCAACGAAATGTTCCCGAGGCACCGCGGGGTCATCACCTCGATCGTCATGATCGCATCGAGCGTGGCCAATTACGTTGTGGTCAGCATTGCCGGTGTGATCACAAGGGTAGGCGGAACGGAGGGGCCGAGATACATTGTTCTCTTCAACATCGTCATGACCCTCATCGGTGTATTGCTGGCGCTGTATCTCAATCGCTGCATCCGGAAGGGAATTCAGGAAGATTAGGAAGAACAGAACCATTCACCTATAGGACAGGTGTCTGCACAAATATGAGTTTCTGAAACATAAGAACATTATTAAGGAGGAAATGAAAATGTCAGCAGAGTATCCGATCACCATCAGCTCCTGGACACTGGGAGATCAGTGCACCTTTGAGGAAAGAGTCAGAGCTGCCGCGGAAGCCGGCTTTGAAGGAATCGGCCTTCGGGCAGAGACCTACGTTGATGCTCTTGCCGAGGGTCTGCACGATGAGGACATCCTCGGGATTCTTGACCGATACGGCATCCGGGTGACAGAGGTTGAGTATATCGTTCAGTGGGCCGAGGAAAAGCGCTCCTATGAGCAGATGTACAAGGAGCAGATCTGCTTCCACATGTGCGAGCTCTTCGGCGTCGGCAGCATCAACTGCGGCCTGATGGAGAATTATTCGGTGGAATATACCGCCGGGAAGCTGAGAGAGCTCTGCCGGCGCGCCGGAAAGCTGTGCATCGGCGTGGAGCCGATGCCCTACAGCGGCATTCCGGATGTCGAAAAGGCCTGGGCAGTTGTCCGGGCCGCGGATTGCGACAATGCGAAGGTGCTGCTGGATTCCTGGCATTGGATCCGGGCGAACCAGAGCTATGACGAGAGCTATCTGGCTGATATTCCGGTGGAGAAGCTGGTGTCTGTCCAGATCAATGATGTGCAGGCACGTCCGTATGCGGCCAGCATTCTGCGCGATGAGTCCATGCATGACCGGGTCCTTCCGGGCAAGGGCTTCGGCGACACGGAAGGGTTCGTGAGGATGCTCAGAGCAAAGGGCGTCCGGCCGCAGGTTATGGGGGTAGAGGTCATCAGTGATGAGCTTCTGACCCATGGCGTGGGCGAGGCAGCGAAGCTGGCCTATCAGGCCGCCGCAGAGGTGCTGGAAAAGGCCTGGCCGGAGATCCTGGAGCAGTAATCGCAGCAGGAGCGGAAGATGGCCATGCCCGCCCGCACGGCCGCCGCAGATCGGTAACCATTCAAAGCCATTCGCAAAATTGCCAAATCAGACAAGGAGTCATTATGGATAACAGAATTACAGGACATACCAGGCTGTTCTGCCTCATCGGATCTCCGGTAGGTCATTCAGGATCTCCGGCCATGCACAATTACAGCTTTGCAAGGACACAGACGGATGCCGCTTATCTGGCCTTTGATGTTCCGCTCGAGCAGCTCGAAGAGGGCGTCAAGGCCCTCAGAACGCTCAAGGCCGGCGGCTTTAACGTCACCATGCCGGACAAAACCGCAGTGACGCAGTATCTGGATGAGATCTCTCCGGCCGCCAGACTGATCGGCGCCTGCAATACGGTGACCGCGGATGCGGAGGGGAGACTGACGGGGCACAATACGGACGGAATCGGCTTTGTCCGCAATCTGAAGGAAAACGGCATTGAGATGAAGGGTCAGCGGATGACGCTTCTGGGGGCCGGCGGCGCGGCAACGGCCATCGCTGTGCAGAGTGCCCTTGACGGTGCGGCCGAGATTCATATTTTCAACCGCGAGGATGAATTCTATGCCAATGCCGAGCTGACCTGCCGGAAGCTGAGCGAAGAGGTCCCCGGCTGCCGTGTCAGCGTGGAGAAGCTGGAGGATGGAGAAAAGCTCCGGGAAGCCATCCGGAACAGCACAATTCTCGTGAATGCCACCAAGGTGGGAATGGCGCCGCTTGACGGACAGAGTCTGATTTCGAAGGAGCTTCTGAGAAAGGATCTGATCGTTGCCGATACGGTCTACAACCCGCGGGAGACACAGCTCATTCTGGATGCTGTGGAGGCAGGCTGCCGGGCAGCTGTCGGCGGCATCGGCATGCTGCTGTGGCAGGGAGCGGAGGCCTTCCATCTTTTCACCGGGAAGGAAATGCCGACGGATGAGGTTATGGAGAAATTTTTCTCTTAAGTAGGAACGAGTATTACGATGCCTGCCCGGGCAGGTACGGGATATGTAAGGAGGCAGTTTATGAAGTTTCCGGCAATGTTCTCGCCGATAAAGATCGGAAATGTCACAGTACCCAATCGCTTTGTTGTTCCGCCGATGGGCAATAACCTGGCCAATACCGACGGCACGCTCAGCGATGCCTCGCTCAGCTATTATGAGGCACGGGCAAAGGGGGGCTTTGGTCTGATCACGATTGAGTCCACCGTTGTTTATGAGCAGGCCAAGGGAGGACCGCGCAAGCCCTGCCTGTTCGAGGATCGCTGCATCGAGAGCTTCCGGCGTGTGGCGGATGCCTGTCATACGTACGGCGCGAAGATGAGCATTCAGCTCCAGCACGCCGGTCCGGAGGGAAGCTCGGCGCTCACCGGCTATCCGCTGAAGGCCGCCAGCGCCATTCCGGCAGCCTCCGGGCGGGAGGTGCCGGAGGCTGTTTCCCGGGAGGAGCTTTACCGCATCATCGAATGCTACGGCGATGCGGCAAGGCGCGCGCAGCTGGCAGGAATCGACATGGTGGAGCTCCACTGCGCCCATGGCTATCTGGTCAGCACCTTTATCTCACAGCGCACCAACAAGCGGACCGATGAGTTCGGCGGCTGCTTTGAAAACCGCATGCGCCTGCCGCGTCTGATCATCGAGAACATCCGGCGCAAGACGGGCGGCATGCTCCCGGTGATCTGCCGCATCAATGCCAGCGATGAGGTGCCCGGCGGTCAGTCAGTGCAGGATGCAGCCGCGGTGGCGGCGTATCTGGAGGAGGAGTGCGGCGTGGACGCGATCCATGTGACGCGGGCCGTCCATCTCCATGACGAATTCATGTGGGCTCCCGGCGTGACGCACGGCGGCTTCAACGCGGACCTTGTCACCGAGATCAAGAGGGCGGTATCGGTTCCGGTGATCATCGTCGGACGTTTCACGGAGCCGCAGTACGCGGAGCTTCTGGTCAGACAGGGACGGGCGGATCTCGTTGCCTTCGGGAGACAGAGCATTGCCGATCCGGAGCTGCCCAACAAGGCCAGAGGCGG
Source organism: Clostridium sp. CAG:302 (assembly GCA_963657295.1). Taxonomy (GTDB): domain Bacteria; phylum Bacillota; class Clostridia; order Lachnospirales; family Lachnospiraceae; genus CAG-791. Next base: position 7,145 of record CAVKMX010000046.1, read on the forward strand.
GAGGCTGGAATCTCTTTCTCCCTGCATCGGATGTCTTCTGGGCTGTGTTCCGAATATGTTTGCCGGCAAGGCCATCACCTGTGCCGTCAATCCCTGTGTCGGCCGTGAGCATGCGCTGACGAAGGCCGGGACACCCAAGAGAGTGGTCGTCATCGGCGGCGGCCCCGGCGGGCTTTATGCAGCCTATGCCTGTGCCGCAAGAGGTCATCAGGTAACGCTCCTCGAGAAGGAGGCGGAGCTTGGCGGAAACTTCCGGATTGCAGCATATCCGACGGGGAAGGGCCAGCTCAGCGAGGCGGTGCGTGCCATGATCGTTCACTGCGAGGAGCAGAAGGTTGATATCAGGGTGAACACAGAAGCCGATGAGGCGCTGCTGAAGGAGCTGCAGCCGGATGCGATCATCCTGGCCACAGGCTCCAATCCTCTGATTCTCCCGATTCCGGGACTGCAGGAATGCGGTTATATCACGGCGCAGCAGCTCCTGGAGGGCAAGGCCAATGTCGGACAGAAGGTCCTCGTTGTCGGCGGCGGCATGGTAGGCTGCGAGGCTGCCGAATATCTGGCGGAACGCGGACATGAGGTCGGCATCATTGAAATGAAGAGCGTGATCGCCCAGGATGTGACGAAGGAAAACCGCGTGTTCATGTTCCGTAATTTTGAGGAGCACAAGGTGCTGCTCTGCGCAGGAGCCAGGGTAGGACGCTTCTATGAGGACGGCGTCGATTACACACTGACCGACGGAACGGAGGGTTCCCTGCGGGGGTATGACAACATCGTGCTGGCCATGGGCTCCCGCGCCAACGCTTCTCTCAAGGAGCTCTGCGAGAAGGCGGCGGAGCAGGTCATCGTGATCGGAGAGGCGGCCAAGGCTCCGGGGAATGCCCTGATCGCCACGGGCGATGCGCTGGAAGCGGCTCTTTCGATTGAATAAAAGAGCAGCAGCTGTTCAGCATCCATCTCGATTAGGATACCCGAAAGTGCCCGATGGCATTTTCCTATGCATACGCAGTTATGAGAAGGAGCACCGGGAAACCGGTGCTCTTTCTCAAACTCCGGCAGCTGCTCCTGTGCAAAGCCGGCGGCAGATGTGTTAAACTCAGTCTTGGTGCGGCAGGGGCAAAATCGTGATGCCTGCCTGTCCGCGCAGGTGCTGCAAACCATAAGATCAGCTGCTGCGTGCCTGCGGCCCTCCCGCAGCTGACGCAGATATGTGAGGAATGACCATGCGATGCCCATTTTGCGGGAAAGAAGACAACCGTGTCATTGATTCCAGACCGGTAGAGGAGAACAATTCCATCCGGAGGCGCAGGATCTGCGATGGCTGCGGACGGCGCTTTACCACCTATGAAAAGGTGGAGACCATTCCGCTGGTTGTGACCAAAAAGGACAATAACCGGGAGCCCTATGACCGCTCCAAGATTGAGGGCGGCATTCTGCGCGCCTGCCACAAGCGCCCGGTTTCGGTGAACCAGATTAAGCACATGGTAGATGAGATTGAAGGTGAGATCTTTGATCGTGAGGAGAAGGAGATTTCCAGCCGGGAGATCGGTGAGCTGGTGATGTCCGGACTCCACGACCTGGATCCGGTGGCCTACGTGCGCTTTGCCTCTGTCTATCGTGAATTCAAGGACGTGGAGACCTTCATGGACGAGCTGGAAAAGGTTCTGAAGACGGAGCACGGCAAGAAGGCGCTGGGGGTTCATTAGATGGGAAAGGGGATCACGCCGGATCACTACGTGAGATCGGCCTATGCAATCGACTGGGGAGCGCTATATGCGGCCGGTGTGCGGGGCGTTATTTTTGATATCGACAACACGCTGGTTGAGCCGAACGCTCCGGCGGACGAGCGCGCCGCAGAGCTGTTCCGCCGGCTGCATGCGGCGGGGCTGCGGACCGTCATTCTCTCCAACAATACGGGGAGACGTGCCAGGACCTTTGCGGCGGCCGTGGGGAGCAGGGTGGTGACCCGGGCCATGAAGCCCCTTCCGCATAAATACCGGGAGGCAATGCACGTTATGGGAACCGATCCGCAGAATACGATCTTCATCGGCGATCAGCTCTTCACCGATATCTGGGGAGCCAACAATGCAGGCGTGACGTCGGTCCTTACGGTTCCGCTGACGCAGCAGGAGGAGTTCTGGATTCGGTGGAAGCGCCGGCTGGAGGCTCCCGTGCGGCGAAGGCTCCGGCTGGAGGACGACCTGGTATGGGATGGGCGCCGGTGAGGAGAAGACACGGGCGGCACAGAACGGCATAAACGGAAGATTCCGGAGAGAAGATCCGGGACAGACGGGAAGAGAAACGGGGCAAAATGCAGAACGAAATCAATGGGAGCACAGCTGTATACGGACTCATCGGGCATCCGGTGGCGCATTCCTTTTCTCCGCTGATTCACAATACGCTGGCGGCGGAGCTTGGAGAAAATCTTGTCTATACCACCTTTCCCGTGCAGAGCGCGGAAGAGGTGGGGGCAGCGGTCAGAGGAGCCGCAGCACTGGGGATCCGGGGATTCAATGTGACGGTGCCCTACAAGAGCGCGGTCATTCCGCATCTTGCGGAGGTGGAGCCGGTGGCGCGGGCCATCGGTGCCGTGAATACGTTGGTGCCGATCCAGGCACAGGACGGGAGCATTGCCGGATATAAGGGCTGCAATACCGATTATCTCGGCCTGCAGAGAGCGCTGGAGGAGATGGGAATCGTGCTCTCGTCCGCAGATGTGATCCTGGTCGGCGCCGGCGGTGCCGCAAGGGCCGTCGGCTTTATGTGCGGAAGAGCCGGGGTGAGACGGCTGGCGGTTCTCAACAGGACGAGAGAGAAGGCAGAGGCTCTGGCAGGGGAGCTGCAGAGGGCATATCCGGAGATGGAAATTACGACGCACGGGCTTTCGGAGGCGGCCGCCGCGGCCGGAGAGCTGGAGAGGCCGTTCGCCATTCAATGCACCAATGTGGGGCTGGCACCGGACATCGGGACGGCGCCGATCGAGGACCCGGCATTTTATGACCGCATTGAGGCTGCGTATGACTGCATCTACAATCCGGAGGAGACGAGATTCCTGCAGCTGGTGCACGCGGCGGGGAAGCCGGGATACAACGGAATGAATATGCTCCTGTGGCAGGGAATTCTGGCCTTCCAGCTCTGGACCGGGAGAGAGCCGGGAAAGGAATGCATCGAAGAGGTGCGCAGGAATCTGTATGCCTTTCTGCGCAGCTGACGGATACTGCAGACGATGGACTGCGCCGGAGCACCGGCGCAGGGGATATGAGGGAATTTCTGTTGAATAATTATGTACTGATCGGCTTCATGGGAAGCGGGAAAACAACGATAGGAAGAGTGCTGGCAGAGAGAACGGGCTGGGACAATCCGGATACGGATGAGCTGCTGGTGCAGAAGGCTGGGATGTCTGTCACGGATATTTTTGCCGCCGAGGGGGAGGAAGGCTTTCGGAGACGTGAAACGAGGCTGCTGGAGGAGCTGGCAGAGAGCGGAGAAGAGCAGGTGATCTATTCCTGCGGCGGCGGGATTGTGCTGCGGGAGGAAAACCGGCCGCTGCTGCGGCAGCTGGGAACCGTCGTTTATCTGGAGGTTACTCCGGAGGAGGTGATCCGGCGGCTGGGCGATGACACGACAAGGCCGCTGCTCGCAGGACCGGACAGAGAGGAGAAGGTGCGCACCATTCTGCAGGGGCGGCGCGCCGTCTATGAAGCCTGCGCGGACATCACGGTTTCTGTAACAGGGCGGAATCCGCAGGAAATTGCGGAGGAGATTCTGACATCAGGAAAGGGGACAGACAGGAAGAAGATTCTGGTCATCAACGGACCCAATCTGAACTTTCTGGGGATCCGGGAGAAGAGCATCTACGGAACGCAGGACTACGGGGCGCTGGTTTCCATGATCGAGGATCATGCGAGGGAGCTGGGGGTGTCTGCGGAATGCTGGCAGTCCAACCATGAGGGTGCCATCATTGACAGGCTGCAGGAGGCTTATTACGATCCGGAGCTCATCGGCGTTGTGATCAATCCGGGGGCTTATACGCATTACAGCTATGCCATTCATGATGCGCTGAAGAGCGTGTTCGTTCCGAAGGTGGAGATCCACATCAGCGACATCCATGAGCGGGAGGCCTTCCGGCAGGTCTCGGTGACCAGACCTGCCTGTGATCATCAGATCGTAGGGCACGGCCTGCAGGGATATCTGGAGGCCATGGATTACATCGTCCGGCATCAGACGACGGAGGAATGAGCTGTACAGACAGCAATTGCAGGGGGAGAAGCAATGACACAGTATGTGATGGCGCTGGACGCCGGAACAACCAGCAACCGGTGCATCCTGTTCGACCGCGGGGGGCGGATCGTCTCGATGGCACAGCGGGAATTCCCGCAATATTATCCGAATCCGGGCTGGGTGGAGGAGGATGCGAATGAGATCTGGTCCACCATCCTGGCGGTGGCGGTGGAGGCTATGTACAAGGTGGGCATTACCGGGCAGCAGATCGCGGCCATCGGCATTACCAACCAGCGGGAGACGACCATTGTCTGGGACCGGGAGACGGGCGAACCCGTGTACCGCGCGATTGTCTGGCAGTGCCGGAGAACCTCGGACCTGTGCGATGCACTGAAGGAGAGAGGACTTACCGGGGATTACCGGAGCAGAACGGGACTGGTGATCGATGCGTATTTCTCCGCCACCAAGGTGAAATGGATTCTGGACAACGTGGAGGGTGCGCGGCAGAAGGCGGAGGAAGGCAGGCTTGCGTTCGGGACGGTGGAGACGTGGCTGATCTGGAAGCTGACGGGGGGCAGACACCACAGCACCGATTATTCCAATGCCAGCCGGACAATGATGTTCAACATCAACAAGCTGGACTGGGACGATGAAATTCTGCGGGAGCTGGACATTCCGCGGAGCCTGCTGCCGAAGGTAAAGGATTCGAGCGGGTATTTCGGACATACGGATCCGACGCTGTTCCAGGCGGAGATTCCGATCACCGGGGCAGCCGGCGATCAGCAGTGCGCGCTCTTCGGGCAGGCGTGCTTTCACCGGGGTGAGGTGAAGAATACCTACGGAACGGGCGGCTTTATGCTGCTGAACACGGGAGATACGCCGGTATTCTCGGAGAACGGACTGGTGACAACCATTGCCTGGGGGAGAAACGGAAGGATCACGTATGCGCTGGAGGGGTCCATCTTTGTCGCGGGGGCTGCCATCCAGTGGCTGCGGGATGAGATGCGGCTGATCGATTCTGCGGCGGATTCGGAGTTCTTCGCCTCCAAGGTGCCGGATACGAACGGATGCTATGTGATCCCGGCGTTTACGGGGCTGGGGGCACCCTATTGGGACCAGTATGCGCGCGGGACCATCGTCGGCATCACGCGTGGCGTCAACAAGAACCACATCATCCGTGCCACGCTGGAGTCCATCGCGTATCTTGTCAACGATGTGCTGAATGTCATGCGGCGGGATTCCGGCATCGGCATCCGGGAGCTGAAGGTGGACGGCGGAGCGAGCGTCAACAATCTCCTCATGCAGATGCAGGCCGACATCGCGAACATTCCGGTGGAGCGTCCTGTCTGCGTGGAGACCACGGCACTGGGCGCAGCCTATCTGGCAGGACTGGCTGTCGGCTACTGGCAGAGCACAGAGGAGCTCTCCGCCAACAACAGGATGGAGCGGCGGTTTGTGCCGCAGATCACCGATGAGGAGCTTGCGGCGAAGCTTCGCGGCTGGCAGAAGGCCGTGCGGTACTCCTTTGATTATGCCCGGGAGGAATAGAGGAATCCGGCGGACGAAGAAATTATAGAATAAGCGGCATTTACCGGCCTCCCCATAGATGCAATCTATGGGGAGGCCTAAATTATGCGTATTTTACAGGACAAAGCGGACTCCCTATACTCCTCGATAAGCAGGAGTGAGCACACAAAGGAGACCGGACATGAGAACATCAGTGACAGGATTTCCGCGAATCGGAGCAAAGCGGGAGCTCAAGTTTGCATCGGAGAAATATTTCAGAGGTGAAATCAGCGAAGCACAGCTGCAGGAGGCTGCGGCGGCCATAAGAGCAGAGAATCTGCGGCGGCAGAAGGAGGCCGGGATTGATGATATCCCGTCAAATGATTTTTCCTTCTACGATGGCGTGCTGGATACGGCTGCGCTGTTCGGGATCGTACCGGAGCGCTATCGCGAGCTGGGACTGTCGCCGCTGGATACCTATTTTGCCATGGCACGAGGATATCAGGGCGAGAAGGGCGATGTCCGTGCCCTTGCCATGAAGAAATGGTACAACACGAATTATCACTACATTGTGCCGGAGCTGGATGACAGCACCGTGATCGGGCTGACAGGAGACAAGCCGTTCCGCGAGTATTCGGAGGCAAAGTCGCTCGGCATCGAGACCAGGCCTGTGATCACGGGAGCCTATACGCTTCTTTCTCTCTGCCGCTTTACCGGAGCAAAGGGGCGTGAGGAGGTAAGGCAGGAGACGGCAGCGGCCTACAGGGCACTGCTCCGGCAGTTCGCAGAGCTGGGGACAGAGTGGGTGCAGTTCGATGAGCCGGCTCTGGTGAAGGATCTTACCGAGGAGGATATCCGGTTTTTCCGGGAGCTGTACCTGGAAATTCTGGAGGAGAGCGGAAAGGTCAAGGTGCTCCTTCAGACCTATTTCGGCGATGTAAGAGATGTCTACAGGGTGCTGACAGAGCTCCCCTTTGCGGGAATCGGACTTGATTTCATTGAGGGGAAAAGAACAGCGGAGCTCATTGAGAACGAAGGCTTTCCGGAGGACAGGCTTCTGTTCGCAGGACTGGTAAACGGCAAGAACATCTGGAGGAACCACTACAGGAGGACGCTGGATGTCCTTGATGGTCTGCGGCAGAGGGGAATCCGGACAGTGGTGTCCACCTCCTGCTCCCTGCTGCATGTTCCGTACACTCTGGACAACGAAGCCGGCATGAAGGAGGCGTACCGCAGACATTTTGCCTTTGCGGTCCAGAAGCTGACCGAGCTCACGGAAATCGGACAGCTGGCGGACTGCGGGGAGAGAGAAAGCGTGCCCGCCTACAGGCAGAATATTGCCCTGTTTGCTGAGGGAAGAGACTGCGAGCATCCCGAGGTGAAGAAGCGGCTTGCGGAAATTACGGAGGAGGACTACGTCAGAAGACCGGCAAGGAGCGTTCGGCAGAAGCTGCAAAAGGAGGCCTTCGGCCTCCCGATTTTCCCGACGACAACCATCGGAAGCTTTCCGCAGACACAGGATGTGAAAAAGAACCGGTCCATGTTCCGGAAGGGAGAGATTTCCGAGCAGGAGTATAAGGAATTCAACAGGAAGAAAATAGAACGCGTTGTCCGCTGGCAGGAGGAGATCGGGCTGGACGTTCTGGTGCACGGCGAATACGAGAGAAACGACATGGTGGAGTACTTCGGAGAAGCACTCTCCGGGTATCTTTTCACGGAAATGGGCTGGGTGCAGTCCTACGGAACCAGATGCGTGAAGCCTCCGGTGATCTGGGGGGATGTGAGCAGGAGCAAGCCCATCACCGTGGAATGGTCCGTGTATGCACAGTCGCTGACGGAAAAGCCCCTCAAGGGCATGCTCACCGGGCCGGTGACAATCTTCAACTGGTCCTTCCCGCGGGAGGACATTTCGGTTCGGGAATCCATTTCACAGATTGCACTTGCCATCCGCGATGAGGTGCTGGACCTGGAGAAGAACGGCATCCGTGTGATTCAGATTGACGAGGCGGCGCTCCGGGAGAAGCTGCCCCTTCGCAAGTCGGACTGGTACAGCGAGTATCTTGATTTTGCCATCCCGGCCTTCCGGCTGGTGCACAGCGGCGTGAAGCCGGAGACGCAGATTCATACGCATATGTGCTACAGTGAGTTCACGGACATCATTTCGACCATCGATGACATGGATGCAGATGTGATCACGTTTGAGGCATCGCGCTCGGATCTGCAGATCCTGGATTCGCTCCGGGACAATCATTTCGAGACAGAGGTCGGCCCCGGTGTATACGATATTCACTCTCCGCGCGTTCCTTCCGTGGAGGAAATTGTTGCGGCGCTTGAGAAGATGCGTACGAGAATACCGGATGACAAGCTGTGGGTGAACCCGGACTGCGGGCTGAAGACGAGAGGAGAGACTGAAACGAAGGCAAGCCTCGAGAATCTTGTGGAGGCAGCAAGGATTCTCCGCAGGGAGGCCGCAGGCCGGACGGCCGAATAGAACGGATTTCTTCTGCAGGCAGCGTACCGGAGAACGGCTGCTGCGTTCCCGGTACAGGGGCTGCATGAATGGGGAGCAGGACGAAACTGCCTGAGGAAACGCGATCGGAGCGTCCTCAGGCGGCGCCGTTCTGCTCCTTTTCGCATTGCTTCATCAGATGCTCCCGGTTCCATCTGCGGTAGAAGGGGAGCTCAAAGGCGATCATTGCGGCCCAGCCGATGAGGTAGGACCAGGGAATGGCCTCCATGCCCATGCGGAACACAAAGACCATCGGAACGGCCGCCGCCACGCGGACCGCCATGTTCAGCATGCTGCTGATCAGCGTCACCTTCAGGTCTCCGATGCCGCGGAAATATCCCTGCAGTCCGTTGGTAATGCCGGGCAGGATGTACATGAAGGCAATAAGGTGCAGATAGGTCCTGCCGATGGCGATGACCTCCGCATCCTGGGTGAAGAGGAGCATCATCGGCTCTGCCAGGAAATAGAAGACAAGGCCGACGGCGATGCCGTAGCCGATCTCCAGCATCATGCCGTATCGGTAAGCCTGATAAACCCTTCGGTGCTCGCCGGCACCCTCGTTCTGTGCCATCACGCTGGTCATTGCGTGTGCGACATTCTGCTCAATGACAATCGCATAATCATCCACGCGGTTCACGGAGCTGAAGGCGGCCGTGGAGGCAACGCCCATGGTGTTGACGATGCCCTGAATCCCGAGCTTGCCGAGCTGCACGGCGCATTGCTGCATGGCACTGACGAAGCCGTACTGCAGGGTCAGCCGGAGGAGACCGCCGTCGAACAGGAGCCAGCGCTTCCCCAGCTGCAGGAGCGGAATTCTCTTCTGAATGTAGAGGAAGCAGAGAATGCCGGACAGCCCCTCGGAGAGCACGGTGGCTACGGCACAGCCGACAATTCCCATGTGGAACACGATGACGAAGAACAGATCCCCGGCCACATTCAGCGCGGCACTCAGAGCCAGGAACAGCAGGGGAGAGCGGGAATCTCCCATGGCCCGGAGTGTTCCTGCAAAATAGTTGTAGATGAAATTGAACAGCAGGCCGAAAGCCACAATCCGAAGGTAGACCACCGCCTCCTGCAGAATGGCGGCATCCACCTGCAGCAGCTGCAGGAGCTGCGGCGCGGCCAGAATGGTCACAAGGGCCATCGCTGCCGAGAAAACCAGACCGGACACCATGCCGGTGGAGACCTGCCGCTGCAGGCGCTCGTATTGCCGGGAGCCGAACATCATGCCGATCAGCACGCCCGTGCCCAGGCAGATTCCCTGCTCGAAGAGGATGAAGAGTGTGATCAGCGGATTGCTGGTGCCGACGGCAGCCAGGGCAGAGGCACCGACGAAGCGGCCGACAATGATGCTGTCGGCGGCATTATACGTGAGCTGCAGAAGGTTGCCCAGCACCAGCGGAATCGTGAATTTTACCAGAATGGGCAGAAGGCTGCCCTTTGTCATGTCATGTGTCATTTTTTCCCTTTCGAAACGGCTTCCGGCGCGGCAGCAGGCATTCACGGTGCACTTCCCGGCCGATATTCATACAGTAAAACGTTACAGTTCATTCGCCCGACAGGCGACAGGGTGGCGGAGAATGTCCAGTCCGGGGGCCTTGCGAGGCCTCGGT
>CAVKMX010000047.1:0-16828 GCA_963657295.1 Clostridium sp. CAG:302
TCGCAAGCACCGAGGCCTCGCAAGGCCCCCGGACTGGACATTCTCCGCCCCCCTGTCGCCTGGCGGGCGAATGAACTGTAACCTCCTCAGCCCTTTTCGGCCAGCACCTTCAGCTGGGGTGCGTGATCCAGCACCTCCTCCGAGATGCCGACGCAGTTGTCTCCGATACGGTCCACATTGTAGAGAATTTCCGAATAGACTCCGGTCATCTCCTTGGTGCACTTGCCGTTCTCCACGCGCTTTAAATGGGCCTTGTTGAACTGGCGGATCGCCTTGTGCAGCTTGTTCTTGGCTCGGGTGATGAAGGCCGGATCCGCCGCATCCGCACCGTAGGCCGTCAGGAAGGAGGTGGAGAGACTGTAGAGATTCCTTGCCGCGCTGAAGCACTTGTCCAGCTCGCTGCAGGCATCGCCGGACAGCGCCAGCCCCCGCTCCCGCAGGGCACCGATGCCGCTGACAATGTCGCTGCAGCGGTCGTAAATGCGGTCCACATCGTTGGCAATGGACAGAAGGTCCGAGGCCTGCTCCGACTGCTCCGGCGTCATGGAGCCCTTGGAGAACAGCTCTGTAATATACGAGGTAATGCTGGCCTGCACGGCCTTGCAGTTCTGATATCTGGTGCGGAAGGCCTCTGCATTCTGCTGCAGCTCCTCCGGCGCAGCGGGCTCCTTGCCGCCCCTTCTGCCGAGCGTTGCCGTCGTCATCTCCTCCAGGAGAACGGCCGCATTCTCGAGGCTCCGGCGGATCTCCTTGGCCAGCAGGATCAGGGCCGCCTGCGGCTGTGACGTCATGTTCAGATCCAGGAACTTCGGACGGCTCTCCGCCTTCTCCGCTGCCTCTCCGGGACGATCCGGAACAAGGAAGCAGACAATCTTCACCATGACGGCAATCAGCGGCAGCCATATGAGCGTGCATGCCACGTTAAAGGTCGTGTGCGCATTGGCGATCTGCCGGGAGATCACCTCCACCTCCGGTCCCTTCGGGGAGATGAACTGCACGAATCTGGCATACCACGGGATGAGGAAGGCGAAAACGATGGAGCCGGTCACATTGAAGCAGGTGTGGGCCACTGCCGTCCGCTTGGCATCCTTGCTCTGTCCCACGGAGGCCAACAGTGCCGTGATCGTCGTTCCGATGTTGTCGCCCAGAAGGATCGGGATGGCCCCTGTGAGACCGATGACGCTGGTCACACCGTCCGGCCCTGCCTGTGAGGCGAAGCTCTGCAGCACCGCAATGGTCGCCGAGGACGACTGCACCACCAGGGTCATGCACATGCCGAGGATAATCCCCAGAACCGGAATGTCCTGCACCTTGTCCATCAGATCCACGAAAACAGGGCTTGCCGCCAGCGGCTCCATGACGGAGGACATGATCTGAATACCTTCAAAGAGAAGGCCGAAGGAGAAGAACACCATGCCGATGCTCTTGACCTTTTCATTTTTGGCCAGGAACTGAATGAGAAAGCTGATGAACAGAATCGGATAGATGTATTCGCTGATATCGAATGCGATGAGCTGCGCCGTCATCGTCGTACCGATGTTGGCGCCGAAGATGACCGAGATGGCCTGCGGCAGTCCCATAAGACCTGCACTGACAAAGCCGATGACCATTACCGTGGTCGCGGAGGACGACTGCAGCACTGCCGTGACAAGCGCGCCTGCCAGCGCTCCCATCAGAGGGTTTTTCGTCAAAAACCCAAGGATGCTGCGCATTTTCTCTCCCGCCGCCTTCTGCAGTGCCTCACTCATCTGACTCATTCCGTAGAGGAACACCGCCAGGCCGCCGAACAATCCGAACAACGTCGTTACGATTTCTGACATACCCTACCTCGCTGCCGCACCCTTGCGTGCAGCCCTCTTCTGCATTTGCCGCATCGGTTCCGCGCTGTCCCGGGAACAATTCCCGCCGCCCATGGCTCCGCCCCATCCCGTTTCCCCTTCGGAAACCCTCGATGCGGCCGGCCGGAGGCCCCTGCAGACGCCGAACAGATATCATCATATGAAAAATCTGTGTTAAGATGCAACCCCATTCCCCATATAATTCGTTCAAAAGCCGAAAAAGTTACGGCAGCGCACCTCCTTTACGGGAAGGTCAGCTCCATTCTGGTCCCCTTTCCAAGCTCGGACTGCACCTGAATCACCGCACCGCACTGCTCGGCGCTGTGCTTGACAATCGACAGCCCCAGCCCCGTGCCGCCGGTCTGCTTGGACCGGCTCTTATCCACCCGGTAAAAGCGCTCAAAGATCCGCTCCTGCTGATCCTTGGCAATTCCGATGCCGTTGTCGGTCACGATCACCTTCGGCGTGTTCATCAGCTTTCCCACCCAGATGGTCACCTTTCCGCCCGGATGATTGTATTTGATGGCGTTTTCGGTCAGGTTGAAGATCATTTCCTCATAGAGCCTGCGGATTCCCGTGACGCAGCAGGCCTCCCCCGTCAGCTCCACATGCACATCGCACTCCCGTGCCTTTGCACCGAGGCGCCCCACAATCTCATAGGAGAGCTCGAACAGGTTCACCGTCTCCTTTTCCTGCGCGAGCCTCCCCTCATCCAGCCGGGAGAGCTGCATGATGTCATCGACCAGCTGCAGCATGCGCTGCGCCTCCTTGTAAATCCGGTTGGCGAAATCCGGAACCTTCTCCCCCTTCACCAGACCGTCCCGCATGATCTCCGCATATCCGGAGATGGAGGTCAGCGGCGTCTTCAGCTCGTGGGAGACGTTGGCGGAGAACTCCTTCCGCATTTCTGCCACGGCATCCTTGGCCCGGTTGGTCTCATCGATGCGAAGGAGGAGAGGATGCAGCTCCTCGTAGACATCATTGTCCAGCGGATGGTCCAGCCGGATCTCGTTGATGGGCCGTACCAGGGCCGCCGCCTGTCTCCGGGCCGCCAGATAGGCCAGGAGCAGAACGAACACCGCGGTCCCCGCAATCCACGGCAGGAGCTCCGCCGCCGTTCTCGTCACGGTGGAGGCCTCCGTGGAGACCCGCAGCACGCGCCCGTCCTCCAGAAGGACCGCACAGTAGTAGAGCTCCCTGCCCAGTGTATCCGAACGGCGAAGATCCCTGCCGATTCCTGTCCGCAGCGCCTCCTGCACCTCCGGACGGCCCAGATGATTCTCCAGTGTGTACGAATCCTCCACGGAGTCGTAGCACACGCTGCCGTCCGCAGCGATCAGCGTGATGCGCGTCGCGGGCTCCACGTCATCGAGCTGACGCAGGTACGACTCTCCCGCGATGTTCACTGCCTCGGCCGCATACCGTGCCACGCGCCCGATGCTCTCCTCAGAAAGCGACCGGATTCTCCCGTAGACAAAAAAAGTGGTGATGGCATACGCCACCGCCAGCGTAATGCCTACCACCATGAACATGCTCCTCTGCACTTTTCTTCTCATTGTTCCACCAGATTTTGTTCCGCCAGATTCCTGCGGCGTCCCCGCCGGATGCTGCCGCGGTCACCCCCGGATGCGATATCCGACTCCCCGAACCGTCTCGATGCAGTTGCCGGCATCTCCCAGCTTCTGCCGGAGCGTCCGCACATGCACATCCACCGTCCGGGTCTCTCCGTCGAAATCATACCCCCAGACATCCTCCAGCAGCTGGTCCCTCGTGAGCACGACCTCGGAATTCATCATGAGCTTCTTCAGAAGCTCATATTCCTTGAGCGTAAGGGTTACGTTCTCTCCGCCCACCGTCACCTGATGGCGCTTCTGATCGATGGCCACCCTGCCCAGGGCCAGGATCCCGCTCTCGCCGGCATCGTTCCCGCCCGTTCGGCGCAGCACCGCCTTGATGCGGCTCACCAGCTCCATCATGCCGAAGGGCTTGGTGACGTAATCGTCCGCGCCCAGATCCAGCGCCTTCACCTTGTCGAACTCCGCCCCCTTGGCGGTCACCATGATCACCGGAACGTCTGCCGTCTCCTTCGCAGCGCGCAGCTCCCGCAGAAGAGCAATGCCGTCCTCCTGCGGCAGCATGATGTCCATCAGAACCAGCTCCGGACAGGCCTCCTTCCAGGCTGCCCGAAAGCTCCTGCCGTCGCCGAAGCCCCTGGCCTGGAAGCCGGTATTCTCCAGGGTGTAAACAATGAGGTCCCGAATGTTCTCGTCATCCTCGACACAATAAATCATTTTCTCTCTGTCCCTTACCTGTGCAGCTCCGCTTCCCTGAGCTTGCTGTCATTCTTGGCCTCGTGCACGCCGGTAATGGAGAAGCTGACCCACTCCGCGATGTTGGTCGCATGATCGCCGATCCGCTCCAGATATTTGGCGATCATGATGAGATCCAGCGCCTTGTGCGCTGCCTGTCCCTGGTTCTCGCCGATGTAATCGATGATCTGACTCTTGACCGATTCGAACATCATGTCCACCACATCGTCACTGGCCTCGACATGACCCGCCAGCTCGAGATTCTTCTCGACGAAGGCCCGGACGCTGTTCTCCACCATATGGGTCGCCTCGACGCTCATCTCCACAATCTTCGGAAAATCCGTCGTCTCGGACATTCTCGCACTGATGACAATCTCTGCGATGTCGGAGGCCTGATCGCCGATCCGCTCCATATCCGTGATCATCTTCAGAGCCGCCGATATCTGACGGAGATCCCGTGCCACCGGCTGCTGCTGCAGCAGCAGGCCAAGGCAGAGACGCTCGATCTCACGCTCCGCCTGATCGATCTCCGCATCGGCCACCATGACATCGTGCGCCAGTGCTATATTACCATCCTGCAGGGCCTTTGTGGCGTTCTCAATGGACACGCTGCAAAGATTTCCCATGTGAATGAGCATTTCATTCAGCTGCTCAAGCTGCGAATCAAATCGATTTCTCACTGTATTGCCCTCTTTTCGTTCTGCTGTACCATGCGCCCCCAGTCAGGCGCTTCGCAGGATGCACCGCCCCGGACGGCCCATCAGCCGAAGCGTCCCGTAATGTAATCCTCCGTCCTCTTGTCCGCCGGAATGGAGAAGAGCTTCTGGGTCCGGTTGTACTCGATGAGCTCGCCCAGAAGGAAGAAGGCGGTGTTGTCCGAGATACGGCTCGCCTGCTGCATATTGTGCGTGACAATGACGATGGTATAATTCTCCTTCAGCTCAATGGCCAGATCCTCGATTTTGGAGGTGGAGATGGGATCCAGGGCGGAGGTCGGCTCATCCATCAGGATCACCTCCGGCTCCACGGCCAGCGTCCTTGCAATGCAGAGCCTCTGCTGCTGACCGCCCGAAAGGCCGATGGCGCTCTTATGCAGGCGGTCCTTCAGCTCGTCCCAGATCGCCGCCTGACGAAGGCTCCTCTCCACAATCTCATCAAGCTCCGACTTCCTGCGGATTCCGTTGATCCGGGGACCGTAGGCCACGTTCTCGTAGACGCTCTTCGGAAACGGATTCGGCTGCTGGAACACCATCCCGACGCGCTTGCGCAGCTCGATGGCATCCATCTCCTTATTGATGTCCACGCCGTCGAGGAGGACATCTCCCGCAATCCTCACGCCCTCCTCCAGATCGTTCATGCGGTTGAGGGTCTTGAGAAAGGTCGATTTGCCGCAGCCGGAGGGACCGATGAGCGCCGTAATCTCATTCGCTGGAATGTCCATGCAGATTCTGTGCAATGCCTGAAATTCACCGTAGAACAGATCCAGGTCCCTGATCTGAAATTTCATGTTGTTCATATTCTATCCTCTTCCTCTGTATTGTCTCTGATCCTTCCGCTCCGCGGCTATGCCTTTGCTCCCGACTGCCTTGCGTTGATCCGCCTCGTCATGACGCGGGCAATGACCGAGAACACCAGCACCAGCAACACCAGCACCATCGCGGAGAAATTGGCGATTTTCTCCGAATTCGCATTCAGGGCACCCTCCGTGCGCATCACCCAGATGTGCAGGGCCAGGGTTTCGCCGGGGCGGAACGGATTCAGAGGACAGGTCTTGGAGGTGAGATCCCAGTTCGCCCAGTTCAGCCGGGTGCTCTGTCCCGCGGTGTAAAGAAGGGCCGCCGCCTCTCCGAAGCCCCGTCCGGCCGCCAGAATGATGCCGGTGATGATGCGGGGCAGACAGGCGGGGAGCAATACCTTTACAATGCTGACCCAGTGCGTTGCCCCCAGTGCCATGGAGCCCTGCAGGTAGCTCTTGGGCAGGCTGCGCATCGCATCCTCCGTCGTGGTGGTGATGGACGGAAGGCTCAGGATGGACACCGCAAGGGCCCCTGCCATCAGGTTCCACTTCATGCCCGTCATCAGGATGAAAACCAGATACCCGAACAGGCCCACCACGATGGACGGAAGGGAGGAAAGCGATTCGATACAGATCCGGATGAAATGGGTCCTTTTGTTGTTCCCTGCGTATTCCGCCATATAAATACCGGCCAGAACACCGAGAGGAACGCTGATCACCAGGGAAAGGAACACCAGATAAATCGTATTGAACAGCTGGTTGCCGATTCCGTCGGAATCAAAGGAGAGGATCCCCGGATAATAGCTCAGAATTCCCCGGATGATGATGTATCCGGCCAGTACCAGGATCAGCAGCAGGAAAAAGCCGCCCACCGCATAGAACACGCCGGTCATCAGATTGTTCACCCGCTCCGCACTGCGGATGCGGTGTTTCATTTTCTCATTCATTCGTTACATCCTCGCGTATGCGTCCGGTGCAGCTCAGACGCCAAGCTTTTTCCTGCTGCGCGCATCGATTCTGTGGATCACGAAAATGAAGAACATCGAGATCAGAAAGAGGAGCAGCGCCATCGTCCACAGTGCCAGATTCTGCTCGCCGCCGCTCGCGGAATTCCCCATATCCGCCGCAATGGCCGCCGTGAGGTTGTTGGTGGGAGAGAGCAGATTCTTCGGGAAGGCTCTGGTCTTGCCGATGACCATCGCAACCGCCAGGGCCTCGCCGAAGGCTCTGGCAAGGCCCAGGATCACCCCGGTGAAAATTCCCGACTTGGCCGCCGGAACAACGATCCGGTAGATCACCTGCCATCTGGTGGAGCCCAGCCCGTAGGCCGCCTTCCGGTAGTGGGCCGGAATGCTGCGGATGGAGTCCGCCGCCACGGTGGTGATGGTGGGAAAGATCATCACCGCCAGCACAATGCTGGCGGCCAGCACGGAATATCCGCCCATTTTCGCATGGAAAACATCGCGGACGAAGGGCACCAGAACCGTCAGTCCGATCCAGCCGTAGACAACGGATGGGATCCCGACGAACATCTCGATCGCCGGCTGGAACACCTTCACCCCGGCCTTCGGAGCAATCTCCGTCATAAAGACGGCGGCGCAAAGGGCAAAGGGCGTTACGATCAGAAGGGCCAGCCCGCAGGTCAGAAGGGAGCCCGCAATGTAGATCGCACAGCCAACCTTTCCGCCGCCTGCCGTCGCGGAATCCGAGGGAGCCCATTCCGAGGAGAAGAGGAACTCCAGCAGGGAGTGATGATACTTCGTAAAGGTTCCCGTCCCCTGATAGATCAGGAACACGCCGATGGACAAGGTCAGCAGAATGATGAAGAAGCCCGCCGCCGTAACGACGCCTCTCCCCAGTCCTTCCTTGTGGAAATATTCAAATTTGCCGGTTCTCGTTCTGACACTGCTCCTGCTGCCTGCCGGAGCGGCCGCCGCGAGCCTGGTTGTGGCTTCCGTCATAAATTGGATTCCTCGCCTTTCTTTCAAGCCCGGTGGATTGCCGGAAAAGCTCTCCGCCGGAGATCACATCAGCGCACTCACCCGTCCCCTGCGGCAAACGGCGGTGAGTCTCTGCGATTCAGAGGCTCGCCGCCGCTCTTCCTGTCTGCAGGTCCGGGATCCCGGAGGAGTGCTCATCCTGTGCACTCCTTCGTACATCGGTTATGCATCCGGCCGGTTACCCGGCGAACGATGCCTCAGCTCTCGTGTGCTGCCAGTGCCTCGCTGCTCATCTTCGAGGATACTCCGTAGCCCATGGCCTCGATCTCGGTGCCGAACTCATCGCCCATCATGTAGCTGATGAAGGCCTGGGCCTGCTCCGATCCCTCGCCGTTGGTGTACATGTGCTCAAAGCCCCATACCTTATAGGAGCCGTTGTAGGTGTTCTCCAGAGAAGGCTCCACGCCGTCGATGGAAACCGTTGCAACACTGTCGTTGTCCACCAGATAGGACAGTGCTACGTAGCCGATCGCGCCGGTGTTCTGCTGAACCGTCTGCAGGAGGGTTCCGGAATCATCGGTCTCCAGCGCCTCGTTGGAGGCCTCCTCGGCGCCGTCCAGTGCCCAGGTCTTGAACAGGGCGCGTGTGCCGGAGGAGCTGGGTCTTGTCACCAGCATGATCTCCTCATCGGGACCGCCGACCTCGCTCCAGTTCGTGATCTTGCCGGTGAAGATATCCGTCAGCTGCTCGGTGGTCAGATCCGTCACGCCAAGCTCCGCGTTGACGACCGGTGCCATGGTGATCACGCACACCTCATGATCGACAAGACTCTCTGCTGCGGCCGCATCCAGCTTCTCCTCTGCGTATACGTCCGAGTTGCCGATGTCGATGGCACCGTCTGCGACCTGCTTGAGGCCTTCGCCGGAGCCGCCACCGTTCACAGTGACAATGCAGTCCGGATTGCTGTCCATGAACTTATCCGCTGCCGCCTGTGCAAGGGGGAGCAGTGCGGAGGAGCCGGCAGCGGTCACCTCGCCGCTGATCGCTTCTGCCGCATCCGCTGTCTCTTCTGTCTCCTCCGCAGCCGCATCTGCACTGTCTGCCGTCTCATCCGCAGCGGCCGTGTCTGCCGCAGCCGTATCCGCACCCGTGTCCGAGGCGGAGGAGCAGCCGGCCAGCATGCTCATTGCCAGAACCGAAGCCAGAACCGTACCAATCAACTTTTTCTTCATAATCTCTGATCTCCTCTTTTGTGCACATCCATGTGCTCTTACAACAGCAAAGAGCGCAGGCTCCGGGGAACCTGCGCTCTCCTGACAGAGATCATCCTATAAGAGGAGTGTTAAATCCGTGATCGTCAGAATGTAAAATATAAGTTAAGTGTATCCGTTCAGCACCTGGCGATTTCAACATGAATCGGCCGCTTGCGGACAGGCGCCGCGGTTTCGGCGCCTTCAGATTGCCTTCCCCAGGAACTGGCTCTGGTAGAGGTCGTAATAGAAGCCTCTTGCTCTCATCAGGGCCTCGTGGCTGCCCTGTTCGATGATGTGTCCGTCTTTCATGACCAGAATGCAGTCCGCATTCCGGATCGTGGAAAGGCGGTGCGCGACGATGAAGCTCGTCCTGCCCTCCATCATGGCATTGAAGGCATCCTGAATCTTGAGCTCGGTCCGCGTATCAATGGAGGAGGTCGCCTCGTCCAGGATCAGCATGGACGGCCTGCTCATCATAACCCTCGCGATGCACAGGAGCTGCCGCTGTCCCTGGGAGAAATCCTCCCCGTTCTCGGAGACCTGCGTATCGTATCCCTTCGGAAGCCTTCGGATGAACGAGTCGATGTGGCAGATGCCGGCAATCCGCAGCATCTCCTCCTCGGAGATGTCGGGATTGCCCATGGTGATATTCTCCCGGATGGTGCCCGTCTTCAGCCAGGTTTCCTGCAGCACCATCCCGTAGCCGCCCCGCAGAGCATCCCGGCGGATCGTCCGGATGTCCGTGCCGTCCACGCAGATGGCTCCCTCATCCACATCATAAAAGCGCATCAGCAGGTTGATGAGCGTTGTTTTCCCGCAGCCCGTGGGGCCGACGATCGCGATCTTCTGCCCCGGCTGCACCTGCAGGGAGAAATCCCGGATCAGCTCCTGTCCCTTCACGTAGGAGAAGGCAACCTTCTGCAGCTCCACCCTTCCCTCGAAATGCTCCGGAGCGGCGGCGTCCGGCGCATCCGGGATCTGAGGCTCCTCCTCGATCAGCTCCAGCACCCTGCCTGCGCAGGCAATGGCATTCTGCAGCTCGGTCACAACGCCGGAGATCTCATTGAAGGGCTTCGCATACTGGCTCGCGTAGGAGAGGAAGGCCGTCAGCTGTCCCACGGTGAGCCGCCCCGAAATCGCGGCAACGGCGCCCGTCACGCAGACCACGGCGTACACCGTGCTGTTAATGAAGCGCGTGCTCGGATTCGTCAGGGAGGAGTAGAACATAGCCTGCAGAGAGGTCCGGGTCAGCTCCTCATTGACGGCATCAAAGGTCTTCACCACCTCTTTTCCGCGGTTGAAGGCCTTCACCACCTTCTGCCCCTCCACCATCTCGTTGATCAGTCCCGTCTGCCGCCCGCGGATCTCGGACTGCCGGTGGAACATGGCAAAGGTGTGAGTGGAAATGAAGCCTGCCACCAGGAACGAGAGAGGCGTCAGCGCCACCACGGCCAGCGTGATCCAGAGGTTGATGGAGAGCATGAAGCAGAGCGTCCCCAGAATGGTGACAATGCCGGTGAACAGCTGCGTAAAGCCCATGAGCAGGCCGTCCGCGAACTGATCCGCGTCGGCAATGACCCGGCTCTCAATCTCTCCGTAGGGATGCGAATCAATGTATCCCAGCGGGAGCTTCTCAATCTTCTCAAAGGCGTCGTTGCGGATGTCGCGCACCACATCGTAGGTCATCCGGTTGTTGCACAGATTCATGAGCCACTGCCCGAGCCCCGCCATCAGTGCACTTGCCGCAATCCGAAGGATAATCCCGTAAACGCCGGTGAAATCCACCTGCCCGGGACCGAGGATGTAATCCACCACCTCTCCGGTCAGCTTCGGAATGTACAGCTGCAGTCCGACGGTCAGCAGCGCCAGAATCAGAGAGCACCACAGATAAATGCGATACTGTCCCAGGTAGGCCAGCACCTTTTTCACAATGACGCGCTGTGCCGCATGATTGCTCTTCGTTTTCTTTTTCTCTGCCATTTTTACCTCTGTATGCCGTCTTCCTTCGGGAACTGCGAGTAATAGATTTCCTGGTACACCTCATTCCCCGCCAGGAGCTCCGCATGGGTTCCGATGCCCACCAGCTTCCCGTTGTCCATCACGAGGATCTGATCCGCATACTGTACGGAGGCCGCCCGCTGCGAAACGATGAAGGTGGTCAGATTCTGCGACATCTCACGGATCGCCATGCGAAGGCGCGCATCCGTTGCGAAATCCAGTGCCGAGGCCGCATCGTCCAGAATGAGAATGTCCGGCTTCCGGATCAGGGCTCTTGCGATGGTCATGCGCTGGCGCTGGCCGCCGGAAAGGTTCCGCCCGTTCTGCTCGATGCCGTAGGCCGTTCCGCCCGGCTTCTGATCCACGTACTCCTTTGCCTGCGAGATGGTGAGGGCCTCCTCCATCTCCTCCCTTGTCGGATTCTCCTTGCCCCAGGAGAGATTCGCCTTGATGCTGCCCTTGAACAGCACCGCCTTCTGCAGCACCACGCCGATGCGGCTGCGCAGCTCCTCCTGCCGGAATTCCCGGACGTCATGTCCTCCCACCAGCACCTGTCCCTGCGTCACATCGTAGAACCGCGGGATCAGGTTCACCAGCGATGACTTCCCGCTCCCGGTGCCGCCGATGATACCGATGGTCTGTCCCCGTTCCGCGCGGAACGAGATGTGCTCCAGCGCATTTCCTGCCCCCTCCTCATACGAGAGCGACACATCCCGGAATTCCACCGCTGCACTGCTGTCTCTCACTGCGTCCGCGTCCAGCGCGCCGTCCTTCATGTCCGGCTCCACCTGCAGGATATCCGCAATGCGGTCGCCGCACGCAACCGCCTTGGTGACCTGAATGATGAGGTTCGCAAGCTTGATCAGCTCCACCAGAATCTGGGACATGTAATTGAGGAGCGCCACCACCTGCCCCTGCGTAAGCGCGCCGATGTTGACCCGGACCGCGCCGGTGTAGATCAGATACGCCGTTGCCAGATTGATGATGATGTAGGTGAGCGGATTCATGAGGCCGGAGATCCTTCCCACATAGCGCTGCATGGCCGTCAGCTCATCGTTGTTCCGATGGAAGGCCTCGATCTCGCTCTGCTCTCTTCCGAAGGCGCGGATCACGCGGACGCCCGTCAGATTCTCCCTCGTCCCCGTCATGATCCGGTCCAGCCTTTCCTGCACCCTCCGGTACAGCGGCATGGTCCAGAGCATGATGCCGAAGACCACCACCGAGAGGATCGGAATGACCACAACGAAAATCATCGCAGCCCTGCGGTCCACCGTAAAGGCCATCACCATTGCACCGAAGACGATGAAGGGAGAGCGCAGGAACAGGCGCAGCACCAGATTCACTCCGCTCTGCACCTGGTTGACATCGCTGGTCATGCGTGTGATCAGCGTATCCGTCCCGAAGCGGTCCATCTGGGAAAAGGACAGCTCCTGAATGTGGGCGAACAGGGCATGGCGCACCTTTCCGGAGAAGCCCGTGGCCGCCTTGGCTGCGAACCACTGTGCCGTCACCGCCGAAGCGAGTCCCACTGCCGCCAGGAGGATCAGAACAGCGCAGCGCTGCAGAATATAGGTCCTGTTGCCGGAGCCGATGCCGGTATCGATGATCGCTGCCACCACCAACGGCACCAGCAGCTCAAAGGAAGCCTCCAGCAGCTTGAACAGGGGGGCCAGCAGGGCCTCCTTGCGGTAATCCTTCATGTACGTAAGAAGATATCTCATTGAACTCTCCGTTTTGCTGTGCGCGCTGTGCTCTACAGGCCTCGCCTGCGCAGGATCGTGATGACCTTTCCCTTCACATCGCTGAGCATGACCGCGCCGTAATCTCTGCTGTCCGTTGCCTGTGTCCTGTAATCCCCCAGGAGGAACACCGCGTTCTCCGGAACCCGATAGGGATACGCCTGACCGTCCTTCGCATAGGTGGGGTACAGGATCTCTCCGGACTGATCCGTGCCGTTGACCAGGAGCGATCCGCTCTCGTCCAGCATGACAGAGTCCGTCGCAACCGCCGCCACACGGCCGATGTGCTCTCTGCCGTCCACCGTATAGATCACCACATCATCCTTTGCATACCCGCGCTGCAGCCGGAAGCAGATCACCAGATCTCCGTCCTTCACCGACGGGAACATGTCGTTGCCGACTGCCTGCGTGATGAGGAACACCCGCGTGAACAGCACCCAGAACACAGCGGCCAGTCCCAGGACGCGCAGCACAAGGCTCAGGTACCCCTGCCGGTCCAGGGCACGGTTCCTCCGCCGGAGAATGATCTCTGCGTTCGTCTCCCCGGCGGCAGGCGCTCTCCCGCCTCTTTTCCTATTCTCCGTCATCGTATCCATCCCAGAATTCGTCATCCTGCGGCTCTGCGGCATGATCGTCGTACTCTTCCGGACTCTCCGCTTCATACCCCTGCGTTCCATCCCCGCCGCCTCCAAAGGTATCGGCATCTGCGGTCCCGAAGTCCATTCTCCCGCCGAAGCTGGCCTCTCCGTCGTATCCGTCTCTTCCGTATCGCCCGGCATCCGGCGCCGACGCTCCCCGGGAGAGCCCCCGCTCTGCCAGGAGGGCATCATAGCGCGCCCGCTCTGCAACGAGTGCCGTCTCATACAGGGCGTTGAGCTCGCTGATCTTCTTCCATACGTCCGACTCCTCCACACCGCCGAAGAGCACCGGCCGGAAGCGGACCTGCCGCAGCCATTTCCGGATATGCTCCTGCTCCGCATTTCCCCGGAGGGTCTCCCTGTCCGGTCCTCTGCGCGATTCCCTGCGGGATCCGGTGCCGCGCCTTAGCGCATCCTCGCCCCGTTCGGAGCGTCCGCCCGCCGCGGAGCGGGCTCCTCTGTTCGCTCTCCCTGCCATCCTCTTCCTCCTCCGGCTCTGCCCTGTGAACGCCGCATAACAGCCGCTGCCGTGCGGCCGCCGGCCGACATCTCTGCTGCCGGTGAGGGAACAGCGGCTGACAGCCACACCAGTATAGCACAAACCGGAGGATCTGCCGGAAACGAATCCTGTCATCCGCAGCAATGCACGCACCGGTTCGCGAAATCTTCAGCGTAAAGCGCCCCTCAGCTTTAAGGGGAGCCCCCGGCCGCGGCCGGAGACTCCCCTGATGCTCTCATGTTCCTGTTCTGAATTCCGAGGTGCAGCCGTTTCGCACCTCTCCCGATCCGGCTGCGCAAAATGCCCTTCGGCACCCGTGTAAACCCTCCGGAGTTATCCGGCCGCAGCTTACCGCTGCCGGCGCTTCCGGTAGATCACAAAGCCTGCGACAGCGCCCGCCCCGGCAGCCACCATCACCACCAGCCAGAGGATCATATGACTCTCATCCCCCGTGTAGGCATTGGTGTGGGTTCCTCCGTCCTCCGCAGGATTCTCTGTCACAGCAGCAGCGTTCTGCGCCTCATGCGTGTTGACGATCACCCAGGCATTCACCGTATTCTTGGCAAAGCCCTTCTCATAGCCGGACGCCACATTCAGCTCATCCACGGTCCAGCTGGCATCCTTTTCCAGATGATCCCAGCGATACCACCAGTCATTCGCCTCGTTCAGCGTCACCGGATTGCCGTAGGCCACGCCGTTCCGATAGAGCTGCACCGTGACGCTCGACGGACGGATCCCGTCCGCGTTGTCCGAATCCATCCAGACCTTGCCGACCGCGATGTTGGTCGTGTCGGTGATGGGCTCCGACTCCGGAGTAGGATCATAGGACGGCACCTTCCCGCCGTCATCGCCGCTCCGCCCGTTGCGGTACGCAACCTTCTGCGTCTCATTCGCCGCAATGGTGCCCTCTGCGGTGTCGGTATAAGTCTCTGCTCCGTCATTCACCCTGACCGAAGCCGTGTATCCCGCATAATCCGACTCCACGACCTTAAAGGCTGTTCCATCCGGAATCTGCGTAAAGGTCTGGCTCTCACCGTGCTTCAGGGTAAAGGTACCGACTCCGTTGACGAAGGTCACGCCGTCGTAGGTCCCGTTGATCTTGCTGCTGTCATACGAATTGCCGCGAAGGAGCGATCCGTAGTTCACGGTCAGGGCCGAGGCATCCGCCGCCTTCTCCGGAGCGGTCAGCGTCAGCGTATAGGTGAACTCCTTCTTCGGATCCGACTTGCTGCCGTACACAGAATTCGAAATGACGAGCGAGCCCACCTTGTAACGATCATAGAACACCGCCGCGTCCTTTTTGTTGTCCTTTTCTTCCTCGGTCGAATAACGCAGCACCGCAGAGCCCAATCTGAGTCCGCCGGTCGCATCGTCATTCTCGATCGTCACCTTCAGGGTGTACGCTCTCTCATCGTACTCTCCCCACCGGATCGAGCCCTTCTCCTGAGAAATGGTGTAATAGTAAATGCCGGCGTGCTTAAAGGTGATGGCAGGAAGCGTCGTCTCATTCTGCGCAGCCTTTACCTCAATGGGAAGGTCATAGACACCGCTCTTCGTGCCCTCCGGCATAGGATTGTCCTTATCCGCCGGTGCAAGCTTCACATGCAGGGTCTCCGTTTCCTCCGGGAGATCTCCCTCCACCTCAATGGCAGCCTTGATGTTGTCCACTGTGACGGTCGGGACGGCCTCCTTGCTCTTTACCTCCGCCGCCGTGCATGGCAGGAGCAGCGACATGCTGCACAGGGCCGCCATCAATGCCGCGCCAATGGTACGCTTCCATTTTCTCATTCCCATTTCCTCCCATACCGCAGCCCGTCCGCGGCTAATGTTCCGGTTCCTTCTATCCTCAGCTATCCTCAGCTATCCTCAGCTCTGCCCATCGCACCGCGCCAGCACGATCGTCCTCGCGTCGGTAAATTCGGTTGCGCAGGTGGAGAAGGCCAGCACCTTCGGCTCCTCCAGAGATTTCAGCTCATTCACACTCTCTTCCCGCAGATAGAGGTGATTCCCCTCCACGAAGGTCAAGAGTCCTTCTATATCAGTCTCCCACTGCTCCACGTTGAAGATGTCATCCTCTCCGGAGTCCACCAGCAGGCAGGCGAAAATTTCAAGGTTATAGGTTCGATCCGGCAGGATCAGCACTCCTGTACGGTTCGCATCGAAAAAATCCTGATCCTTATACAGGTCCAGATCTCCGAACATATTGTGGTTGTCCATGTGGTGGCCGTAGAGCAGCGAATAGGCATCGGAGAAATCCCGTTCGTTCCGGCAATCCAGGAAGATGCTTCCGGCCAGTGCGAACTCGCCGTACACATCCGTATTAATATAGGTAAAATTCGTTTCCCCCTGCACCACCGGGAAATCAATCTTCGTGTTGTCCAGGGTCACCCAGGCGCACACGTCCGGGTTAACGGCGAGCAGCTCCTCAAAGGAAGCGCTGCCGTCCTCCTCCACAGAGGGCTTGAGCTTCACCATGTCTGCCTGCACGTTGCCGGCAGCGGTGTAGATGCGGTTGTTGTCCCAGAGCGCATATCCGGCATACAGACCGGCCAGGGCGAGGGAGAAAATCACAACCAGATTTACAATGGCATTTGCAATTCGCAGAACAACAGATCTTTGCATAAAACAATTTGTATCTGTTCAGCACCTGCCATATTTCAACGTGAATTGACTGCTTGCAGTCAAATTCACGATTGAAATTGGCAGGCAGCCAAGGAGCGAAGCTCCTCTGCCCAGCCACATCGAGGATATTCGGTAGCAAATTCGAGATGGGTGCTGAACAGTTACAACAACCTCTGACCGACTGGTCCCGGCCCTCCCTGCAGGGAGGTTCCGGAAATCCCCATCCGTTTGCGTATCCGATCAGTCCTCACGCATGCCGTGCTTTCTGGCAGCGAAAACAACCAGACCCGCACCGGCAATGGCCAGCATCATGAGATAAGGAAGAGAATCCAGGCTGATGCCGGTGTCGACATCACCATTCTTCGTGTTGGTAAATGCCGCCGTCACAATGCTGCTTTCGATCTTCCCTGTATCACCTGTTTTCGTAGTTGTGTAACCATCTGCTGCGGTCTCCGTCACCGTGTAGGTCACTCCGG
>CAVKMX010000048.1:0-16405 GCA_963657295.1 Clostridium sp. CAG:302
GTTATACCTTTATGATGGGACATGCCGGCAAGAAGCTCCTGTTCATGGGACAGGAATTCGCACAGGAAAGAGAGTGGAGCGAGGCAAGGGAGCTGGACTGGTTCCTGCTGCAGAATCCGCTGAACGAGGGAATGCAGCGCTATTATGCGGAGCTTCTGAAGATTTACCGCAAATATCCCTGCATGCACGAAATCGACGACAGCTGGGACGGCTTTGAGTGGATCAATGCGGATGATAAGAGCCGCAGCATCTACAGCTTCATCCGCAAGTGCGATACCGACAAGAGGAGGATCCTGTTCATCCTGAACATGACGCCGGTGGAATACAAGGACTACCGGGTGGGCGTTCCTGCCATGGGGAACTACAAACTCCTTTTGAGCAGCACGGATGCGCAGTTCGGAGGGAGCGGAGCGAAGCTTCCGAAGATCTTCAAGGCGGTCAAGGGGGACTGCGATTACAAGCCGCAGTACATTGCCTTTGATATGCCGGCCTATGGCGGTCTGGTGCTGGAGTTCTGAGAAGCTGTGCCGAGAATGGTCTGTTCAGCAGCTGCGTCTTCCGTGCACAGCATGGAAGACGCAGCTGGCCGGAGCCCGTTCGATGCCGGGACGCCTGCCGGGCAGCAGGGGAGAATGATATGCAAATTCATGAATCTGCAGAGGATTATCTGGAAACAATTCTGGTTCTGGAGGGGCGCATGGCGCAGGTCCGCAGCATTGACATCGTGAATGAAATGGGCTTTTCCAAGCCGAGCGTCAGCATTGCCATGAAGAAGCTCCGTGAGAACGGCTATATCGAGATGGACGGAGGAGGTCACATTACGCTATGCCCTTCCGGACGCGCCATTGCAGAGCGGATTTATTCCAGACACAAGCTGCTGCGCAAGGTGCTCCTTGCCATCGGGGTGGAGGAAGAGGCGGCGGCCGATCAGGCCTGCCGCATTGAGCATGTGATTGACGACGACACGTTTAACAAGCTGAACGATTACTACGAGCAGCAGATGAAGAAAGGAAATTGAGCAAGGCTATGGCAGATACACATTTGCTGGATGACAAGACCATCCTGATCACCGGAGGAACCGGCTCCTTCGGACACTGCTTCACCAGATATGTGCTGGAGCATTATCATCCGAAGAAGCTGATCATCTACTCCCGCGACGAATTCAAGCAGTTCGTCATGTCCAACGAGTCTCCGTACCGGGAGCATGCGGAGGTTATGAGGTTTTTCATCGGCGATGTGCGGGACAGAGAGCGGATGGAGCGCGCCATGGAGGGAGTCGATTATGTCATCCACGCGGCGGCGCTCAAGCAGGTTCCTGCCTGTGAGTACAACCCCTCCGAGGCCATCAAGACCAATGTCAACGGCGCGATGAATATCATCGATGCGGCCCTCTCGACCGGTGTGAAGAAGGTGGTGGCTCTTTCCACGGACAAGGCCGTCAATCCGGTGAATCTTTACGGCGGCACCAAGCTGGTCAGTGACAAGCTTTTCATTGCGGCCAATGCCTACGCCGGCAGCAAGGACATCTCCTTCTCGGTTGTCCGCTACGGCAATGTGGCGGGGAGCCGCGGGTCGGTGATTCCGTTCTTCCGTGAGCTGATCGCCAAGGGGGAAACGACCATGCCCATCACGGATTACCGGATGACGCGCTTCTGGATCAGCCTGGAGCAGGGCGTGGAGCTGGTGATCAAGGCCTTGGAAGAGGCAAAGGGCGGCGAGACCTTTATTTCCAAGATTCCGTCCTTTTATGTCAAGGATCTTGCAGAGGCACTGCTGCCGGGCTGCCGCACCGTGGAGGTGGGAATCCGCCCGGGGGAGAAGCTGCACGAGGTGATGGTGACGGCAGAGGATGCCCCCAATACGCTGGAGTTTGCACATAATTACATCATTTACCCGCAGATCACCTACAATGAGCGGCAGCTGCGGGATCCCTCCGGAAAGGCAGTGGAGGACGGGTTCGTCTACTCCTCCGGCAGCAACAAGGAATGGCTGACGGTGGAGCAGATCCGGACGCTCCTGCAGACGGTGGAGGAGCACTGATACGCAGGGTTGTCCTGCGGAGGATCGATCAGGGAATACGGGAGCGGTATGACAGAATTGCAGAGCCGGGATCGGCTTCCGGCCATAGAGGGCGGACAGCCGGTCAGAGAATCGAAGCTGTATTATTCGCATCAGTACATTGATGCGGCAGACATTGATGCTGCTGTGTCGGTCCTGAAGAGCGACTATCTTACGACCGGACCGCACATTGCGGAGTGCGAGGAGAAGCTGTGCAGGGTGACGGGGGCAAGATATGCTGTCCTGTGTGCCAACGGAACGGCAGCGCTGCACATGGCCTGCCTGGCGGCAGGACTGGGAGAGGGCGATGAGCTGATCACCACGCCCATCACCTTTGCAGCCACGGCCAACTGTGCGCTTTATGTGGGTGCCAGGCCGGTTTTCGCAGACATATTGCCGGACACCTACAATCTGGATCCGGCCTCGGTGGAGGCACACATCACAGAGAGAACCAAGGCCGTTGCTGCAGTGGATTTCGGCGGGCAGTCGGTCGATGAGGACGCCTTTCTGGCCCTGAAGGAACGGTACGGCTTTGTTTACATCGAAGACGGCGCGCATGTCATCGGCACCCGGTACAAGGGCCGCCCGAACGGCAGCATTGCGGATATGACGACGCTCTCCTTTCACGCGGTGAAGACCATCACCGGCGGCGAGGGCGGCGCGGTGGTGACCAACAGCAGGGAATATTATGAGAAGCTCCTGCTGTACCGCACTCACGGAATCACGAGAGATCCGGCGCAGATGGAGCACACGCCGGACGGCCCCTGGTACTACGAGCAGCTGACGCTGGCGCCCAACTATCGGATCACGGACATGCAGGCGGCGGTCATTTCCTCCCAGCTGGATAAGCTGCCGGTCTTTGCGGCGCGCAAGAAGGAAATCGTGCGCCGATACGACGAAGCCTTTGCCGACCTGCCGGGGCTGATCCTGCAGAAAGAGACGGAGGGGTCGGATACCGTCCGTCACCTGTATATTCTGCAGGTGGATCCGGAGCATCTCTCAATTGACCGGCGGCAGCTGTACGATGCGCTGTATGCGGAGAACATCGTCTGCAACGTGCACTACATACCGGTCTACTATTTTCCTTTTTATGAGAAAATGGGATATCGGAGGGGACTGTGCCCGCAGGCGGAGCAGCTCTATTCCCGCATGCTGACCATACCGCTGTATTACGCCATGAGCGATCAGGATGTGGAGGATGTCATCCGGGCGGTGGCAAGGATCGCAAGGTACTACGCACGTTGATGCGGAACAATTACAATGCAGGGAGCCAGGGCCGGCCGGGGGAGAATACCCGGCCGGCTTTTTGAACAACAGCCGCTGCGCCTGCCGGGGAGCCGCCTGGCCTGCGGATGCAGGAACTGCCCGGATTGGCTGCGGCAGCAGATGGAGGATGGAGTGGAGGAGAAAAGATGCTTGCTGTCGGTGATCGTTCCGGTCTGGAACATGGCCTCGGAGGATCGGCTGCTGTGGTGCATGAACAGCCTCCTTGGCCAGGAGGGAATTGCAGACTATGAGATCATCGCAGTGGACGATGCTTCGACAGACGGCTCCTTGGAGCTGCTGCGGAGTCTGGAACGGCAGCATCCGGAGAAGCTGCATGTGATCCATTCCGAGACGAACCGCCGCCAGGGCGGGGCCAAGAACCTCGGTCTGGCCGCTGCCGCGGGAGAGTGGATTGCGTTCATCGATGCCGATGACTGGGTGGTGCCGGATTATTTTGCGCGGCTCCTGCAGAAGGCGGAGGCAACCGGCGCAGACTGTGTGGGGACGGATTACTGCATCGTGTACGAGCACACGATGCAGCCGGGGCCGGTAATCGCCAACGGCCGTGCGGAGCAGACCGGAGAGCTGGACGATGAGAAGCGCAGACTCCTTCTCCTGGATTCCGGCTCGCTGTGCGTGAAAATTTACCGGAGGGAGATCGTCATCGATTGCCCTTCGCGCTTTCCGGAGAATATGTTCTACGAGGACAATGCGCTGGCAGGCACGTGGATCATGCGGATGCACCGCTACGAATATGTGCCCGGACCGTTGTATTATTACTACCAGCACGAGGATTCCACCGTGCATACGGTGACCGCAGAACGTCTTGAGGATCGGCTGCGTGCCGGCCGCATCATGCTGGAGGAGGCAGGGCGCTACGGCTTTCTGGAGCGGTTCCGACCGGAGCTGGAATATTCCTTTACGGTGCTTTTTTACAAGAATACGGTGTTTTCGGCACTTCAGGGGATGAAGGAAAAGGGCGTATATTCCTTTGTGACAAGGGTGGCAGGGGAAATGCGGAGAACCTTTCCGGATTTTCAGGAGAATCCCTATTATAAGGAGAAAATCGATGCGGAGGAGAAGCGTCTGATGAAAATGCAGATGGAGAATCCGCTTTGGTTTTATCTGTACTACCGGCTTCTGTGGATGTATCGGAGAGTGTGTGCTGCAGACAGGCTGCAGCGGAAGGAGGCTTAAATGACAGACATTGAAATTGCACGCAGCGCGGAGATCTGGCCGATCCGAAAGGTCGGAGAGCAGCTCGGCATGCAGGAGGATGATCTGGAGCTGTACGGCAAATATAAGGCAAAGATCTCCGAAGACTATCTGAATCGGCTGCAGACGGAGCCGGACGGAAAGCTGGTGCTGGTGACGGCAATCAATCCGACGCCGGCAGGAGAAGGCAAGACGACCGTCACCATCGGTCTGGCAGACGCATTGGCGGGAATGGGAAAGAAAACCGTGGCGGCCCTTCGCGAGCCCTCTCTGGGCCCCTGCTTTGGCGTGAAGGGCGGCGCGGCCGGCGGCGGCTATGCACAGGTGATTCCCATGGAGGATCTGAACCTTCATTTCACCGGCGATTTCCATGCCATCACCGCAGCCAACAATCTCGTGGCGGCAGCCCTGGACAATCACCTTCATTTCGGCAATGCCCTCCGCATCGATCCGACCAGAATTGTGTGGAAGCGCTGCCTTGATATGAACGACCGCGCGCTGCGCAACATCACCATCGGGCTCGGCGGAAAGCTCTGCGGCCCTGTGCGCGAGGATCATTTTGTCATCACGGCGGCATCGGAAATCATGGCGGTGCTCTGTCTGTCGGAGGACATGAGCGACCTGAGGGCGCGCCTCTCCCGAATGGTGATCGCATACAATTATGACAATGAGCCGGTGACGGCCGGAGAACTGAAGATCACGGGTTCACTCCTGGCGCTGCTGAAGGACGCCATGCAGCCCAATCTGATGCAGACCATGGAGCACACCCCGGTGCTGGTGCACGGAGGCCCCTTTGCCAACATTGCCCACGGCTGCAATTCCGTTCGGGCGACCAAGGCGGCGCTGAAGATGGGCGATATCGTGATCACGGAGGCCGGCTTCGGCGCAGACCTGGGAGCGGAGAAATTCCTGGACATCAAGTGCCGCGCCGCAGGCCTGACCCCGTCTGCTGCGGTCATTGTCGCCACGGTGCAGGCACTCAAATACAACGGCGGCGTGCCCCGGGCGGAGCTGAAGAACGAGAATACGGAGGCATTGCAAAAGGGACTTGCCAACCTTGGCAAGCACATCGAGAATCTGCATAAATTCGGCGTTCCTGCGGTGGTGGCCATCAATGCGTTCGTCTCGGACACCGACGCGGAGCACCGGCTGATCGAGGATTACTGCAAAGAGCACGGATGTGAATTCGCCCTTGCCACGGTGTGGGCAGACGGCGGAAAAGGCGGGAGAAAGCTGGCGGAAAAGGTGCTGGAGCTCGTGGAGCGGCCCTCCGGGTATCATCCTGTTTATGAGCTGGAGGCACCCCTTGCCGGGAAAATCGACACCATTGCGCGGGAGATTTATGGTGCGGACGGCGTGGATTATACGGCAGCGGCCGGGAAGGCACTGGCCAATCTGGAGAAGCTTGGCTACGGAAACCTTCCGGTGTGCATGGCGAAGACGCAATATTCTCTCACTGATGATCAGACCAGACTCGGGCGCCCGGTGGGCTTCCGGATTACGGTCCGGGATGCCTATGTCAGTGCAGGCGCAGGGTTTGTCGTTGTCCTGACCGGCGAGATCATTCAGATGCCGGGGCTGCCCAGAGTCCCTGCGGCAGAGAAAATTGATGTCTCGGAGGAAGGCGTCATCTCCGGATTATTCTGATGACGATGTGCTGGCTCTGAATGCTTACCAAACACAGAAGGAGATGGAATGGACAGAAGGGAAAAAACGGACGGGACAATGATCCATGCAGAGGCATATAAGGCAGCCGGAAAGCGTGCGATTCAGGAGGCGGTGGATGCCTGCGCGGCTCAGGGCGGCGGCACAGTCCTTATCGGAAAGGGAGAATGGCAGACGGGGCCGGTTCATCTGCAGAGTCATATTCATCTGGTCCTGGATCCGTCGGCCAGACTGGTGTTCAGTGATCTTCCGGAGGATTATCTTCCGGTTGTCTTCACACGCTGGGAGGGGACGGAATGCCTCAATTATTCTCCGCTGATCTATGCAAAGGACGCGGAGGATATCAGCATCACCGGGGCAGGAACGCTGTACGGCAGCGGAGAAGCCTGGTGGGGCTGGAAGCGTCTGCAGCAGGCTGCGGCAGAAGAGCTGTACCGCCTTGCCGGAGACGGAATACCGGCCGCGGAGCGTGTCTACGGCACGAGGGAGGCTGCACTGCGCCCCTCCTTTGTGCAGTTCATCTCCTGCAAAGATGTGCTGCTGCAGGATTTCACCATCCAGGATGGACCGCAGTGGACCATTCATCCGGTGTATTGCAGGAATCTGGTTGTTCGGAACGTGACGGTGGACACCAACGGGCCCAATACGGACGGGCTGAATCCGGACTCCTGTGAGAAGGTACTGATTGAGAACTGCCGTTTTCACACGGGCGATGACTGCATCGCAATCAATTCCGGACTCAATGAGGACGGCTGGCGCGTCGGAAAACCCTGCCGGGACATCACCATCCAGAATTGCGTGATGGACGGCGGCCACGGCGGCGTGGTGATCGGCAGCGCCATGTCCGGCGGGGTGGAGAACATCCGCATGGAGAACTGTGAGATCCGGAGGACCATGCAGGGAATACGATTGAAATCCATGCGCGGCCGCGGCGGTTATGTGCGGAATGTCACGGTTCGCGGCATCCGGCTGCAGGACATAACGGATCAGGCTATTCAGATCAACATGTTCTATGAATCCAGCACGGTGCTGCCGAAGACGAACACCCCGCCGGAGTTCTCGGATATCACCATTGAGGATGTAGAGGGGAGCAGCCTTGGCCTCGGAATACAGATCAAGGGACTTCCGGAACAGAAGCTGCAGCGGATTGCGCTGCGCCGCGTTCACCTTCTGGCCGGGGATGCGATGACCTGCAGCGATGTCGCCGGTCTTTCCATGGAGGATGTGCAGATCACGGAGACTGCGTGAGCACTGCGCTGCAGACGGGACACGCGCCGGCTGGGAAGGGGCAGGCCTATGAACATGTAAAGCGGCCGGAGGCAATTGAGCCTCCAGCCGCTTTTCTGCAGCAGCTGCTCATTCTGCCGGAGCAGCCGACTTCTCCTGTGAACGCATGATGGCATGTACGGCATGGAGTATATAGGGCTTCAGCTCATCGATGGGCAGCGGAATGCTGTCCAGAATGGAGCTGTAGCAGGTCGAGCTGACGAATTCGACGATCATGTAGAGCAGGACCTCCGGATTCTGGTACTGCACGGCGGATTCCAGAAAATAGGTCTCCAGTCGCTCGCCGAAGGTCACGCCGCTGCCGCCGAGGTTATCCAGGGTGGAGACGTCATGCTTGAGCAGCGCCCAGCTGAGATTCTTGGAGATAAAGCGCAGAAGGATCCGGTCCTCCGTCAGCTGGGTGAGAATATTGTCGGCGAAAAAGAGTACCTGCGACTCCAGCGTGTCGCAGGTCTGCACGCCGGAGGCGATGGCGACCTCCATATCCTCATAGGCCTTGGCCAGCAGCTGCTCTGCCTTCTTGCGGACCAGCAGATCGCGCAAATCGTATTTGTCCTTAAAATAAAGATAAAAAGTCCCCTTGGCAACACCGGACCGCTCCACAATGTCGGAAATGGTCGTGTCTGTAATCCCCTTCTGCGTGAACAGCTCAAAGGCGTTGCTGAGGAGAGACTCCCGCTTCCTGCGTTTGTTCTGGGAGGCCTTACCCTCTGCCTTGCCTGTCTGAAGAGATGAGGCTGTATTCTGTTCGGTGTCGGATTGCTGTGTGTGTCTGGCCGCCATTGCTGAAGTATCCCCTCTGAATCCTGCTGTCTGCGTAATGTTCAGCGCGGCTCTGCGAGTGCTCCGCATTCGCAGAGCCGCGCTGAACATACATAGGTATTATAGACGCTTTTCGCCGGCAGAGCCAAATAAATGACTGCGATTCATAATTTGAATGGCATTTGTTTAGCACCTGCCATATTTCAACGTGAATTGACTGCTTGCAGGCATATTCACGCTTGAAATTGGCAGGCGGCCAAGGCGCGTAACAGGAGAAGGCGGCGATAGCGCCTTCGAGTGTCCGCCTCATGGCTAGCCGCATCGAGGATTTGCGAATGCAAGGAGAAAATGCCATCGGGCATTTTCGAGTATCAAATCCGAGATGGGGGCTAAATAGATACATTTTATGGCAGCGGTTCGGCGCCGGCGGGGTGTACCGGAACGGCAGCTACGCGCTTTCCAGAATTTTACGGAATCTGGTAAGGAAGGTGACGGTCGTGACCGCGGCGGCCGCAATGTCGCTGATGGGTTCGGCGAGGAAGACGGCGAACACCGGATCGGGCAGAACGAGCGGCAGCAGCAGGATGAGCGGGATCAGGAGAATGAGCTTGCGCAGGCAGGCGAGCAGCAGGCTCACCTTGGCCTGACCAAGGGCCATAAAGCTCTGCTGACAGCTGATCTGGGCACCGCAGGCAAAGATTCCGGCCATATAAATCCGCATGGCCCGGGAGGTGTAGGCGGTCAGCTCGGCGTTCGTCGTGAAAATCCCGGCGAACACGGAGGGGAAAATCATGACAGCGGCACAGAACAGGGTTGTGTAGGCCATGCACACCGTGAGGACACAGAAAAAGGCCTTCCGGACGCGGTCGGAAAGACGGGCTCCGTAATTGTAGCTGATGATGGGCTGCCCGCCCTGACAGATGCCCTGGAGCGGAAGCGTGCAGAGCTGGCTGACGCTGGTGATGATGGTCATGGCGCCGACGGCGAGATCTCCTCCGTAGCGGGCAAGACTGGAGGTAAACGTGATGGACAGAAGGCTTTCGGTCGAGAGCATCACGAAGGTAGAGACACCAAGCCCCAGGCAGGGAAGAATAACGGACCGCTCCAGCCGCATGCATCGGCGCTGCAGCCGCAGAACGGTCTTCCTGCCGGTGAGGAAACGCAGAATCCAGACAGCCCCCACGGCCTGGCTCAGAACGGTGGCGATGGCGGCACCCTGTACGCCCATGCGGAAAACGAAGATGAAAACAGGATCCAGGATAATGTTGATGACGGCACCGATGAGGGTTGTCATCATGCTGACCTTTGCAAAGCCCTGGGTGGTGATGAAGGGATTCATCCCCATGACGATGAGGACGCAGACGGAGCCCAGAATATAGATGCGGGAGTATGCCGCGGCATAGGGGAGCGTGGCGTCGCTGGCACCGAAAAGGCGCAGCAGCCAGGGGGCGGCCGCATAGAACACAGCAGTCAGAACCACGGCGAAGAGGAGGAGCACGGTGAAGCAGTTCCCGACGATCTTCTCCGCCTTTTCGTGATCCTTGCGTCCCATGGCGATGGCGGCCAGGGGGGCGCCGCCGGCACCGGCCCACATGGCGAAGCCGTTGATCAGCATCAGGATCGGTGTAAAGAGGCCGACTCCGGTGAGGGCGGTCGCGCCGACATCAGCAATATGTCCGATATAAATGCGGTCCACGATGTTGTAGAGAAGATTGACGATCTGGGCAATGACCGCGGGAACGGCGAGCTGTGCGAGGAGCCCGGGAATGCTGCCGGAGCCAAGCCCCCGGTTTCTGTCTCCCTGCTGGGAGCCGGAAGCCTGCACAATGGGCGCCGGAGCGGCGTTGGATGCGGAAGAACGCAGGTGATTATGCATGGAAAATTCCTTTCTGGTGCCTGTGTGTCACCCCCCCCCTTGGAAAACGGGGGGAAAAGCAGTTCCCTTTGCCGAAGTTCATTCATGCCTGTTTAAGAGCTGCTCCAGATTATCGGTCATGAGGGCAACGGTCTCTCGGAAGCTCTCCCGGTGTGATTCGTCAACACCTGCGAAAAGACCTTGAAAAAAGTCTCTCTGCAGCTCCCGGCCGCGCCAGATGATGGGCTGTGCCTTCGGTGTTGTCTGCAGCCGCGTTTTCCTGCGGTCGCCGGGCACGGTCAGACGGACGAGATACCCCTCCTGAACCAGACGATCGACGTTGACAGAGACCAGATTGGCCTTGAGATGCCGCAGCTCCACAATGTCCCGGGCTGTCTGATGCTGCGGATTGTTGGCCAGGAACAGCAGGATGTCCAGGGCGGTCTGCGGAATTCCCAGCTCCTGGCAAAGGGGCTTGCAGGCGAGGGAATAGACGGCTGTGAATTTCCGGGCGAACTCCAGGTCCGGGAGCGGCGCATTCTGCGGCGGTGCGTAGAGGGAAGTGTCCATGGCAGTCTCCGTGTGCATGGTTCGTGTACATGCTCTGTGTGAAAACAGCAGTGTCGGCAGGAAGCATAGGCAGATGCTGGAATAACTGCAAAAATAGAATGTTCAGATTTGAAGTATAAAAAGAAGGCCGTCCTCTGTCAAGACAAAAAGAGCGGACACCGTACCTGTACGGCATCCGCTCTCTTTGTCCGTCCTTACAGACGGAAGAATCCGGAGGACAAGGGATTCGAACCCTCGCACCGTTTGACCGGCCTAACGCATTTCGAGTGCGCCCCCTTCGACCACTTGGGTAATCCTCCATCGCTGCATCGCAGCAACAGAGACTATTATAATGAAAGCACGGCGCGTGCGCAAGTAGGAAACGCACCGAACAACACCGCGCCGTACCGGCCTGCGGACGGTCGCCGGCCGGAGTGCTGTGGTATAATGTTGCAGAGGATGCGGGTGCATCGTGCGCAGGCACCGGGCTCGCGGGAGGATCGAAGTGCGGAATGGACGCACACAACCAAGGAAGGGGGGCATTATGCTCAGAATCGGAATGCTGACCAGCGGCGGAGACTGTCAGGCTCTGAATGCAGCCATGCGGGGCGTGGTAAAGGTGATCGCCAACAACTGCAAGGAGCCATTTGAGATTTACGGCTTTGAGGATGGCTATAAGGGCCTGATTTACGGAAAATTTCACATGCTGACCTCCGCGGATTTCTCCGGAATTCTGACCCGGGGCGGAACCATTCTGGGGACCAGCCGCGTGCCCTTCAAGACCATCCATGATCCGGACGAGAACGGACTGGATAAGGTGGCGGCCATGAAGCAGAATTATTACAAGCTGCAGCTGGACTGCCTGGTGATGCTGGGCGGGAATGGCTCTACGAAGACGGCGAATCTCCTGTCGCAGGAGGGACTCAATGTCATCACGCTTCCGAAGACCATTGACAATGACCTGTGGGGCACGGATATGACCTTCGGCTTCCAGAGTGCCGTCAACATTGCGACCACAGCCATCGATCAGATTCACACCACGGCCAACTCGCATGGACGTGTGTTCATCGTGGAGATCATGGGACATAAGGTGGGCTGGCTGCCGCTCAATGCGGGAATGGCTGGCGGCGCCGACATTATTCTGCTGCCGGAGATCCCGTTTGATATCGACAAGGTTGTAGATAAGATTGAGGAACGCGATGCCAACGGCAGCCGGTTCACCATTGTCGTGGTGGCAGAGGGCGCCATTTCCAAGGAGGATGCGAAGCTTTCGAAAAAGGACTATAAGAAGAAGCTCTCCAACTATAAATATCCGTCTGTTTCCTACGAAATCGCGGATCTGATTTCCAAAAAGACAGGACGGGAAGTGCGCGTCACGGTTCCCGGCCACGTACAGAGAGGCGGAGAGCCCTGCCCGTATGACCGCGTGTTCGCAAGCCGCCTCGGCGCAGAGGCGGGACGCCTTATTCTCAAGAGGGAGTTCGGCTGCATGGTCGGGTACAAGAACCGGCAGATGGTGAAGGTTCCGCTGGGAGAAGTGGCCGGCAAGCTCAAGATGCTGGATCCGAAGTCGGACATCATTCGGGAGGCGAAGCTGCTCGGGATCTGCTTTGGGGATTAGGATACTCGCAGATGCCGGAGGGTATCTGCTCCTATCTTGACGTGGGCGAAGGATGCGCCCACGTCGCGCAGCGGAGAAATCGCCTGCGCGTCTGCGCGAGCAAGCTCGCACATTCTCGCAGCCGCTGTCCGGAATTTTTACAGCAACAGATACTACAGAGCAAGGGATTTATACATGACGGAAGCGCATTATCTGGCGCTGTACCGCAAATACCGGCCGCAGACATTTGAGGATGTCTGCGGTCGTGATGCTATCGTGCAGACGCTCAAGAATCAGATCAATTCGGGGAGAATCGGGCACAGCTATCTTTTCTGCGGGACCCGGGGAACCGGCAAGACGACCATCGCCAAGATTTATGCCAAGGCAGTGAACTGTGAGCATCCCGCGGACGGGAATCCCTGCGGAGAGTGCGAGACCTGCCGGGCCATTGCCGCGAACGCGGACCTCAACGTGGTGGAGATGGATGCGGCCAGCAACAACGGCGTAGACGATGTCCGCAGCATCATCGAGCAGGTGTCCTACTCGCCGACCCAAGGCAAATACCGTGTCTTTATCATCGATGAGGTTCATATGCTCTCGGCATCGGCCTTCAACGCATTGCTGAAGACACTGGAGGAGCCGCCTGCCTACGCCATCTTCATCCTGTGCACGACAGAGCCGAACAAGCTGCCGGGCACCATCCTTTCGCGGTGCCAGCGCTATGATTTCGGACGGATGCCGCTCGCTACCATCGCCGCCCGGCTGCGGACCGTGTGTGAGAGGGAGGGGCTCGAGGCAGAGGAGGCCGCGATTTCCTTCATTGCCTCCGCAGCGGATGGATCCATGCGGGATGGCCTGTCCATTCTGGATCAGTGCAATGCCTTCAACTACGGGGGAGGCATTCTGACCTATGAGAAAACACTGGAAATTCTGGGAGCTCTGGATGCCGGTGTGTTCAGCAGGCTGTACCGGTGCATTCACATACAGGATGTAAAGGGAGCATTGGATATCCTGAATGAGATTCTGGAGCAGGGAAGAGAGCTGATGCAGTTCGTGACGGATTACATCAGTTATCTTCGGAATGTTATGCTCCTGAAGGCTTCGGAGGAGACGGCCGCAGCCCTGGATGTATCTCAGGACCACCTGCAGAGAATGCTGGAGGACGCCAGAGCTTCGGAGATGAATGAGATTCTGCGGTATATCCATGTTTTTTCGGCATTGACGGAACAGATCCGTTATTCCGCGAACCGCAGAATTCTGACGGAGTCGGCGATCATACGTCTGTGCGAGCCGGCGATGGATATCAGCCGCGATGCGCAGACAAGGGTCCTGTCGCTGGAGGAACGGATCCGCTTCCTGGAGGACAGGCTTCTGACCCTGTCCGGTGAAGGACGGGTCACAGAGACGCTGTGCGGAGAGCAGGGGAACAGTGCGGTCGCCGGCGGGGGCGGCGCCTCTGCAGGGGAAGCCCGCAGGGCAGCGGCATCGGAGGGAGCTGCGGAGCAGGAGCGACCGAACAAAGGAGCGCCTCGAGGGAGACTTCCCGAGGTGCTGCCGGAGGAGCTTGCAGAGCTTGCGGTCAACTGGGACCGGCTGATCGCCGGTATTCCGCCGAGAGAACGCTTTGCCA
Organism: Clostridium sp. CAG:302; assembly: GCA_963657295.1. Classification (GTDB taxonomy): domain Bacteria; phylum Bacillota; class Clostridia; order Lachnospirales; family Lachnospiraceae; genus CAG-791. Next base: position 13,888 of record CAVKMX010000048.1, read on the forward strand.
AGATCTGCCTGCAGAAGGCACACCCTACGGTGACCGAGGAGGGACAGCTCCTGGTGGTGTTCGAGAATTTTCTGGAGGCAGATTATTTCATGGGGAAGGAGAGCGCCGACAACGCTCGTTTCTTCTCCGATTACCTTGCACAGAAGACAGGGAAGAGCATACCGGTGCGGTATAAATTCCTTGACAAGGGTCGGAAATTCTCGGACAATTATCAGGATCTGCGCAGCGCAGTGGATACGGAAGCCATTCATATGGAAATTGAGGAAGACGAGGACTGATCGATGAGCAAGAGAGGCGGATTTCCGGGCGGTATGAACGTGCCGGGGAACATGACGAACCTGCTGAAGCAGGCGCAGCGCATGCAGAATCAGGTGCAGGAGAGCAAGAAAGAGCTGGAGGAGAAGGAGTTTACGGCGGCAGCAGGCGGCGGTGCGGTGTCGGTGACGATTCTGGGCACCAAGGAGATCAAAAGGCTGACGCTGGATAAGGATGCGGTGGATCCGGAGGACGTGGAAACGCTGCAGGATATGATCGTTGCGGCCCTGAATGAGGCGATGAAGCAGGTGGACGCGGAGAGAGAGAAGCTCCTTGGCGGAATGGCCGGCGGAATCGGCGGAATGGTCGGCGGAATGGGTTTCTAGAGTTGAATCTGTACAGTGGACATATCAATCATCTGATTGACGAACTGGCGGCGCTGCCCGGCATTGGCAACAAATCGGCGCAGCGCCTCGCTTTTTATATCATCGGAATGTCGCCGGAGCGGGTGAAGCGTCTCTCGGCATCCATCACGGAGGCCAAGGAGCACGTACATTACTGTCGATTCTGCCAGAATCTGACGGATGCGGAGGTCTGTCCCATCTGCAGTGATGCAAGGCGGGATCATACGACCATCATGGTGGTGGAGAATCCGAGAGATCTGGCGGCCTATGAGAAGACCGGCAAATACAGCGGCGTCTATCACGTGCTGCACGGAGCGATTTCACCGATGCTGGGGATCGGTCCGTCGGACATCCGGCTGAAGGAACTGCTGGAGCGGCTGCAGAGGGAGGAGGTGCGCGAAGTGATCATTGCCACCAACTCCAGCCTGGAGGGAGAGACGACGGCGATGTACATCAGCAAGCTGATCAAGCCGTCCGGGATCAAGGTAACCCGCATTGCCAGCGGCGTGCCGGTGGGCGGGGACCTGGAATACATCGATGAGGTGACGCTGCTGCGGGCCCTGGAGGGCCGCACGGAGCTCTGAGGCACGGCGGGAGAAAGGAAAAATTCATGAGCGTGAAGAAACAACGGTTTGGACAGACAAAGGACGGCAGGGAAATCAGCATCTACACGATCGAGAACGGCACCGTCAGCGCACAGGTGACGGACTATGGCGCGAATCTGGTGAGCCTCCTGGTGCCCGACGCTCACGGTACGGTGCAGGATGTTGTTCTGGGCTACGATTGCCCGGAGGGATATTTTGACAACAGCTGCTTTTTCGGTGCAATGATCGCACCGATTGCCAACAGAACCGGCGGTGCCTCCTTTGTACTCGACGGGGGGAGAGTGGACTTGCCGGTCAATGACGGACCGAACAATTTGCATACGGATTTTGAGGGCGGCTCGCATAAGAGAATGTGGAAGGCACTGACGGGCGAGAATTTCGTGACGTTCATGCTGGAGCTGCCGGAGGGGGATCTGGGTCTCCCGGGCAACAAGAACATAACCGTAACCTATTCTGTGACGGATCAGAACGCGCTGTCCATTCACTACCATGCGACATCGGACCGGCACACGATCATGAATCCGACCAATCATGCGTATTTCAATCTGAACGGACACAATTCCGGCAGCATCGAGGGACAGGAGTTGCAGCTGAACGCACATGCCTTCACACCGGTAGGAGCGGGCTCCATTCCGACGGGAGAGATCCGCAGTGTGGAGGGGACACCGCTTGATTTTACCGTCAGCAAGCCGATTGGCCGGGACATCAATGCCCCGGAGGAGCAGCTGCAGCTGGTGGGAGGCTACGACCACAATTTTGTCATCGACGGCTGGAAGGGAGACGGCGAGCTGCTGCAGGCAGCCACGGCCTTCAGCAGACAGTCCGGGAGGCAGATGGAGGTATATACGACTCTGCCTGGCGTGCAGTTCTATGCCGGCAACTGCATAGATTCCCCAATCGGGGCGGGAAAAGAGCATTCCACCTACGGAAAACGAAGCGCCTTCTGTCTGGAAACCCAATTTTATCCGGATTCCATTCACCATGATAATTTCCCGGATTATGTTTTCGGGGAGAATCGGGTTTATGATTCGACAACGATTTACCGTTTCAGCATTCGCCCGGAGAACTGATGGCGGTTATCAAATTTCGAAATCCATACAGCGGCCTGACGCCGGAAGAGGACTACGAGGAAGATTCGTACGACTACGAAGAGGACGAGCGCAGCTTCATCGATGAAGAGGCGGAGGACAGCGACAGAGCATGGGAAAGGCGCAGAGAAATCCTGCGCCTTGTTCTGCGTTGGGGAGGCATTGC
>CAVKMX010000049.1:0-15861 GCA_963657295.1 Clostridium sp. CAG:302
CAGCTCGTGCTTCTCCTGCTCCAGCTCCCGATTGGAGGCGGTCAGCTCTTCGTTCTCCGCCTTCAGCTCCGCATTCTGTGTCTGAAGCGTTTCGATGTCAGAGACCAGCTGCTCCCGTTCGGCAATCCACTCTCCTGCCCTGCTGACACCGTTCTGAAAGGGAACAATCACATAGTTCGCAAAGCCGGACAGCGGACCGGTCAGGATGTCTGTGTAATATGTAATTAAGATTAAGCCAACGCACAAGGCACTGGTCAGCAGCAGCAGATACCGCGCGGGAATGTGCAGATGGAGCGGTTCTCTGCGCTTGATGGGACCTGAGCTCATTTCCCCAATCCTTCAATGGTATAGGCCAACGGGCGATATTGCATTTTCTTGATCACCTGTGCCAGCCCAAGAGCCACGGTGTTGATGGGCGCATCCGCAACGTTGACATCCAGCTTTACCTCTGCGCCGAGAAGATCGGCAAGGCCCTCCTCCTGACTGGCTCCGCCGGTCAGGAACAGTCCGTGGCGATAGATGTCGGCAGACAGCTCCGGCGGCGTGCGCTCCAGGAGCACCTTTACGTTGTCGACGATGGAACGGAAATTGTCGATCAGCGTATCCTCAATGAAATCCCGGGAAAGGCTCCGCTCCATGGGGAGCCCGGTGACAATATCGCGGCCGTAAATGGTGCACACATCCGAGGAATTCTCCCGGTCGCCGAAGGAAAGGCGAATGTTCTCGGCGGTTTTCATGCCAATGACAAGGTTGAATTCCCGCCGCACTGCACTGACGATGTTGGCATCGAACTGCCGGCCGCCCACCTTGATGAGCTTGGAGAGCACAATGCCGCCGAGGGAGAGAATGGAGATCTCTGTCGTATCAAAGCCGACATCGACGATGAGAACTCCCTGGGCTGTCTTCACGTCAATGCCGAGTCCGAGCCCGTCTGCCAGGGCCTTTTCCACCACCATGATGCGTCTGGCCTTGATGCCGGCATCTGCAATCAGGTCGTAGAAGGAGCGGCGCTCCACCTCTGTGACATCCGTCGGAACCGCCACGAAAAAGTCGGCAGGATGCAGGGTGCCGCGCTGCTCATCCCGCATGAAGGATTTCATGAGAAGCTCCATGTTGCGGATGTCCGCAATGACGCCGCTGTTCATGGGGTAGCTGACGCGGATGTTGGCCGGTGCCCGCTCGAACATTTCATAGGCATTGTCGCCGTAGGCAATCATCGTCTTCTTGTTCTTGACCGCAATCATGTTCTTCTGTGCGATGATGCGGTCGGTCGCGGAATTGTAGATCTTGATGTTGCAGGTTCCAAGGTCTACCGCATATGCATTGTTCATCACGCCGGGATCATGGAATTCCTCCTGCTCCCGAACCTCGCCGGGCCCCCGGCGTCTTCTGCCGAATATAGACATAAATCCTTCCTCAGCTCGTATGCGGCAGCTGCAGCAGCCCGTTCTCCTTCAGACTGCAGTAGCATCTGTCGCCGATGATAATATGGTCCACCAGGCGGATCTCCATCAGCCTTCCCGCCTCGGCCAGTTTGCCGGTCAGAAGGATGTCCTGCGGGGAAGGATCCGGGTTTCCGCTGGGGTGATTGTGCAATACCAAAAGGGCGGAGGCACCGCTTTGCAGTGCCAACCGGTAAATGTCCCGGGGAGAGCACAGCGAGGCATCGGCGGTGCCGATGGTCACGGTCTCCTCACGGATCAGAGTCAGCCGGTTGTCGAGAAACAGCGCCACAACACGCTCCTGCTCCTCGTGGCGGAGAGACTCCATATAGTAATCCGCGACAACCTGCGGATCGCTGCAGACAAGCCTTGTTCCGCAGGAATGGGCCGCCTCCCGGGCGAGGCGCCTGGAGAGCTCCAGAAGACATTGGATCTGGATGGCCTTCACGGGACCGATGCCCGGGACCCGCAGCAGATCCTCCCGGCTCAGGGAATACAGAACCGACAGGGAGGTGCCGTCCCCGTTTCCAAGGCGCAGAAGGTGCCTCGCCAGCTCCGTTACGGGTTCTTTCCGGGTGCCGGAGCGAAGGAGAACGGCAAGAAGCTCAGAATTGGAGAGCGCCTCCCTTCCATAGGCCTCGAATCGTTCGTAGGGCATCTCGGCAGGCAGCAGGCCGCCGGATGGAACATCGGCAGCGGGCATCCCTGCCGCCTGTGCCGCCGGGGCGGGCGCATCGTGTACGGCACGGTGTCCGGAATGGATGATGTATTTCATTTGACCTCGTTTCCAGCCTCTCCGGAAGCAGAAGTCTGTCCTTTATTGTAATGACCCTGCCGCGCTTAATCAAGCGACGACGCGGACTTACAGGGTTACAAGTTTCCGGTCCACCATATTCTGCAGTGTCTTGAGAATGCCGAGCTTGGCATGCGGCCAGGTCAGTCCGCCCTGGAAAAACACCGTATAAGGTTCTCTGAGAGGTCCGTCTGCCGAGAGCTCAATGGAGGATCCGGAGACGAAGGCGCCGGCGGCCATGATGACATCGGAGTCGTATCCGGGCATCGGTGCCGGCTCGCAGGATACGAAGCTGTCCACCGGAGATGCGGACTGTATCCCCTGACAGAAGGCGATGACGCCCTCCGGATGGTGGAAGGTAATGGCCTGGATGATGTCATAGCGATCCTCCGAGCCGTTCGGAAGAACCTCGAAGCCAAGCCGTTCGTAGATGCTGGCAGCCAGAATGGCGCCCTTGAGTGCACTGGCAGTCACCACCGGTCCCATGAAGAAACCCTGGTACAGCTGCGGCAGGATGTCCAGAGAGGCCCCCACTTCCTTGCCGAGTCCCGGGCTCGTGAGGCGGACGGCGGCATTGGCCACGCACTCTCTGGTACCCGCAATGTAGCCGCCGATAGGGGCCAGACCGCCGCCGGGATTCTTGATCAGTGAGCCAACGCACATATCGGCGCCGACATCCGACGGCTCCTTCTCCTGCGTGAATTCCCCGTAGCAGTTATCCACCATGCAGATCAGATCCGGGCGAAGGGATTTCATAAACCGGATGGCTTCTCCGATGGCGTCCACGGAGAGGGTGCGCCGGCTCTGGTATCCCTTGGAACGCTGGATGGTAGCCAGTCGGATGCGGTGCTCTGTATCCCTTGTCAGCGCGTCGCGGATGCCGTCGAAATCAAAGCTCCCGTCCGGGCGAAGGTCCACCTGCTGATAGCCGATTCCATATTCCGCAAGAGACCCTCTGGAAGGCCGGATGCCGATGACCTCCTCCAGGGTATCATAGGGCTTCCCGGCAGCAGACAGAAGGGTCTGGCCGGGGCGGAGATTGGACATCAGAGCCAGAGCCAGGGCGTGCGTGCCGCAGGTGATCTGAGGGCGCACCAGCGCATCCTCCGTGTGAAAATACCGGGAATACACCTGCTCCAGCCCTTCTCTTCCGAGATCGTCATAGCCGTAGCCGGTGGTTCCCTTGAGACTTGCCTCACCGACATGCGCCTCCTGCATGGCGGAAATGACGCGGAGCTGGTTGTACTCCGCCATGGCATCAATGGCCTGAAAACGCGGCGCCAGGCTCTCCAGAATCGGTTCGGCGTAGCGCAGAACCTCCCCGGATATTCCCAGTGTGCGGTAGATGGTTGATAATTCCATAATAAATACTCCTTTCGAGCAGCTGTCTAAGACGGCCGCTTATCCAGCAGAGCGAGCATTTCCTCTGCGAGCTCCTCCGGCGAGGCAAAGGCATCGGCATCGAGCCAGACCGCATCCCTCTCCCGCCGGAACCAGGTGAGCTGCCGCTTGGCGAAATGTCTGGTCTGCAGCTTGATCTGGCGAACCGCCTCCGCCAGCTCCCATTTGCCATCCAGATATTCCAGAAGCTGCTTGTAGCCAAGTCCCTGCATGGACACGTCCTGTGCGGTAAGCCCCTGACTGCGGAGCCGGACAACCTCGTCCAGCAGGCCGTCCGCCATCATCTGATCGACGCGGGTATCAATGCGTTCATAGAGCCGGGACCGCTCCCGGGTAAGGACAAAAAAGGCGGCATCGAAGGCAGGCCGACGCCGGCGCTGCACCTCGTTGTGAACGGCGATGGAGCCGCCGGTCTCCCGCTTGAATTCCAGGGCCCGGATCACCCGTTTTACATTGTTCGGATGAATCTGACCGGCAGAGGCGGGATCCTCCAGCAGCAGCAGCCGGTACAGGGCCTCCGGGCCCTCCCGGCGGACCAGCTCCTCCATCTCCGTGCGGAAGCGGCTGTCCTCATTGGTCTCCGTGAAATCGATGTCATAGAGCAGGGCTTGAATGTAGAAGCCGGTTCCCCCGGTCAGGATGGGAATCCGTCCCGATGCGCGGATCCGCTCCACAGCGGCCCGTGCCTCCTTCTGAAAGCGGACGACATTCCATTCCTCCCAAGGGTCGATGATGTCGATGAGCTCATGAGGGATTCCGCCCATTTCGGCCGTCGTTATTTTGGCAGAGCCGATGTCCATGCCGCGGTAGACCTGCATGGAGTCTGCAGACACAATGCTGCCGTTGATGCGCCCGGCCAGTGCCACTGCGGCAGCGCTTTTGCCGCAGGCGGTAGGACCGGCGATAATGATCAGCTTATCCATAATTCTGCTACACGATACGCTTGAATTTGCGTTCAATTTCCTGCCGGCTCAGTACAATCATCGTGGGGCGGCCGTGCGGGCAATGGTAGGGATTCTCCAGAGACAGCAGCTCATCGATCAGAGCCTCAGCTTCCTTCGGCGACTGCCGCATGTTCCCCTTGACGGCGGCCTTGCAGGACATGGACGCAATTTTATACAGGATGGCGGCGGGTGTCCCGCTCATCCTGGATTCCAGGATTTCGTCCAGAATGTCCTTGAGGAGCACATCCGGCGCGTTGGCATAGAGCTCGAGGGGAACCGCACGGAGTGCGTAGGAGTTCTCGCCGAGGGGTTCGATCTCATATCCCATCCGGAGAAAATAATCCCTGTACTGCGTCAGGGCGGCCTCTTCGCGCCCGGTCAGATTCAGAACCAGCGGGGGGGCCAGCAACTGAGAGGCTGCCGGCTCCTGCTGCTCCCTTGCCAGCCTCCGCATCAGCCGTTCGAAATTCACCTTTTCATGGGCTGCGTGCTGATCGATCATCAGCATCTTATCCTGAAACGACAGAATCCAATAAGTGTCAAACAGCTGTCCGACCAGCCGGTATTCCGGAACGTTTCCCCTCTGGAGGATGGGATGGCTCCGATTGCCGTAGAGATCCTCGGCATAATCCTCCTGAACGCTTTCCCGGAACATGGCCTCAAGGTCTCCGGAAAGGACCGCCTGTTCTCTTTTCTGCTGCTGTTCTGCCGCCTGCTGTTCATCGGGAAGAACGGCCTCCCGGAAGAGGCTCAGCTGTTCGTAGTGCCCCGGTGTCCTGTCCGGCCCGGTTCTGTCGATGAAGACAAAATCCGCAGCCTCCTCTGCGGCAGGCGTCGGCACAGGTGCCGCAGAGGAAGCCGGGGAATCCTGCGCTGCCGCTGCGGATGTCTGCGCCGCCGGCGCGGCAGGAGCCATCGATGCGGCGGGATCCGGCCCGGCCCAGGCCGGGCGGACGGGCAGATCGGTCCGCTCAAAGGGCTCGATGTGCTCCTGTGCCCTGCGGGCATCGTCACGCCGCAGCTCCTCTTCTTTTCGGAGGGCCTGCTCCTCGGCCTGCGTGTTCAGAGTGGCCCGCGGGATCAGCTCGATGTGCCGTAGGGTCTGATGAACGGCCTCATTGATAAAATCATAAATCCGTTTCGGATCCGCAAAGCGAATCTCCATTTTGGACGGATGGACATTGACGTCCGTGTCCTCCGCGGCCACGGTGAGATAGACAATGGCGAAGGGAAACCGATGCTGCATGAGATCCGTTCGGTATCCCTCCTCCAGTGCCTTTGAGAGGACATCGCTCTTGAGAATCCGTCCGTTTACAAAGAAAATCTCGCAGCTGCGGCTGGACCGTGCGAATTCCGGACGTCCCAGAAAGCCGTGAACGGCCAGCGCACCATCCTCGGAGGCTGCGGCGAGGGGGATCATGGAGGCGGCCTGTTCCCGGCCGTAAATACGGTAAATCAGCTCCTTGAGGTTCCCGTTCCCGGTCGTGTGCAGCTTCTCCTGTCCGTTGACCCGGTAATGGAAGGAGATCTCCGGGTGAGAGAGCGCCAGATGTTCCACAAGATCGGTGACTGCGCCGGCCTCTGTCTGGGGGGACTTCAGGAATTTGCGGCGCACGGGGACGTTGCAGAACAGATCCCGGACGATGACGCTGGTGCCGTCCGGCGCGCCCACCTCGGTAAGCTCCAGAGAGGGCGTCTCCGAATCCGTTGTTTTCCCCGCGCGCAGCACGTCATTGACGGCCCGGATTCCGACCAGCTGCTCTCTTGTCTTGGTGATCATTTCCACTCTGGATACGGCGGCAATGGAGGACAGCGCCTCACCGCGGAAGCCCAGGCTGCAGAGACGGCCCAGGTCATCTGCCGCAGAGATCTTGCTGGTGGCATGACGGCGGAAGGCCTTTGTAATTTCGGAGGGATCGATTCCGCAGCCGTTGTCTGTGACACGGATCAGATCGATGCCGCCGTTGCGGATTTCCACCGTGACGGCAGCGGCCCCGGCGTCGATGGAATTCTCGGCAAGCTCCTTCACAACGTTGACGGGCCGCTCCACCACTTCGCCGGCGGCGATGCGGTTGATGGTATCGGAGCTTAAGATATGAATGGGGGCCATCAGCATCCTTTCTCGGTCTGTTCCGAAACACTCCACCGGTTTTTAAGCTCTGACTGCAGCCGGTACAGCGTGTTCAGCGCTTCCATGGGCGTCATGTTGGTGACATTGAGCTCCTCGAGTTCCCGGAGCACATCGTTCTCCTGCACGGTATCAAACAGGGTCATCTGATTCAGATCCACCTCATCGTAATGGGGGACCCTGGCGGATTTGCCGGATTCTCCGGTTTTTACCTCAATGGACTGTATTTTTTCCGTGATGTCGTTGTCGGAGAGCTGTCTTGCGATCTCCTTGGCACGTTCGATTACCATGTCCGGAATGCCAGCCAGCCGCGCCACCTGTATGCCGTAGGAGCGGTCTGCGCCGCCCTTGATGATCTTGCGCAGGAAGACGATGTCATCGCCCTTCTCGCGCACGGCCACGCAGTAGTTGTTCACGTTGGAGATTTTGCCCTCCAGCTCCGTCAGCTCATGGTAGTGTGTGGCGAACAGCGTTTTGGCACCCAGAATCTTGCGGTTTGCAATGTATTCCACGACAGCCCAGGCGATGGACAGACCGTCAAAGGTGGACGTGCCGCGTCCGATTTCATCGAGAATGAGGAGCGACTGCGGCGTAGCGTTCCGCAGGATGTTGGCAACCTCATTCATTTCCACCATGAAGGTGGATTGTCCGCTTCCCAGATCATCGGAAGCCCCCACCCGCGTGAAAATTCGGTCCACGACACACAGATCGGCCGACGCTGCGGGAACAAAGCTGCCGATCTGGCTCATCAGAGTGATCAGGGCTACCTGCCGCATGTAGGTGGATTTGCCTGCCATGTTGGGACCGGTGATGACGGCGATGCAGTCCTTCTTGCTGTCCAGTCTGGTGTCGTTGGAGACGAAATCTCCGGGCATCATGCGCTCCACGACAGGATGGCGGCCCTCCTTGATCTGGAGAACGCCCTTCTCGTTGATGTGCGGCCGCACGTAGCCGTTCCGCTCGGCCACCAGAGAAAGCGAGGCATATACGTCCAGATAGGCGATGGCCTTTGCGGCCTTCTGAATCGGAACGACGCGCTGCTTGATTTCTCCCCGCAGCCGGTCAAACTCCTCGTATTCCAGATCGTTCAGCTTATCCTCCGCTCCGAGAATCCGTGCCTCCAGCTCCTTGAGGGCCGGGGTTGTATAACGCTCGCTGCCGACCAGGGTCTGCTTGCGTTCAAAGGAATCCGGCACCAGATCCCGAAAGGAATTGGTCACCTCAAAGAAATATCCGAAGACATTGTTGTATTTAACCTTCAGGTTCTTGATGCCGGTCTGGCTGCGGACCTCCTCTTCCATCTCCATGAGAAGGCGGCGTCCGTTGGTCTTGGCATTGCGGAAGGAATCAATGTCCGCATTGTAGCCGTCGCGGATGATGCCGCCCTCCTTCATGGCAAGGGGCGGATCATCCACCAGTGCCGCCGTCAGCCTGTCCACCAGGTCGTCAAAATTCCCAAGGTCCCCACAGATCCGGCACAGCTCTTTGGCTTCAAAGCTTTCCAGAATCTGACGCATCGGGTGAATCATGCGCAGTGATTCCCGGAAGGCGAGCAGATCCCGCGGGTTCGCACTCCCGTAGCTGATTTTGGTAAGGAGGCGTTCCAGATCATAGACCGGTGAGAGATATTCCCGCAGCTCATCACGGTCTACGCTGCTGCGCGACAGGGCTTCCAGCGCATCAAAGCGCGTTTCAATCGCATCCCTGTCGATGAGGGGCTGCTCCAGAAACTGGTGCAGGAGCCTGGCCCCCATGGCCGTTTTGGTCTTATCAAGGACCCAGAGAAGGGAGCCGTGCACCTTCTTCTCCCGAAGGGTTTCCGTCAGCTCCAGATTCCGTCTGGTGGCGGTATCGAGCAGCATGTATTTGCCGGCCAGATAGGCATCAATGCGCGTGATATTGGACAGATCATTCATCTGCGTGTCATACAGATACCGCAGAAGTGCACCGCAGGCGAGGGAGGCGGCGCGGAGATCATCGATGCCGAGCGCCAGAAGGCTTGAGACACGGAAATGCCGAAGGAGAATCTCCCGGCAGTCTGCCTCGTTGTAATAATGCGCATCCAGGGTGTTCACGGTGATGGACAGCCGCTCCCGAAGCTCCTCCGGCCGGATCTCACTCATGAGAAAGGCTTCATTGCAGATGATTTCGGAGGGCATATACTTCTGAATCTCATCCAGAATCTTCTGGCAGCCGGTGACCTGCGTGGCATGAAAATCGCCGGTTGAGACATCGGCCACCGCAATTCCCGCCAGAAGCGTGGTGGCATCGTAGAAAACGGCGAGAAGGTAGTTGTTCCTGTGCTCATCCAGGGTCTCCGGGCTGATGTTGGTGCCCGGCGTTACAATTCGCGTGACCTCGCGCCGGACAAGGCCCTTGGCGGAATGCGGATCCTCCACCTGCTCGCAGACAGCAACGCGGTAGCCCTTTTCCACCAGCTTTGCAATATAAATATCCACGGCGTGAAAGGGAATGCCGCACATCGGCGCGCGCTCCTTCAGCCCGCAGGCCTTCCCGGTCAGCGTCAGCTCCAGCTCTTTGGATGCAACCTCGGCATCGTCGAAGAACATTTCATAGAAATCACCGAGCCGGTAAAACAGGAGACACTCCGGATAAGCCTGCTTGGTCCGAAGGTATTCCTGCATCATGGGGGATACCTCTTCAATTCTGGGATAGGACATGTTCTACCTCTGTCAGGACACCGCGACGGGCGAATCGAAGGGACTAACAGCCCCTTTCGTTTTCACCCAGCACGGTTCCGAAATAATAAAAATTCCTGCAGTCATCCAGTGTGACATCATAGAAATGTCCGATCATGGAGGCATCCCCCTTTACATGGACAATCAGGTTGTTGGAAAGCCGGCAGGTAACATAGGACGGATCCTGGCTGTTCATTTCCTCTGCCAATGCCGTCATGGTGCGGCCCCGGAGGGCTGCAGCGCGTTTGCGGGCATTGTCCTGAACAGCGGCCAGAATCCGGTCAAAGCCTTCCTGCACCTCCTCCCTGGGAACCTGCGGCATGGAGGCGGCAGGGGTCCCCTTTCGCGGAGAATAGATGAAGGTATAGGCATTGTCAAAGCCAACCCGTTCTACGACGTCCACGGTGTCATCGACATCCGCCCGGGTTTCTCCCGGAAATCCGGCGATGATGTCTGTTGTGATGGCGGCATCCGGGAGCATTTCACGGATCTGTCCGGCCTTTTCCATAAACTGCTCTCTGGTATAACGGCGGTTCATCCGGCGCAGGATCTCGTTGGAGCCGGACTGCAGCGGGAAATGGATGTGCCGTGCAATGTTGGGATGGGTCTTTATGACCTCCAGCACATCCTGCCCCATGTCCTTGGGATGAGGGGTCATGAAGCGGACGCGCTTTATGCCGGGAACCTCAGCCACGGCGGCCAGAAGCCCGGCAAACGTGCAGGGAGTCTCCAGATCCTTTCCGTAGGAATTGACATTCTGCCCCAGGAGCATTACCTCTACGACGCCGTCCGCGGCAAGCCGCTCGCATTCCCGCAGAATGTCAGCAGGCTCCCGGCTTCTCTCGTGTCCCCGCACATAGGGGACGATGCAGTACGTGCAGTAATTGTCGCAGCCGAACATGATGTTGATGCCGGATTTGTAGCGGTATTTGCGCTCTACCGGCAGATCCTCGACGATTTCATCCGTGGAATCCCAGAGGGCCGTCAGCTTGTGTCCCTTTCCGCTCGGATCATAGGCCCCGCTCTTGGTCTCGTAGACCGCGCACAGATATTGCGGGAAGCAGAACAGATTGTGGGTGCCGAAAATCAGATCGACATAGGGATAGCGCTTTTTGAGCGTCGTGACGGCACTGTCCTCCTGCGTCATGCAGCCGCAGACCGCAATTTTCATGCGGGGATTGGCTTTTTTGAAATGTGCCGCCCGTCCGAGACGGCCGAAAAAATGCTGGTCGGCATTATCGCGCACGGTACAGGTATTGTAAATGACAAAATCTGCGGATTCCTCCTGAATTTCCTCATATCCGGCCGCGCGCAGAATCCCGGAAAGCTTTTCGGCATCCCGCGCATTCATCTGGCATCCGAAATTGTGGACATGGAAGGTCGGCGTCCTGCCGAGACGCTCGGAGAGCTGCGCAGTGTACAGAATGGATTTTTCCAGGTATTCCTGCTGCCGTTCCAGTTCTCTGGCCGACGCCTCCCGCCTCTCCTGCGGGGAACGCTTTACCGGCAGGGGGACCCGGATTCCTCCCCTTGCTGCGTCATTCGGCACGTTATCGTGCGGCTTCATCTGTGTCGAGTTCGTATCCTGCATACTGGTTCAATATCCTTATGATGGTCTCAGCCCCCAGGGCCATTTCTTCTGCGACAACATATTCCCGGCGGCTGTGATAATGATAGGCGCCGGTAAAGAGATTCGGGCACGGAATGCCGAGAAAGCTGATCCTGGCCCCGTCGGTGCCGCCGCGGACGGGAGCAATGCGGGGAACAATGCCCAGCTGCTCCATGGCTCTCCTGGCATTTTCAATCAGGTGCATGTGAGGACGGATCTTCTCCGCCATGTTGTAGTAGCTGTCCGTAATCTCGGCATGGACCACGGTGCTGCCGTACCGCGCATTGATCTTCTGCGCGGCATCCGATACGACCTGCTTCCTCTTTTCGAAGAGCGCGCGGTCATGGTCACGGATGAGATATTCCAGGGTGGCGGTGTCCGCCGTCCCGTTCATCGCCTCCAGGTGATAAAAGCCCTCGTATCCCTCCGTGTTGGACGGCAGCTCGTCCGGAAGGAGCGAATTGAATTCCATCGCCGTGAGCAGGGCATTCCGCATAACCCCCTTGGCGCTGCCGGGGTGAGCGGAAACTCCCTGTACGGTAATGACGGCGGAGGCGGCGTTGAAATTTTCATATTCCAGCTCGCCGACGGCGCCTCCGTCGACGGTATAGGCGTAATCCACTGCGAAGCGGGAAGGATCCATGTTCCGCGTACCGTTTCCGACCTCTTCATCAGGCGTGAACATGATCCGTATGGTGCCGTGCGCGATGTCCTTGTGCTGCAGGAAAAAGGCGGCGGCCTCCATAATCTGCGTGATGCCGGCCTTGTCATCCCCGCCGAGGACCGTGGTGCCGTCCGTGACGATCAGGGTTTTGCCGATCTTCTCCCTTAGTTCCGGGAATTCCTCCGGCCCCATGGACAGCTGCAGCGCTTCGTTCAGCAGAATGCGTCCGCCGTCATAGTCTGCGATCACGCGGGGATGAATGGCAGGATGCCCGCTCGCATCGACGGCATTGGACGTATCCATATGTGCCACCAGGCCCAGAATCGGTGCCAGATTCTCCCGTCTCTTGGCGGCGGCATCGGGTCTGGCCGCCAGAACCTCCTGCGGGACAGCAGGGATGGTGGCGGGAATGGTGGCATAGACATAGCATTTGTCTTCATCGAGCCACACATCGGCCGCTCCCATCCGGAGGAGCTCCTGATAAAGGAGTCTCGCCAGGTCAAACTGGCAGTGCGTCGAGGGGGTATCTGCCACGCCCTCCTCGGACTGTGTGTAGACAGAGGCGTAGCGGACAAAGCGTTCCGCGGTCTCCTGCACATCAAAATGTATCTTCGGCATAATGCAATTCTCCTTTTTGTTCTTGTCTGCCGGAATCAGCCTGTTTTTTCCTGCTCTTCCGGCAGAAATCCATTCCGAAGGTATTGGGAATGCAGATTTCGTATTGGTAGGCTCTTCGATGGGTGATCCCCACCCGTTTCGTGACGCCGAGCGCCGTCAGCACCTTCAGGACGGCGGAGTACTGCAGCGCCTTTCGGTGGATGCCCACGGCCTCCTCCAGGTCCTTTGCCGTAAAGGGAGACGCAAGGCCTGTCCGGGGGAGAAACACCGCATAATCCTCGGCCCGCTCCAGGATCAGATCCGAGACAACGGCGGAGGGGATCCGGTCGAACCGGTGGGCCCCGCGTTTCCCGTCATTTCCCCAACCGTCCTGCAGCCGGTATTCGTCCAGATCGATGAGAACCGATTCGATCCGGAGATTCGGATCGGTCAGGAAATCCGTAATGGCGGACAGTTCCCGGAAAAGCTCATAATGACTGCCGATGAAATGGGAGACGTTGCGCCCGGCCGGCATCCCGGTCTCCGGATCAATCCAGCAGACGGTTTTCCGGTGCGGAATCGGATGCAGGATGGTCACCTGATAATCCGGCAGAAAGGCAGACAGCTTGCTTCGCATGGAGCCGAAGCCGGCGGTCTGGATCTCCGTGATCGTATGCTGCTCCCTGCTGCAGATATCTGCAATGTAGGAGCCGATGGGGACCTCCTGGTGCAGCGGATCGGGGTCCTTGTAATTCTTCAGTATGGCGTGCAGGGATTTCTCCTTCTGCATGCCGATTCCGGTGCGCTCCCGTTCCGCATTGGTCAGAACGGAGCCGATGGCCTCGTCCAGAGACAAGGCAGATTCGCCAATGAGCATAGCAGCCTTTCCGGCCGCGCGTTTTCGCACGGCAAAATTCTCTGATGCCGGTGCAGGGGCATCAGAGCAGACGCGAGCAGACGCCGGGTCAGTTATTTCGCATACGGATTCCTGTCGGAAAGGTGAGGATAATCGCCCTCCTTCAGGAGGTGACGTGCCCTTGCAAAGGCTGCCTCCTCTCCCTCGTCTGCCAGGAGCCGGAGCAGTTCCTCCAGGAGCCGCGCCGTGTCCGGATGCAGAAAGCGTGCCGTGTTCCCTCTTCTGTAGTAGGCCAGCGCATCGGTCTGCCGATAAGCGGCGCCGTTGTAGGTTTTGGAGGCGGCAATGCGGTCCATGAACATCTCAATGACATAACGAAGAGGCATGCGGCAGGGAAGGATGCCGGAGCCGTTGATGCCGCCGTCGGATCGGGTGGAATAATCCAGCCAGTATTCGTAATGGTGCCTGTTCCGTCCCTTGTGGTGCAGCCAGGAGGTGGAAAGCCCGGTGTCCTCTCTTTCTGCATTGTTGGGCGAACGGGTTCCCTGGTAGTACCGTGCACCGACCCAGAATTCCGAAGGACTGTATTTGGACAGATCATGCAGGAGGCCCTGGCGGATCAGTCCCACGCGAAGGCATCCGAGGAATACCAGATGCCGGTGATGCGTGATGGTGCGGAAATGCGCCAGCGTCTTGTGCAGCGTAATAGGCGGACGGCTCGTCCGTCCGCTGCCGCCCGTGGTATGTCTGTGTTTGTGTTCTGCATCATTCATATTCTTTCATCATGTGCGGCGAATGCCGACGGTGGCGGTCGGCAGCTGCTCCCTCTGCGCCGTCAGGATCTGAATCGAGCGGCCGCGCACATTTACGAAACGCTGATCCTCAATGCGCTCCGGCGTGTCTGAAAAGGGTGTTTCCCGGAAGGTATCCAGCAGGAGCTTCCACCGGTAGCTCGGCGGGAGCTTCGGCAGGGCCAGGGGCTGATTGTGCCAATGCATATTCAGCGCCAGATACAGGAAGGAGTCCGAGGGATGCTCCGGTGCATAGAATTCCGGCAGCAGGATCCCGACCGTGTGGGAATATCCGGAAAGATCCGGCTTCCAGGCCTCTCTTCCGTGAAACGACACATCCGGGTACCCGATGGCGGCCGGATCATTAAAGGTAAAGGGAACGGATCTTCGGAACACGGCGTGTTTCCTCCGGAACTGCAGGAGCTGCTGTGTGAACGAAAGGAGCATCCGGCTGTCTGCCGTTTCCTTCCAGTTCAGCCAACCGGTCTCGTTGTTCTGGTTGTAGGGATTGTTGTTGCCTCCCTGAGAATTGCAGCGCTCATCCCCGGCAAGGAGCAAAGGCGTTCCCTGCGCCAGAAGATTCAGGGTCATAAAATTCCGAAGCTGCCTCCCCCGCAGCTGACGGATGTCCTTCTTGTAGCTGGGGCCCTCGATGCCGCAGTTCCAGCTCCAGTTGGCGTCGGTGCCGTCGCGGTTGTCTTCGCCGTTGGCCTGATTGTGCTTCCAGTTGTAGGACACGAGGTCCATCAGAGTGAAGCCCTCATAATTGGTGACATAATGCACGCGTCCGTGCCCGGCGGGGACCGACACAAAGGCCTTGACGAACTCCCGGAGTACCTGATTGTCGCTCTTTACGAAGCGGCGTGCCAGTGTCTGAAAATCGTCCGTATACTCGCAGAGATGCCGGACAGAGGGCTTTCCGGTGCTGGGATTCTCCTGATCCTTTTTCTGCAGCTCCTCATAGGGAAAGGTATAGTACAGAATCGCGGTATCGCTGAGCATCGGATCTGAGGCGATGGTCTGCAGAGCAGCTGCGCTGCCCTTCAGGTGAAAGCCGTCAATGCCGTAGTGCGTCACATAGAACCGGGCGGTTTCCAGCTGCGTCTGGATGGTTACCGTGTCCGGAAAATACAGCTGCAGGAAGACCTCTATTCCCGCGGCATGCAGGGCATCCACCATGCTCCGGAATTCGATCTGCGGTGTGGAGGTCTGTGCATAGGACGCCTTCGGGGCAAAGTAGCAGCCCTCGCCGAAATTCCAGTAGGACGCACGCTTCGGGTCACGGAGCTCATAAACCGGCAGCAGCTCCACGCCGTTGATCCCGAGCCGCTGCAGATAGGGAATCTTCTCAGCAACACCCTGAAAGGTCCCCTTGGCCCGGACATGGGAGGTCCTGGAAGCGGTGAACCCCTGAACATGCATGCAGTACAGGACGCGCTCCGACCAGCTCTTATGGCGTGTGCTGCCGTAGGCCGGCAGCGAATCCTCAGCATAAGGAAAGGGCCTGGAGAGAACAAGGCTCTCGCTGCCCCTTCTGGCATGGATCAGTTCTCTGGCATAGGGATCGCAGAAGGTACGGTCATCGCGGTAATAGCGATATCCCCATTCCGACGGATTCAGGTCGAGGAGCTTCACCGAATACAGGCTTCCGTACCGGTAGTCATCGGTAAAGGGAATGCGGACTGTCTCAAGATCCGGCAGATGATACAGAAGAAGACCGCAGTCGGTGCAGTCATGGAAAACAGCGCTGAAGACAACGCCTCCCTGCACGATCATGGTGCCTGGACGTACCGTGTAGGCCGGTGATGCCGCGAATGTGTATGACATTTGTCTTCTCCTTATCGTTGCTGTCGTCTGTTCATACAGGGCTTATTCTACCACAGTTTGTATCTGTTCAGCACCTGCCACATTTCAACGTGAATTGACTGCTTGCAGGC
>CAVKMX010000050.1:0-15606 GCA_963657295.1 Clostridium sp. CAG:302
GTGGTGCACAGCGCCTGGCAGAACGGCTGCAGAAAACTGGAGTTCCTGGGAAGCTCGTGCATCTATCCGCGCATGGCACCCCAGCCGATGACGGAGGACTGCCTGCTGTCCGGCCCGCTGGAGAAAACCAACGAGGCGTATGCACTGGCCAAGATTTCCGGATTGAAATATTGCGAATTTCTGAACCGCCAATACGGTACGGATTATATTTCGGTCATGCCGACGAATCTTTACGGACCGAATGACAATTATCATCCCACGCACAGTCATGTGCTGCCGGCTCTGATTCGCCGTTTTCATGAGGCAAAGGAGCAGGATCTTCCGTATGTGACCTGCTGGGGGGACGGATCACCCCTTCGTGAATTTCTGTATGTGGATGATCTGGCAAATCTGTGCGTCTTCCTCATGAACCATTATTCCGGGAATGAGACGGTGAATGCCGGAACCGGGAAGGAGCTGACCATCCGTGAGCTGACCGAGCTGGTGGCCAAGGTGATCGGTTATAAGGGGGAGATCCGCTGGGATCCGTCCAAGCCGAACGGGACACCGAGAAAGCTCCTGGATGTGTCGAAGTCCAAAGCCATGGGCTGGGAGGCCGTGACGTCACTGGAGGACGGCATTCGGCTGACGTATCAGGATTTCCTCAGCAATCCCATGCGGGCCGAGCGGTGAAACTCGGAGCGCCCGATGGCGCTCCGAGTTTCTGCGAGTGCCTGTTACAAAAGACGGAGGTTTTATGCATATTATTCTGTTGTCCGGGGGCTCCGGAAAGCGCCTGTGGCCTCTTTCCAATGATGTACGCTCCAAACAGTTCATCAAGATTTTCCCGGCCGGAGAGGGAGAATACGAATCCATGGTGCAGAGGATGTACCGTCAGATCCGCAAGGTGGATCCGGAGGCCACGGTGACGGTGGCCACCAGCCGGTCGCAGGTTTCGCAGCTGAAGAATCAGCTGGGGGAGGAGATCGGCATTTCGCTGGAGCCGTGCAGGAGAGATACCTTTCCGGCTATCGCACTGGCTACGGCGTACCTTCACGATGTGAAGAGGGTTTCGGAGGATGAACCGGTGGTGGTGTGCCCGGTGGATCCCTACGTGAACGATGATTATTTTGAAGCGCTGAAGGAGCTGTCCCGCCTGGCGGAGAAGGATGACTGCAATCTGACCCTGATGGGAATTGAACCGACCTATCCATCGGAGAAATACGGCTATATTATTCCGGCCTCCAAGGACAGCGTGAGTCCGGTATGCACCTTCCGGGAGAAGCCGGACGCGGCGACGGCACAGGAGTATATCGCAGCCGGTGCTCTCTGGAATGCCGGTGTATTCGCCTATAAGATCGGTTATGTTCTCCGGAAAGCGCATGAGCGCATGGATTTTACGGATTACAGTGATTTGTTCAGCAGGTACGAGACCGTAGACAGGATTTCCTTTGATTACGCGGTGGCGGAGCATGAGCCCAGGATCCAGGTGATGCGTTTTGCCGGCGACTGGAAGGACATGGGAACCTGGAATACACTGCCAGAAGCCATGGAAGAGCCGGTGATCGGGAACGGCACGCTGAACGAAACCTGCGAAAACGTGGATGTCGTCAATGAACTGAATGTACCGATCCTCGTCATGGGATTGAAGAACGCCGTGGTGGCAGCCTCTCCGGAGGGAATTCTGGTTTCCGACAAGGAACAGTCCAGCTACATCAAGCCCTTCGTGGATGCAATGGACCAGAAGGTGATGTTCGCGGAGAAATCCTGGGGATCCTTTCAGGTGCTGGATGTGGAAAAAGAGAGCCTGACCATTCTGGTGACCTTGAAGGAAGGCCATCAGATGAATTACCACAGCCATGCGCACCGGGATGAGATATGGAACATCATCGCAGGAGAGGGCCGCACCATTGTGGACGGGATGGAACAGAAGGTACGGCAGGGTGATGTCATCACCATGCAGGCCGGATGCAGACATACCATTGTTGCGGATACGGAGCTCAAGATCATTGAAGTGCAGATCGGAAAAGAGATCAGCGTGCATGATAAGCAGAAATTCGAGCTGGAGATTTGATGCAGATATGCTGCGGGCGCCCATCAGGCTGCTGCCGGCGGGGAAGGATTATCTGTGGGGAGGAATGAGGCTGCAGGAGGGATTCGGCAAGAAATCGGAGCTCCTGCCCCTGGCCGAAACCTGGGAGTGCTCTACCCACCCGGATGGTCTGTCCTATCTGGCGGATGTTCCGGACAGATCGCTTCATGACCTTCTGCAGGAGCATCCGGAGCTGATGGGGACGCATCCGGCCAGGAGCATGCCGGAAGCCGTAGAGAGAGGGGAGCTTCCTATCCTCGTGAAATTCATCGATGCCGCATCGGATCTGTCGGTGCAGGTGCACCCGGATGATGATTATGCAAGACGGCAGGAGGGAGGACAGCTCGGCAAATCGGAAATGTGGTATGTGGTGGAGGCACTGCCGGGATCACAGCTGGTCCATGGGTTTGCCTGCGACATGTCGCCGGAGGCGGTGCGGGAGAGCATACAGAACGGGACACTGGAACGAAAGCTTCTGCACATTCCGGTAGAAAAGGATGATGTTTTCTATATTCCCTCAGGCACGGTGCATGCCATCGGCGCGGGATGTCTGATTCTGGAGGTACAGGAGAGCTCCAATCTGACCTACCGGCTCTATGACTATCACAGGAAGGATAAGACGGGAAAGGAACGCCCGCTGCATCTGGAGAAGGCTCTTGAGGTGGCGGATTTGAAGGGAAGTGATTCACCGAGGCAGCCTATGCGTGTTCTGCGGTATCGTCCGGGCTGCGCCTCGGAGTTTCTGTGCCGCTGCAGGTATTTCGAGGTGAAGCGGATTCTCCTTCATACCGTTTCCGATGTTCTGTTCCGGACAGATGCGTCGTCCTTCCATGTGCTGATTTGCACAGACGGAGCCGGAGTGTTATCTTGTAAGAGTATATGTCTGCCGTTTTCCAAAGGAGATACTTTTTTTGTACCGGCGGAGAGCGAACGGATTCATATGCAGGGAGCGGCTACTCTTGTGGACGTTAATTGCTAAGGGAATGCGTCCTTCCCAGGGGAGTTATGAAAAAGTTAAACGGAACGGTGATTGTCACCTACCGGTGCAATGCAAGATGCACCATGTGCAATCGCTACAAGGCACCCTCTCTTCCGGAGGAGGAAATTTCGTTAGAGACCATCCGGAAACTTCCGCCGATGTATTTTACCAACATTACCGGCGGAGAACCTTTCATACGTTCGGATCTGAAGGATATTGTACGGGAGCTTCTGAAGAAGTCCGACCGCATCGTGATCTCCACCAACGGATTTTTCACAGAGCGCATTCTGGATTTGTGCAGAGAGTTTCCGAATGTCGGCATCCGCATATCCATCGAGGGCCTTGAGCAGACCAACAATGAGATTCGGGGTCTGGAGAACGGCTTTCAGCGCGGATACGATACGCTGTGCAAGCTTCGGGAGATGGGACTGAAGGATGTGGGCTTCGGCATGACGGTGCAGGATCGCAATGCACCTGATCTGGTGCCGCTCTACAATCTGTCCGATCAGCTGGGAATGGAATTCGCCACGGCCAGTCTCCACAATTCCTTTTATTTTGTAGAAGCAAAGAACATTATTCACGACAGGCCAATGGTGGCCCGGCATTTTGAAGACCTGGTTAACCGTCTGCTGGACTCCAAGGAGCCCAAGAAGTGGTTCCGGGCTTATTTTAACCATGGGCTGATCAATTACATTTACGGCCAGAAACGCCTTTTGCCCTGCGATATGTCCTTTGATACCTTCTTCATTGATCCCTACGGGGACGTCATGCCGTGCAATGGCACGAAGGAGAAGGAGGTCATGGGGAATCTGACGGATAAGACCTGGGATGAAGTGTGGAATTCTGCTCAGGCCGAGGAGGTTCGAGCCAGGGTGCGCCGTTGTGACCGTGCGTGCTGGATGATCGGCTCGGTGTCTCCGGCCATGCATAAATACATCTGGAAGCCTGCATTCTGGGTCTTTCATCATAAATTCCTGCGGTTCTACCGCAGGAAGAAGTATTCGATGTATGAAATCCCGGCAGTCCGGGATTTTCGGGACGGCAGAATTACAAAGGCGGAGCTGGATGCGTGTTCTACCTGTGATCTGTCGGATGCCTGTCTTTCGAACGGGCTGTCGGCGGCATCGAAGGAGCTCCTGCGCACCACAACGGGTGAGGAATTCGTAACCGAGGATCTGAAGAGGCAGAATATCTGACGCTATGGCAGGGGAGAAGCACAAACATCCGACGGTGAAAATCATCGTCACTACACATAAGCAGTACCGCATGCCGTCGGATCCCATGTATCTTCCGGTGCATGTGGGAGCGGCCATAGAGAAGACCGGACAGGGGCAGGAGCCGGAGCTGGGATACATCAAAGACAACATCGGCTGCAACATCAGCTCCCGCAATCCGTATTTCTGTGAGCTGACGGGACTGTACTGGGCGTGGAAGCACATTCACACGGATTACATCGGATTGGTGCATTACCGCCGGCATTTCCGCGGAAACGGGAGAACGCATCGTTCCGGCATCAGGGGAGACATCTTTGATAAGGTGCTGACCTATCAGGAGCTTGCTCCGATGCTGGGAAGGTACAAGGTGTTCGTCCCGGCCAAGCGCCGCTATTTCATCGAGAGCCTTTATTCTCACTATGAGCATTCCCATTACATCGAGCATATGGACAAGACCAGAACCATTCTGGAGAAACGGTATCCGGAATATCTGCCGGCCTTTGACCGGGTGATGACAGAGACATCAGGACATATGTTCAATATGATGATCATGGAACGGAACACGCTGGATGCGTACTGCAGATGGCTGTTCGAGATTCTGTTCGAGCTGGAGAAGGAAGTCGATATCCGCGGATATTCCTATTTTCAGGGACGATACTGCGGACGGGTCGGAGAGTTGATTCTGAATGTGTGGCTGCGCTATCAGGTGGAGTGCGGCAATCTCTCGCATTCCGACATCAAGGTGCTGCCGTATCTGTATGTCGAACGGGTCAATTGGTGGAAAAAGGGCGTGAAGTTCCTGCGGGCAAAATTCCTTCACGAAAAATATGAAGTGTAGCAGAGAGAACGATGGGCTTATCGACGGTTGATGTTTTCAAAACCATAAAGCCGGAGCAGGCCGTTGTGCTGACCGACGTGCAGCTGCATGAGCTGCAGACGACACTGGACGGAATGCTGGCGGATCTGGCGGAATGCTGCCGTCGGCATGGGCTGACCTTCTTTCTCGGGGGCGGCTCCTGCCTCGGGGCGGTTCGGCACCATGCCTTCATTCCGTGGGATGATGACGTGGATGTCAACATGCCGCGGGAAGATCACGACCGCTTCGTTGAGATTTTCGCAAGAGAATACGGGGATCGTTACTGGGTTCATACGCCGCAGACGACGGCGGGGTACGGCCTTACTCTTTCGCGCATTCTTCTGAAGGGGACCTCCGTAAAAACGAGAGAGGACTTTCGGAACGAGGAATGCGGCGCGTTTATCGATATTTTCCCGATGGAGAACACCTATGACAATCCGCTGCGGAGGAAACTGCACGGGACACGCTGCATGGCGGCAGGCTTTCTTCAATCCTGTGCGAAATTCAGGAGAGATGCCGGGGAGCTCATGAGACTGGCGGGGGGAATCGAAGACCCTGCGCAGAGGAGGCGCTGCAGGAGGATCTTCCGGATCAAGATCTGGATCGGCCGACTGACTGCCTTCCGCAGTCTGGACAGCTGGACGAGGCACTGCGACCGGATTTATCAAAGCTGCAGAAACGGGAATTCCGTTTACGTCTCTTTTCCTTCCGGAAGAGGACATTTCTTCCGGGAACTGTATCACCGCGAAGAACTGGTGCCGCCGGTCCTTACGGCATACGGAGACGGCTTTTATCCGGTGGCAGCGGATTATGAGAAGTATCTCACGCGGCTGTACGGGGATTACCGCAGAATCCCGCAGGAATCGGAACGGGAACAGCACATTTTCTTTGCCCCGTTTTCTCTGAAGCGTCCGCAAAACGAGACGGGGAATGCAGATGAGGAACAGAGACAGATGGAGGAAGACACGATCCGATGAGCCGAAAGAGCATGAATGTGGCCCTTATTTTTGCAGGGGGGACAGGGAAAAGAATGCACACCTCCGGTGTGCCGAAGCAGTTCCTGGAGCTTAACGGCAAGCCGATCATCATTCACACCATCGAGAAGTTCGAGAACAACGATGATGTGGACGGGATTGTGATTGCCTGTCTGCAGGAGTATATACAGAAGATGTGGAGATTGTGCAACAAATTCCACATCACCAAGGTGCAGGCCATTGTGCCGGGGGGAGAGACCGGACAGGAGTCCATCTATCACGGCCTGTGCAAGATTTATGAGATTTTCGCAGGCAATTCGGTGGTGCTGGTGCATGACGGCGTGCGGCCGCTGGTGGATCCGGATACAATTACCCGGGCGATCCGCTGTGTGAGGGAGCATGGCTCAGCAGTCACGGTGACGCCTGCAACGGAAACCATCATTACGGAATCACAGAACGGGGAAGTGGGGAATATTCTGGACCGCTCCGTCTGCCAGGTCGCCAAGGCTCCGCAGTGCTTTTATGTGCAGGACCTTCTTGCGGCGCATGAAAAGGCACGGGGAGAGGGGAGAACAGACTTCATCGATTCTGCCAGCATGATGCGGCATTACGGCTATAAGCTGTATGCGGTGGAGGGGAAGACGGAGAATATCAAGATCACGACCCCGGTTGATTATTTTATTTTCAAAGCGATTGAGAATGCCAGAGAAAGCTCCAACGCCTTTGGCTTATAGCAGAAAATGCAGCAGCGGATCTGCTGCATACACAGATTGAAACGGAATTTATGAGTGGAATCAGAAAGGTAATCCTTAAGAAATGCAGGCGCCTCTGGCCGGTCATGGTGGAGGGCAAGTTCTTTAAGAGAATCGGCAATTGCTTTCAGCAGTTTTTCGCGTGGGCAGACCGCAAGATCGGATACGGCGCCAGAGCGCTGCAATGGAAGAATACGGACACGATCCCGAATCAGGTGATGTTCTTTCCTTTTGCCCATGAAGTCTCCTGCAACCTGAAATATATCAGCGATGAGCTGGTCCGCAGGAGAGCTCCGGTGGAAATATACTGGAGCGTGACCAACCCGGCCGCAGCCGGCATGGATGCTGCGGAAATTCTCTCCAGGGATCGTTTGATGTCGAAGCGCGTGGAACGCCTCTCGGGCGGGCATAAGGTGGAGAACCCGACGGAGGAGGAGATCCGTGCAGCGGAGGAGCTGCGTCTCACCGGGGAGTATATCAGGGAGCATGTTCACTTTGTCAAAACGAACACCTATGAATATTTTCAGGCAGCGGCTGCCGCGAGGGTTCTCCTCACCAATTCGCTCCTTGGAGATAAATTTTATCCTTTTCCGGTGCGAAAGGATCAGATTGTAGCGCAGACCTGGCATGGCTCGTTGGGGATCAAGCGGTTTGATCCGGCACATTACAATACCAATGTTTCCTGGCCGATCGCGGCCAGACGGACGGGAAAACTGACATCCTATGTCATTTCAAATTCTGACTTTGAGGACCGTGTATTCCGGGAGACCTTCTGGGAGAAAACGCCGATCCTGAAGCTCGGACATGCCAGAAACGATATTTTCTTTCCGGCGTCCCAGGGACTGCGTGAATACCTGCGGCGTGAGTTCTGCAGGGACAACGGGCTGGACCCGGAGACCCGGTTCGCACTGTATGCACCGACCTTCCGTGACGACCATAACTTTGCGGTGTATGATCTTGATGCGGATCAGACACAGCAGGCTCTGGAAAAACGCTTCGGCGGAGATTGGAAGCTGATGGTCCGTTACCATGACAATGATAAGAAGAACGGCACCAGGAAGAGCCTGATCCGTTCGGAAAATGTCATCAATGTGACAGAGTATCCGGATATGCAGTCCCTGCTGGCGTTCACAGATTGCGGAATTACGGATTATTCCTCCTGGATCTATGACTTTGTGCTGCTGCGCAAGCCCGGCTTTCTGTTTGCAATGGACAGAGATCGGTATGACAATGAACGCGGCTTCTATTTTCGGCTGGAGGATACGCCCTTTCCGGTTTCCACGAATTCCGATGAGCTGGAGGAATGCATCCTGAACTTTGATGAAAAGCTGTTCCAACAGAGGGTGACGGAATTTCTGGCAGACAAGGGCTGCATGGATGATGGAAAAGCCTCCGCAAGAATTGCGGATCAGGTGCTGGAGTGGACGAACGGTCGGTAGGAGGAGAAAGGGAGCAAACGTGAGAGAACGCAATCATACCATTGAATTGCTCCGTTTCCTGTTTGCAGGCATTGTGGTTCTTCATCACTCCAGATATTTTCTGGGGGACGAGAATTGTTATTTTCTCGGCGGCTCCCTGGCCGTCGAGTTTTTCTTGTTCGTTTCCGGGTATCTTCTGGAGGTCAGCGTGGGGCGGGCCGGGCAGAGAGATACGGCGGGAAGCCGGGCAGGAAAGGAACCGTGTCCTTTGGGGAAAGAGACGCTGCAGTTTCTCTTTCACAAGCTGAAGGGGTTTCTTCCGGAATTTCTCATTTCCTGGGTTATCGGATTTGTCTTCATTGCAGCGGTGCGCAGGCTGAGTCCCGGGCAGATCTGGGATGCCTTCCGGAACGATTTCTGGGAGCTTACGCTGGTGAAAATGAGCGGATTGTTCATTCACGGGATCAACGGCGTCATGTGGTATTTATCCGCGATGCTGCTCGTGATGGCGGTGCTGTACCCGCTGCTGCGAAAATATGAGGATATGATGACCCATATCCTCTGTCCGCTGACGGCATTGTTTCTTTACGGGTGGCTCTGCCGGGAATACGGGCATCCGCGCGATCCGGTTGTGTGGACCGGCCTTTTCTGGAAGGGGCTCCTCCGGACGGCGGCCGGGCTGTGCGCCGGAGTGGTTTCCCGGAAGGCGGCGGAGAGGTGCCGGAGAAGGGCACCGAGGGGACTGACGGTGCCGGGAAATGTGCTGGCGGCCCTGTTCCAGCTGGCGGGGCTGTTCCTGGCGGTCCGCTATATGATGCTGGGGAAGCCTTCGGAAGAGGACTATTTCTTCATGTTCCTGCTGCTGCTCGTGATTGTAGTTACCTTTGCCGGCTGGGGGCTGGAGCGGATCTGCAGAAAGGTGGGCCCCGCTGCGGATTTCCTGGGGAGATGGAGCCTGCCGCTGTATCTGGGACATTTGTATTATGCACAGCATATCAATGAGGTTCCGGCGTTGGCTGCGTTGTCCGGAACGGCAAGGACGGGAATTTATGCAGCATTGGCCATCGGGAACAGCCTGGTGATCATGGGAGCGGCTGCATTGTGGAGACACAGCTGCGGAATCCTGGAACAGAAGCTGGGGAAGGTGCTGATTTCCGGATTCGCGGAGAAATAAAGGAAATATCGTGAGGCCGCAGGCAGACTGCGGTACAGAAGAGAAGAGATGAACAACATGCTGGCTAAGGCACAAAAATATCAGTTCATGTTCGAGGAGCTGGTCAAGCGCGACTTCAAGCAGAAGTATAAGAGGAGCATTCTGGGAATGGCGTGGTCCGTTCTCTCACCGCTCCTGACGCTGCTCGTCATGGATGTCATTTTCTCGAATTTCTTCAGCAAGGAGATCAATCACTACACAACCTACCTGTTTACCGGCACCATCGTGTTGTCGTACTATAAGGAATCGACCAAAAACGGTATGCAGTCGCTGATGAGCAATGCCAAGATCTTTACCAAGATCAATGTGCCGAAATACCTGTTCCTCCTCTCCAAAAACGTATCGGCCCTGGTGAATTTCGGACTGACGCTGCTGGTTTATTTTGCCTTCTGCATTCTGGACGGCATCACCTTCCGGCCGACGATGCTGCTGCTGGTCTTCCCGATTCTGTGTCTTCTCGTTATGGACATCGGCATCGGCGCGATTCTTTCCGCACTGTTCGTGTTCTTTCGGGATATTCAGTATCTGTATGAGGTGTTCCTGACACTGATCACCTATATGTCTGCGGTGTTCTATTCGGTGGACCGGCTTTCTCCTGCGCTGCAGAGGGCACTGTATCTGAATCCGGTTTATGTGTATATCAAGTACATGCGGCTCATCGTCATCGACGGAATCGTTCCGTCGTTGGCTTATCATGGATTGTGCGTGTTCTATGCGGCATTTTATCTGTGCATCGGCATGCTGATTTACAAGAAGTGCAGCCACTCATTTCTGTATTACCTGTAATTGCGTCACTGTAGAAATCCGGGACGGGTAGGGACAACTATGAATCAGATTGCAATTCATTGCGACAACGTGAGCATTCGCTACGTGACGGGGGATTTCAAATCCATCGGATTGAAGGAGTTCATCATCCGCAAGCTGACCGGAAATTATGAAATCAAGGAGTTCTGGGCGGATCGGAACGTGAGCTTTGATCTCGAACAGGGGGAAATGCTGGGGATCATCGGGTCCAACGGAGCCGGGAAATCAACGCTCCTGAAGGCGGTCACCGGCATTATGCTGCCTACCGAAGGGGAAATTCAGGTTAAAGGAAATGTGGCGGCGCTGCTGGAGCTGGGGAGCGGCTTCGACAATGATATGACCGTCAGGGAGAATACGTACCTAAGAGGTGCGCTTCTTGGGTATACGCGTAAATTCCTGGATTCCAAATATGAAGAGATCATTCGCTTCGCGGAGCTGGAGGAATTTCAGGATCATGCGTTCAAGCAGCTTTCGTCCGGCATGAAATCGCGATTGGCCTTCTCGATTGCCTGTCTGGTGCATCCGGACATTCTGATTCTGGATGAGGTCCTGTCTGTGGGGGACGGCGCCTTTCGGAAGAAATCGGGGGACAAGATGCAGGAGATCATCAAGGGAGGCGTCACAGCCATTCTGGTCTCGCATGTGATGCCGCAGGTGCGGGAGCTGTGCACGCGGATTCTCTGGCTGGATCACGGACAGCAGGTCTGCTATTCTGCGGATGTTGCGGAAACCTGCGACGCCTATGAATGGTTTCTGTCACAGAAAAAGAAGACACCGCCGGCGGGCGAAGAGGCGCTTCATAAAATGGCGGTGAAGTGGAGGGAGAAGCAGGCTGCAGAGACAGCGAAAAAGAAGCGTGAGACGAATGCCGGCTAAGAAGCGGCCGGTCGGTATCTGCGCTGCAGCCGGAGAACGTCCCCAGGACGGACAGCTCCGCCAGGACCCGTCACCGGCGGGCGAATGAACTGTAGCCGGAGAACAGCGGAGCATGGGGCAGCCGGCAGAAAAGCCTTGAAAAGGAACCGGAATCAGAGTATCATGACCCATGTAATTGTGACTTTTATACTCCAGGAGGATTGCTACATGATCACAGCCAGTGACTTCAGAAATGGCGTTACGATTGAGAAGGACAGTAACGTTTACGAGATTATTGAATTCCAGCACGTTAAGCCCGGCAAGGGAGCAGCCTTCGTCAGAACAAAGCTGAAGGACATCATCAACGGTGGTGTTACGGAGACAACATTCCGTCCGACCGAGAAGTTTCCGCAGGTTCGAATTGACCGCAGAGATTACCAGTATCTGTATCAGGATGGAGATATGTGGACGTTCATGGATACAGAATCCTATGAGCAGATCAGCCTTGGCGCGGACGTGTGCGGCAGCAATATGAAGTTTGTGAAGGAGAACGACATGGTGAAGGTCGACTCCTACAACGGCAAGGTATTCGCCATTGAGCCCCCTATGTTCGTGGAGCTGGAGATTACGGAGACAGAGCCCGGCTTCAAGGGCAACACCGCTACCGGCGCCACCAAGCCTGCAACGGTTGAGACCGGTGCACAGGTTGCGGTACCGCTGTTCTGCAACATTGGCGATAAGATTAAGATCGACACAAGGTCCGGAGAGTATCTTTCCAGGGCCTGAGCTGTTGGTGCGGCAGGATCATGGATCGGAAGAGCAGCGTCAGCTGCCCTTCCGGGGTGTGCGGCATTTCCGATGAGCCGGTTCCGATGAAGCGGAAGGGGAACGGCGTTCATCGTGCAGCGCTGCGCGAATTCAAAAGGCAGTGAAAACCGAAGGGTTTTCACTGCCTTTTTTGGTGGATTGCCTGATGCTGAAGGAGGATTGCGGGAGTGCAGCAATCCGGTATCCATGGAATGCATGAAAGGAGAACAGTATGGGACACGCTTCATTTCTGTCGGATTCGCATGCGTATGAGGAAATTCAGGAGTTCATCTGCATAAGAATATTGAATTACGAGCATTACTGCAGGGAGCTGGAGCCCCTTGCACATATTCACTGGGAGGACCTTGCGATTACCTTTTTTTACCTCGGGAACGAGAGCAGGGACTGTCAGATACCGATTTATCAAAAGGATCTGAAATGCTGGGGACTGGATCTGTATGAGCTGATGAGGCAGGCGGCGACGCAAAGCGGAATTCTGCATCCGCCGATTTTCCGGCCGATGCAGGATATTCTGCAGATTCCGGTAACACCGGAGGAGAAGTGGATACCGCTGTATGTGCTGAGCTGCGAGGCGGCGGGATACGGGGCCTCGGTGATGCTCTACCCCGGGCTTCTAGCGGAGATTGCGGAGGAACTGCAGGGAGATCTGTACGTCATCCCCAGTTCGGTTCATGAGCTGATTGTGCTGCAGGCCGGGGATCTGCAGGAACCGGAAAGACTGCTGCCCATCATTGCAGACGTGAACCGCACCGTAGTCCTGCCGGGAGATTATCTGTCCAATTCCCTGTACATCTACCATCGCAGGCGGGGCGAACTGGAAAGGTACGGAACGACCCCTGGCTCCTTCCGAATGCCGGGGTGATTGCGCGTGAAGATGTGAAGACCCTCTTTACTTTTGAGAACCGGAAAGGTATCATTTGTGGCTGAGGAACGGAGCGGACGGAACGTTCTCCGACGGTTCGTTTCCGGAAAGCGTTGACGAGACGAGTAGGACCGTACGAAGGCCACAGAGAGGATTTCTCCCCGTATCGGCACATCGTTTGCCGGATAAGCCGGCAGGCTTGGAAAATTCGATGTACCGGGAGGAACACAGCTGCGGAAAGAGGGCTGTGCAATGACGGCGGGGATGCTGAGAGAGATCCGGCGGGACGCAGTCTGAAGACCAGCTCCGAGCGGCCCCAATCCGGCCCGGTGATTCCGTTACCATCGAAACGAGTGATAAGACAGGGTGGAACCGCGTATTCTACGCCCCTGACACTGTGATGCAGTGTCAGGGGTTTTGTGTTCTGATGCGGCTGCCCATGGAAGGAAGGAGAGCAAGATGGAAAAAGAACAATATCTGGAAGTATATCGCCATTCTCTGGCGCACATCCTGGCAAAGGCGGTTCTGGAGCTGTATGGTCCGGAAACGCAGTATGCCATCGGACCGCAGATTGCGGACGGCTTTTATTATGACTTCGTGCTGCCGGAAGGATCGACCATTCAGGAGGCGGATTTCAAGAGAATTGAGGAGAAGATGCGCGAGATCATGAAGCGCAGGGAGAACTGGACCAGAAAGGAAGTCTCAAAGGCTGAGGCAATGGAGCTGTTCGCCGGGCAGCGCTTCAAGACGGAGCTGATCCGGGATCTCCCGGAGGATGAGGTGATCACGGTTTATTACACCGGCGATGATTACGTGGATTTGTGCCGCGGACCGCATGTGGAGAATTCGCAGGATCTTCTCTCTGCGGCATTTGAGCTGCGGAGCGTATCCGGCGCATACTGGAGGGGCGACGAGCACCGGGATCAGATGACGCGGGTGTATGCGTATGCATTTCCGGACAAGGCCGCTCTGAAGGCCCATAAGGATTTCATTCGGGAGGCAAAGGAGCGGGATCACAAGATCATCGGCAAGCAGCAGGAGCTGTTCTATTTTGACCCGACTGCACCGGGCATGCCGTATTGGCTGCCGAGAGGCTGGAAGCTGTTCAATGCTCTTCTGGAATTCTGGAGAGGAATTCATGAGGAACACGGCTATCAGGAGATTTCCGGACCGGTGCTGAGCAAGAAGGAGCTGTGGGAGACCTCCGGCCACTGGGCGCACTATCAGGACGGCATGTTCATCATTCCTCCGGCAGAGGGAGCCGCGGAGGAGGAAACCTATGCGCTCAAGCCGATGAACTGTCCCAATGCCATCAAGGTTTATCAGACCAGGCCCCGTTCTTACAAGGATCTTCCGATCCGCATCAATCAGGTGGATGTCATCCATCGGAAGGAGAAGAGCGGCGAGCTCAACGGACTGTTCCGCGTGCAGCAGTTCCGCCAGGATGATGCGCATATTCTGGTGACAGAGGAGCAGATCGGTTCGGAAATCAACGATATCATGGATATCGCCACTCAGATTTACGGAACATTCGGACTGACCTATGGAGCGGAGCTGTCCACCCGTCCGGATGACTATATGGGAGATATCGATACCTGGAATCAGGCAGAAGCCGATCTCAAAAAGATTTTGGTGGACAAATACGGAGAAGGCGGTTTTGAAATCAACGAGGGAGACGGAGCGTTTTACGGGCCGAAGATTGACCTGAAGATGAAGGATGCCCTGGGAAGAGAATGGCAGATGGGCACGATCCAGCTGGACTTTCAGCTGCCTCTGAATTTCGGCATGAAGTACACGGCGGCAGACGGAACGCAGAAACAGCCGGTGATGATTCACCGCGCGATCTTCGGATCCATGGAACGGT
Organism: Clostridium sp. CAG:302; assembly: GCA_963657295.1. Lineage (GTDB taxonomy): Bacteria > Bacillota > Clostridia > Lachnospirales > Lachnospiraceae > CAG-791. The sequence goes on from CAVKMX010000050.1 coordinate 14,691, forward strand.
TCATCGGCATTATTACCGAGAATTTCAAGGGCTGCTTCCCCTTCTGGATGTCGCCGATGCAGATCGGCATCGTTCCGATTCGGCCGGAGCACAACGAATATGCCAAAGAGGTGGCTGCGATTTGCCGCCGGAACGGCCTTCGCGTAGAGGCAGACTACAGCGACAACAACATGAAGAACAAGATCAAGGGCTTCAAGACGTACAAGGATCCGTATATTCTGGTTCTGGGAGACAAGGAAGCGGCCGATCGTACGGTATCTGTCAACATCCGCGGCAATAAGCAGCTGAACAATGTGCCGTTGGATGAGTTCCTGGATCTGTGCGACCGGATGTGTGAGGAGCACAGTCTGGAGCTTGCGGAAACGCTGGAAGACGAAAGAGACACGATCTGATATTTCTTTTGCACTTCCCCTCTTGAGAATCCCGGAGGGGTGTGTTATTCTAACTGAGTTCGCGGACACGGTGACGCCGGCAGCAGCCGGGACGATGGTCCGCGGGCTCCATGCGTCCGTAGTCTAATGGATAGAACGGAGGCCTCCGACGCCTTTAATGCAGGTTCGATTCCTGTCGGACGCAGTATCCGCCGCACAAGGCTTTACCTTGTGCGGCTTTTTTATTCCGCATCCTGCCCGGCATGGAGGTTTGCCGCAAATGCGGGTATAATGAAGCGGATGAGTGTGTCTGTTCAGCACCCATCTCGAATTTGATACTCGAAAATGCCCGATGGCATTTTCTCCTATCCGGGAGTGATTGTCAGCGCTGCCGACAATCACTCCGTGCCGCGGAGAAACCGCATACGCGGATTTCTCCTTGCATTCGCAAATCCTCGATGCGGCTGGCTGGTGGTGCTTGCACCTCGCCCGCCTGCCAATTTCAATCGTGAATATGCCTGCAAGCAGTCAATTCACGTTGAAAT
>CAVKMX010000051.1:0-15514 GCA_963657295.1 Clostridium sp. CAG:302
GGGTCAGGCCGAGATAAAGAACAGCAGCATTACGGGGAACAGGGGAGCCTACGGCGCAGGCGTTGCGGTATACGGCTCCGGTGCCGCGGTGAATGCCGAAGGAGAGCAGCAGGCGGGAAATCTCCTGGAGCTGATTGGCGATCTCCTTACCGGCAACGAGGCGTCGGTATACGGCGGAGGCATCTATCTTGGACATGCCGCCAGGGCAAGGGTTGTGGCCGGTGTCACGTTGTGCAACAACACGGCAAAGAGCGCGGGAGACGATCTGTATGCAGGGGATTTGGGCACGGAACTGTGGCTGCCCGCCGTCGGCAAGGACTGGAAGCTGGATGCCTGCGGACACGCCATCACCGGATGGTATGAAGATGCGAATGGGAAACGATGGGACGCGGATGCGCTCAGGCAGTATGTGATCGAGTTCCTCCTGGGGAAGGCCGGCGAGAGTCTGGATACGGATGCGTATACCGTGAAGTTCGAGACCATAAACGGAAATCTGTATGCGCACGTTACCATGAAGAACGGCGGAAGCCTCGCACTGAAGGCGGCACACGGTACACCGAAGCCTGCACCGACACCGGAGCCAGCACCGGCATCGAATCCGACATCGACGACAGCCGGCACGACGGAGATGCCTGCCGCAGAGCCTCTTGCGGCGGTGCTGCAGAAGACGCCGGAGGCACCGGCGGAGGTGATCGAAGCGTCGGCGCCTGTCACCTCTGCTGTCACGGGCACGCTTCGCGGGCGCGGCACAGGAGATGAGAGCCGGATGGCCGTATGGGGAAGCGTTGCACTGGCGTCCCTGGCAGGAATCGGTCTGTTCGTCGGCGTGCTCCTTAAAAAGCGCAGGAGCTGAGACGTCACAGACTCCGACCTTCCGGTCCAGGCGAAGCGCCTCCGGCCGGCCCGCATCTCGAATTTGCGAAGAAAATCTGAGATGCGGGATAAATAGGTATCATCTTCAATAAGATTCGATGAGCTCAGAAAAAACGGGAGAGAAGGCATCTGCCTTCTCTCCCGTTTTGCATAGAAGAATGCCTCCGCATCCTTCCGCTTTGGCGCCCGGCGAATGCCTTCGCACCCTTCGGCTTTGCTGCGCGGCAAAGCCGAAGGGCCGCCGGACAGATCATGTCGATCGGAGGTCAGCGGTAATTCTCGCTGTCGGACTCTTCATATTTCTCATCGCAATATTTGCAGCGATAGGTGCCGGTGCTCTCATCGGCCAGATAGAAGAGATGGGGCAGACCGCGCTCGACCGAGGAGATGCAGCGCGGGTTGGAGCAGTGAATGACGCTGCGCAGCTCGCGGGGAAGCTTGAGGCTGCGCTTTTCAATGATCTCACCGTTCTTGATGACATTGACGGTAATGTTGCGGTCGATGAAGGCAAGGACGTCCAGATCCAGAGAATCAATGTCGCATTCCACCTTGAGAATGTCCTTTTTGCCCATATTCCTGCTGCGGGCGTTCTTGATGATAGCGACGGGGCAATCCAGCTTGTCCAGACCCAGATAATGATAGATCCGCATGGCCCGTCCAGCACGGATGTGATCCAGAACGAAGCCCTCTTCAATTTGGCCAATGCTCAGCTTATTCGCAACGGTTGCTGCCATAATGTTCCTCCCTTCTCAATCTGCCAGTCCAAGGAGCGTCAGAATTGCGGCCATACGCACGTAGACACCGAACTGCACCTGCTGAAAATATGCGGCTCTCGGATCATCATCCACATCCACGGCGATCTCATTGACGCGGGGGAGCGGATGCAGGACATAGCAGTCCGGCTTGGCCAGGGAGAGCTTCTCACGGTCGAGAATGTAGAAGTCGCGGAGGCGGACATAGTCCTCCTCATTGAAGAAGCGCTCCTTCTGGATGCGCGTCATATAGAGAATATCCAGGCTCTGAATGGCATCCTCAATCCTGATGCATTCCTCATAGGCAATTCCCTTTGCGTCCAGCATTTCGGTGATGTAGTCCGGGACACGCAGCTCCTTCGGGGAGATGAAAACGAAATGCACCTCAGGATAGCGGACCAGCGCATTGATGAGGGAGTGGACGGTGCGGCCGAATTTCAGGTCGCCGCAAAGGCCGATGGTGAAGTGATCCAGACGCCCCTTGAGATTCCGGATGGTCAGAAGGTCCGTCAGCGTCTGCGTGGGATGCTGGTGGCCGCCGTCTCCGGCATTGATGACCGGGATGGAGGCATAGTGCGCAGCCACGGCCGCGGCGCCCTCCTTGGGATGACGGATGACCATGATGTCGGCGAAACAGGAGATGACCCTTGCGGTATCCGCCACGGTTTCACCCTTTGTTGCGGAAGAGGAATTGGCATCGGCAAAGCCCATGATGCTGCCGCCGAGATTGAGCATGGCCGTTTCGTGGGAAAGCCGGGTGCGTGTGGACGGCTCATAGAAGCAGGTTGCCATTTTCCGTCCGTCACAGCGATGGGCATAGGCTGCGGGATGGAGGCGGATGTCATCGGCAAGATCGAACATCCGCGTCAGTTCCTCTGTGCTGAAATCCAGCGGTGTCAGCAAATCGCGTTTCTCTTTCTGCTGCGCATTGTTTTCAAAATTCTGTTGCATGCATTGCCTCCTTTGAATTACGGACTCAGTCCGACTGCCAAACAGCAATTGCTCCGACATCCCGCATCGGCCCCATTGCCCGGGGGAACAGACCCACGGTCTATTCCGCGACGAAAGCGATCTCCTTTGCTGCCAGAAAACGTTCCACGGTGTGATCCCAGACGCGGTCGGGGCTCTTGTCCATGAGGAAGGTTTTGGCGGCAACACCGGTGATCAGATGGAGTCCGGTTTCATCCAGACGAATATTCAGAACGAGGGCGGCGATGTTCTCCAGCGTGCCGTTCTGCAGATCCGCCGCCTTTTGAAGCGTAGGAGCCACATATTGAGGCTTGAGGAACAGGGTCAGCCGCAGAAAGGAGGGAGCCCTCTTGCCCTTGATGATCTCACGGCAGAGAAGACGGGCCTCACTCCACGGCTGATACGAGAAAAAACGATGTCCCGGATCGCCTTCGCCATCCGCTACATCGTTTTCGTAGAAGTCCTTGTTTAACTGTCCGTCAATGGAATAGGTAACCGCCATACGGATCACGGCCTCTTTCAGAAGAAAGGAATCAAAGGAATCCGTGGAGAACAGCTTCGCCATGAATGTGCCGATGTTGTGAACGGTGAATGAAACCATGAGATGTCCCTTCTGCTGAACTGCCATGACAGGAATCCCGGCTCCTGCGCGTGCAGAGCACAGCAGGATGCGGACCCATCCGGACCGGCGGTGCCGGAACCAAGGAACAGTCTAGCACAAACACATGGAAAATCCAGATGAACTTTTGCACAAAGATGACATCTCACCGGACCTCCGCTGCGGAAGAAGGGAGAGGATACCGCATGCATAAAGTTAGTTGACACAAACAACAGACAGTAGTAGACTGCTTTATGGATGTTAAATATAGCTAATATTCATTAGTTAAGTCTAATCACTGCAGTGCGGTTTCCTCCTGCTTCGCGGCACGGCATCGCCGGAGGCGGTCGGTGAGAGGACATGACATCCGGGAGACAACAGCCTGGGAGGAGATGACAGAATGCCGGAACGGACCTTGATAGAAGCTTGCTCTCCGACGCTGGCCGGGATGAAGCCGGCCAATCTGATCAGTCTCATTTACAGCGATCCGGAGGAGGCAAGGCAGGACATCCGGGAGATGAACCGGATCTTCCTTCGAAAGGGGCTGCGGGCGGTGCCGCTGAATTACAGCAGAGAGCATGTGCTCCTCTATATCTACCGGCCGGAGGTTCTGAAGACGTTGTTCGGCCGCAGAGAGATCCGGGAGTTTCTGGAGACATACGGCTATGACTGCAGCAATGCGGATCGGTGCGTTGCGCGGCTGGGCGAACGGATCCGGGCAAGGCGCTGCAGTCAGGAGTTTCCGCATGAGATCGGATTGTTCCTGGGGTATCCGCTGGAGGATGTGGAGGGCTTCATTGACCACAAGGATGTCGGATGCAAGTGCATCGGCTGCTGGCGGGTGTACGGAGACGAGGAAAGGGCCCGGCAAACCTTTCGGAGCTATCACAGCTGCACCCGTGCGTACCTTCGCTCCTGGGAGAGAGGAAGGCGGCTGGAGGATCTGATCGTCGCGCTGTGAGAGAGCGGGAGATAGAGAGCATTACAGGTATTTTACAGGAAAAGGAGAGAAGAGTATGAGCAAGGTAGCAGTGGTATATTGGACGGGAACCGGCAACACGGGAATGATGGCTGATGCTGTTGTCGAGGGCGCAAAGGCGGCAGGCGCGGATGTGGCAGTTCTTGGCTGCTCCGAATTCACGGCGGCGGATGCGGCGAACTACGATGCGATTGCCTTCGGGTGCCCGGCCATGGGTGCGGAGGTGCTCGAGGAGAGCGAATTCGAGCCCATGTTCACAGAGGTGGAGGGCTCTCTTTCCGGCAAGAAGATCGCCCTGTTCGGCTCCTGGGGCTGGGGCGACGGCGCCTGGATGAGCGATTGGGAGAGCCGCTGCCGGAATGACGGCGCGAACGTTGCCGCCACGGCCATCTGCCAGAACGCACCGGATGATGACGCACTGGAGGAGTGCAGAGCACTGGGCAGGGCACTGGCCTGAGTACGGCACAGGAACAGGATTTTCATAATTTGTAACGGTTCAGCTCTCATCTCGAAGTTGCTTCGCAAATTCTCGATGCGGCTGGCCGGAGGCCCTTCGGGCCTTGGCCGCCGGTCAATTTCAATCGTGAATCCGTCCGCAAGCGGTCGATTCACATTGAAATCAACAGGTGGTGAACAGATAACATAATTTTATGGAACGGAAAAAGAGTCCTTCGGCCGGCATCGGTCGGGGGACTCTTTTCTTCGCTGTGCTGTGCAGAAATGCCGTCCGGCATGTCTTTTGCAGAAGCCATCGGGCTGCAGGATGGCTCCGCACGGGATATCGGAATCCCGGGGGCGCTACAGCAGAATTCCTTCTGCCAGAACGGACAGGAGCGGAACGGTGACGGCGCTGAGCACCGTCGTGGTGACGAAAAGCTCGGAGGCGTAAGGCGCATCCTGACCGTACCGGTCGGCGAACATGATGCTGACAGCTCCGGTCGGGCAGGCAACGCACAGAAAGAGCGTGAAGGCCACGTTGAAATTGAGCGGCAGGAGGAAAAGGAACAGAAGGCTCACCAGAGGGAACAGGAGGAGCTTCACCGCGCTGATAAGGTAAATTCTCACATTCCGCAGACTTTCCAGGAAGCGGCTCTGGGCAAGATTGGCCCCGGCAATGAGCATGGCAAGGGGGGTGTTCATGTCTGCAATCATATCCAGAGGCTCCCGGACCAGCTCGGGGAGCCGCAGCTGACATACGAAGCACAGGATGCCGAAGAGCACCGCCAGGATGGGCGGGGTGACCAGGTTCTTCAGATTTTCCGCAGAGAGGAGCCGGGAGGATTTGCCGCAGGCCCGGTTCATGACGAGAACGCCGTGGGTCCACAGCATCAGGTTGAATACCGCATTGTAGGCAGTGGCATAGAAAACGCCCTCCGCTCCCAGAACCCCGTTTACCAGCGGAATGCCGATGAAGCCGCAGTTGGAATATACCGTGGCCAGCTTCTCGATGGCGGCATGTCCGGTGCCCTGCCGGAAGAAAACCTCGGAGAGGAGGATCGTGACCGCATAGGTGACGGCAGAGCCCAGAATGGACCACACGAGGCCGTGCAGAAGCGCCATGTCGAAATCAATCTGGTAGGATTCAAAAATGAGAAGCGGAGAAATGAACATCAGCAGCAGATCCGACATTCGGGAGACGCAGGGGGCGTCGATCAGACGGATTCTATAAACGGCGAAGCCGCAGAGGAAAATGAGGAACATTTCAAAAATTTTGCTCAGGACAATGGCGGACATGGGATTTCCTTTCCGGATCAGGTGGTAAACAGATGCAAATTGGTTATAATGATGACTGCCGCCGCGGGCAGGCGGCGCATTGGTTAGTGTAGCATATTCTGTCAAAATCAGTTGAGATCTTATACAAAATGAGTAACTGATCAGAACCTGTCGATTTCAGCAGGAATCGGCCGCTTGCGGACGTATTCGTGATTGAAATCGACAGGCGGCCAAGGTGCGAAGCACCTCTGGCCAGCCGCATCGAGGAGATGGGTGCTGAGCAGTTACAGTTATCAGCATGCATCAGTCGGGCGCAGGACAAGGCGTTTTGCTGCTGCAGGGAATACGGGAGGGATTATGGTGCATCCGCATTACGATTACCTGGTGGTGGGGGCCGGCTTGTACGGCGCGGTCTTTGCAAGGGAGGCGGCCGACCGCGGGAAGACCGTGCTCGTTGTCGATAAGAGGCCGCATATCGCGGGCAATGTGTATTGCGAAGACATCGAAGGAATCCACGTGCATCAATACGGGGCGCATATTTTTCACACGAACAGCAGGGAGGTGTGGAAATATGTGAACCGCTTCGCGGAATTTAACCGGTTTACGAATTCTCCGGTGGCCAATTACCGCGGCGAGCTCTATTCTCTTCCCTTCAACATGTACACCTTCCATCAGATGTGGGGTGTGGTGACGCCGGCGGAGGCCGCGGAGAAGCTCCGGGAGCAGAGAGAGGCCGCAGGCATAGAGGAGCCGAGAAATCTTGAGGAGCAGGCGATCCGTCTGGTGGGAACCGATATCTACGAGAAGCTGATCAAGGGATACACGCAGAAGCAATGGGGACGGCCCTGCACGGAGCTGCCCGCCTTCATCATCCGCAGACTCCCGGTGCGTCTGACCTTTGACAACAATTATTTCAATGCACTCTATCAGGGCATTCCGATCGGCGGTTATACGAAGCTGGTGGCAGCCATGCTGGATGCAGACGGAATCGAGGTCCGGCTGAATACGGACTACCTGGAGGACCGGGCCGGGCTGGATGCGGCAGCGGACCGCGTGATCTACACGGGACCGATCGACAGATTCTATGATTATCGGCTGGGTGCCCTGGAATACCGGAGTGTGCGCTTTGAGCATGAGGTGCTGGATCAGGAGAATTTCCAGGGGAACGCAGCCGTGAATTATACGGACGAGGAGACGCCGTGGACCAGAATCATCGAGCATAAATGGTTTCAGTTCGGCAAGGATGATGAGGGAAGGGATTTGCCGAAAACGGTCATCAGCCGGGAATACAGCTCGGAATGGAAGCCGGGGGATGAGCCCTATTACCCCGTCAACGATGAGAAAAACGGAATGCTCTATGAAGCGTACCGGAGTCTTGCCGGGAAAGAGACGAAGGTGATTTTCGGCGGACGCCTCGGAGAGTACCGGTACTATGACATGGACGCTGTGATCGATGCTGCACTTCGGATGAGCAGGAAAATCGAGACCGGTGCCTGAGCGGGAAGCGGAGCCGGAGAAGGTCGGTACAGCAAAGGTCGGAGCAACAGGAAACAGAACAGGAAAGGGTTCACATTGTGAAGGAAGGCATGAAGACAAGAGAGAGCTTTAATGACGGCTGGGAGTTTCTGGAGATGCCGCTGGGAACAGATCTTGCAGAGGCAAGGGACGCAGCGGACCGGGGATTGTTCCGGAGCGTGAGAATTCCGCACGACTGGCAGATCACCGGCGGAAAGGAGCTGTACCGCAACGGGACGGGCTGGTATCGGAAGAGCCTGACATGGTCCGGGGAGAAGGCGGCGCAAACGGCGGGAAAAGATTGCCGTGTATTCCTGATCTTTGACGGAATCTATATGGACAGCCGCGTCTATCTGAACGGAGAGTGCATTGGAGAGTGGAAGTACGGCTACACGAGGTTCACACTGGAGCTCACGGGAAAGCTGCTCGACGGGGAAAATGAGCTGATGGTGAGCGCGAACTTTCAGGAGCCGAACTCGCGCTGGTACTCCGGTGCCGGGATCAACCGCAATGTATGGCTGATGACGGCACCCTCTGTATGCATGGAGGACGGAGGCCTGTACGTTTCCCCGGCCCGGGCAGGAGACGGCGGATGGGAGCTGCACGTGGAGGCGGAGATCTCATCGCGCAGCGAGTCGCCGGAATATCATCAGGCCGGAATGGCGGTGCGCCTTCTGGATGCGGACGGGAGGGAAATTCTGCCCGCAGCAGAGCAGGAGACACCGGCACAGGCCTCTCTGCAATTGACGGCGGATCAGCCGGGAAGAGAGACCGTGTGCAGAAGAGCGGTCGGCAGGGCACTGCACTTCGATGAGAAGGCCGGAATCGTGTGCTGGGACATCGGGAATCCGACTCTTTATTTTCTGGAGGTTCGGCTTCTCGGGAAGGACAGCAGACTCCTGCAGACGGAGAAGCTGCGGATTGGTTTTCGGGAGATTTCCTTTGAACCGGAGCAGGGCTTTCTGCTGAACGGGCGGAGGGTGAAGCTGAACGGCGTCTGCCTGCACCCGGATCAGGGAGCACTGGGCACAGCCTTCCACAGGGATGCGCTTCGCAGGCAATATCGCATCATGCAGAGGATGGGAGCCAATGCCGTTCGTTTCTCCCACAATCCGTTTGCGGCAGAGGCACTGGATCTGGCGGACGAAATGGGGCTGCTGGTGCTGGACGAGTCCTTCGACATGTGGGAGCGTTCGAAGACGCCCTTTGATTATGCGCGCTTTTTTGATGCATGGCAGGCGCGGGACATGGCAAGCTTTGTGCGGAGAGACCGCAATCATCCCTGCGTCATTATGTGGAGCATCGGCAATGAGATTTATGATCAGCACGCCGATGAAAAGGGGCGCAGCCTTACGAAGATGCTGATGGAGGAGGTGGAGGCGCTGGATCCTCTCGGCAATGCGAGGGTAACGGCCGCATCCAATTACATGCCCTGGGAGAACACCCAGCGGTGTGCGGATCTGTACAAGCTGGCAGGGTACAACTATTCGGAGAAGTATTATGCACCGCACCATGCGGAACATCCGGACTGGGTGATTTACGGGTCGGAGACCTGCTCCATCTGCAGCAGCAGAGGGATCTATCACTTCCCGCTGGCAGCAGGGATCCTCGCGGAGGAGGATGAGCAATGCTCGGCCCTCGGGAATTCGCCGACAAGCTGGGGGGCCAAGAGCCTGGAGGAGTGCATTGCCGTGGACAGGGACCTTTCTTATTCGATGGGACAGTTCCTGTGGTCGGGCTTTGATTACATCGGGGAGCCCACACCGTATCATACGAAAAATTCGTATCTGGGTCAGGTGGATACGGCTGGCTTTGCCAAGGATGCCTTTTATGTCTGGCAGTCTGCATGGACGTCGGCAGACACCGCACCGATGGTGCATGTATTCCCGTATTGGGACTTTAATCCGGGACAGGAGGTGGATCTTCGCGTCTGCTCGAATGCAGAGGAGGTTGAGCTGCAGATCAACGGCGTGAGCCTGGGCAGGCAGAAGCTGGATCATGCACCGGGGAGCGGGCGGCATCTGATCGCGGACTGGAAGGCGGTTTACGAACCGGGTGAAATCACGGCAATCGCCTACGAAGGCGGACGGGAGGTGGCCAGACAGACCCGTTGCTCCTTCGGAGATACGGATCACTTTGCGGTGAAGGAGGAAGAGATCGGGGGGAGAGAATTCCTCCGGAGGGAGTCAAACGAAGAGCCGGGGGCGGCAAGGCTCCATTTCTACGAGATTACGGCGGAGGATGCAGACGGGCATCCGGTGGAAAACGCCTCGGATCGTGTGGAGGTCCTGGTGAGCGGCGGCCGGCTTCTGGGGCTGGACAACGGCGACAGCACAGATTATGACAGCTATGCGTCCGGCTGCAGGAGGCTGTTCTCCGGAAAGCTGCTGGCGATTGTGGAGGAGAACGATGCAGAGACGGACATCGTTGTCACGGTAAAGCCGGCAGGAGAGGTCTCCGTGCGGAAGATTGTCCTTTCGGCAGAGGACGGACAGGTGTTCCGCCCGGAGCAGAGAGTGCTCCGGGCAAGGGCAATTCTCTGCCCGCAGACGGCAGCGGATCAGGACGTGGTGTTCACGGCGGTGGATGACAACGGCGTCGCATCGAACCTGGTGTCCCTGGAGCAGAAGGGGGGAGAGGTCACGATGACGGCGCACGGAGACGGTGCATTTCATCTGCGGGCCACCTCGAAGAACGGAACCGACCGGGTGCGGCTGATTTCGCAGCTGGAATACCGGGCCGAGGGCCTCGGTCCGGCCTACCTGGATCCCTACGGCTTTATTTCCGGAAGTCTTTATACAAGCTGCAGCGGTGAGGTAGGGATCGGCAATGAAAAGGGAGTCGCCACCTCCCGCACGGGGGAGACGGTCGTGACCTGGACGGGAATCGACTTCGGACCGGTCGGTTCCGATGAGATAACCGTTCCGATCTTCGCACTGTCGGATGAGGAATACCCGATTGAAATCTGGCTGGGCAAGCCGGGAGAGGACGGTGCGGAGCTCCTTGTGAAGACCGTCTACTGCAAACCGTGCATCTGGAATGTGTACCAGGCGGAAACCTATCGCCTGCCGCATCGGATCAAGGGACTGTCGTCGATCAGCATCCGCACGCAGCAGAAGATCCATATCAAGGGCTTCTCATTTACGAAATCGGAAAAGGCGTGGACCAGGCTTTTTGCGGCGGAGTCCGACGGCGTGTACGGCGATGCCTTCCGGGTGGACGGGACCGCGGTGCGGGATATCGGCAACAATGTTTCGCTGTCCTTCAGGGAGATGGATTTCGGGGCTCGTCCCCTGCACGGCATCCGCGTCTGCGGCAGCACACCGCTGGCGGGGAATACGATCCACGTGCGGTTTTATGACGGCGTGAATGAGGAGAAGGAGATTCTTGAATATCGGGGAAACGGGGAGCCGGTACAGGAATTCCCGCTGAAGGAGCGCACCGGCAGATGGGATCTGACCTTTGTCTTTCTGCCGGGGTCCCGCTTTGATTTCGAGTGGTTTGAGCTCTTCTGAAATACCGCTTTTCCGAAAGATTACGGAATGCGATGGTTGCCCTGCTGCTGCATTTCCCGGAAGGCAGAGGGCGTCATATCTTTCTCTGTTTTGAAGACGCGCGTGAACGTGGAAAGAGAGTTGAAGCCGGACTGCATGGCCACCTCGGTGATGGAAAGATCCGGGTTGGCCAGCAGCAGCTCGGCGGCCTCAAGGCGGCGCTGCGTCAGATACTCATGACTGGACAGACCGGTAAACTCCTTGAACAGCCGTGAAAAATGGAATTTGGAGAAGCCGGCAATTTCAGCCAGACAATCGGTGTTGATCTCCTCATCCAGATGATCGGTGATGTAATTGCACACCTCCATGAACTTCGCGACGTACTCCTGCCGCTTATCCTGGGGGAAATTCTGCGTGTGGGTGGCGCGGTATATGTTCGTGCGGCCGAGCAGCGTGAAGAATTCCAGCAGTCTTGACCAGATCATGCCCTCCGAATAGGCGGTGTTCTCATCGTATTCCCGGATGACATCCTGCAGCAGCTGCTGGAGTTTTTCGTTCAGGAGGGGATAGGCCGTCTGGGACACCAGAAGGTAGGGCTGCAGATTCTGTACGATCTGATGCATGCTGCTGAAGCGGAACAGCAGTTTGTTGTCAAACAGAATGAAAATCCGTTCTCCATCCTCCGGCGGTGTATAGGAGTGGATGGTGCCGGGAGGAACAATCAGAATATCACCGGGAACGAGTACGTTTTCCTCTGCACCGATCTTCACCGTGTATCCCTCCTCGATGGGATAGAGGATTTCAACGGCGGGGTGCCAGTGCGGCGGAAAGTGGATGGTGTTCCGGTTGTGATAGAGGCGAACGTCCGGAAGCACGGAATACTCTACCTCCTCGCGGATGCCGTGGAGCCGGGGGAAGAATTCCTCGTCGGGATTGTGCGGTTTTCCTTTATTGTTCATCATTTCCCTTTCTATGGCGAACCTGGGGCCACTGCCCGTGCAGGTGCTGAACAGATACGATTCTGTTAAGGATAGCATACAGCAGCGGCACATTTCAAAATCCACACTTTCCTGTTCCATACTTTTGTCAGTACCGATAAGAATTCCTTCGGCAGAGCGGATTGTTCATCATTTTGCCCCGGAGAACGCAGACGGATCATACAGAATGCACAACGGGCACGCAACAAATGCAAAACATAACGCAAAAAGTAAAGAGAATGAGAAATGGAGGCATGCTACAGTAAGCTCAGCCGATGAGAGGTCGGCGGCATGGGTGGGCTGCATGATGGTGTGCAGCGATCAAATGAGGGAAGAGGAGGCGAGCTGGATGGCTGGAAAAACGAAAACAAAGGTCAGCAAAGCGGGATCTCAGGAAAGTCTGGGAAGACATATCCGCAAGTATTGGCAGCTGTATGTCATGATGCTGATCCCGATTGCATACTATGTGATTTTCCGCTACATACCGATGGTCGGCAATATCATTGCCTTCCGCCGTTACCGCGCGGGGAGCAGCATTTTCGGCGATGAGTGGAGCGGATTGAAGTACTTCAATCAGTTTGTTAAGGACAACAATTTCTGGAGAGCGTTCCGGAACACGCTGGCCCTGAATCTGAAATATCTGCTGCTGAGCTTCCCGATCACGATTATTTTCGCGATCCTGCTCAACGAGATCAAGAACGTACACTACAAAAAGCTCGTCCAGACCATTTCGTATCTGCCGCACTTCATCTCGATGGTCATTGTGGCCGGCATGATCCGCGAGCTGCTGTCCACCAGCGGTCCGATCAACGGACTGATCGTGGCACTCGGCGGGGAGGCTGTGCAGTTCATTTCCCTCCCGGAATGGTTTACAACCATTTTCGTGACGTCCGGCATCTGGCAGGGACTCGGCTGGGGAACCATCCTCTATCTGGCAGCGATGTCCGGCATCAATCCGGAGCTGTACGAGGCGGCCAGCCTTGACGGCGCCAACCGGTTCCGGCAGATCTGGCATGTGACGATTCCGGGCATTCTCCCGACGATCATGACCCTGCTCATTCTGAACATTGGTTCCCTGTGCGGCTCGGCGGCCTTCGAGAAGGTATTCCTTCTCTATCAGCCTACGACCTACGAGACGGCAGATATCATTGCCACCTATGTGTACCGCATGGGTCTTGGGTCCGGCAATTACAGCTATGCAACGGCGGTCGGCCTGTTCCAGGGTCTCATCAACATCGTTCTTCTGACGGCGGCCAATATTTTCTCCAAGAAGGCAACCGGAAGCGGCCTGTATTGATGGTGTGCTGATCCGGTGCGGATCATGACAGGAAAGGGAAAGGAGAGATTCAAATGGCAAAGATCAAGGATACGCCGGAAGGCTCCCGCATGATCGTCTCAAGGGGGTACCGCGCGTTTACGATTTTCAATGATATTCTGGTCGGCATTGTCTGCCTTGCGATGCTGTATCCGTTTCTGTATCTGATTGCGCAGTCCTTCTCCTCCACGGAAGCGATTGTTGCGGGAAAGGTCGGCATCGTTCCGGTCGGCTTCAGCGTGGAGACCTACAAATATGTGCTGTCCAGCGGCGTTTTTCTGCCGGACTACCTGAACACCCTGATTTACGCGGTGATCGGAACCGTTTCTGCACTGGTGCTCTCGAGCCTTCTGGCCTATCCGCTTTCCAAGCCGGAGCTCCGGGGCAACAAGATCGTCGGACCGTTCATTATTTTCACCATGTATTTCGCGGGCGGCATGATCCCGAACTATATTCTGATGGTTTCGCTGGGACTGAAGGACACCATTGCCTCCTTCATTCTGCCGGGTGTGATTTCCACATACTACGTCATCCTGATGCGTTCGTTCTTCGAGTCTGTACCGAAGGAACTGGAGGAGGCCGGTGAGATCGACGGACTGTCCAGATTCGGAGCCTTCCTGCACGTCGCACTGCCGATGTCCAAGCCGATCCTGGCAACGATGACGCTGTTCTATCTGGTGCAGTACTGGAATGACTGGTTCGATGCCTTCCTGTATCTGGATACCAAGAGCAAATGGCCGGTGGCCTACTATCTGCGCACGCTGATCTCCACCTCCAGTGCATCGGCAGAGGATGCGGGAGAGGCGATGACCATCGCAGCCAACATCAAATCCTGCGCTATGGTGCTGACGGCGGCGCCGATCATCTGTGTGTACCCGTTCATTCAGAAGTACTTTGTTGCCGGTATGATGCTCGGAGGCGTCAAGGGGTGATATGAGGGCTTTGCTATGGAAGCCTTTATATACGGATTACAGCAGGAGAAGGGAGCCTGCCGGTCCGGAGTCAATCAATCAAAAGGAGGATGCATGAAAAAGAGATTAATCAGTACCGTGCTGGCGGCTGTGACGGCCGCTGCCATGCTGACCGGCTGCGGGGGCAGCTCGTCATCAGATTCCGCCTCAGCTGCGGCGGAGACTACTGCGGAGACCGTGGAGGAGGCAACAGCCGACGAGAACGGCGTTTACCAGGCAGACGGCTACACCTATGGCTCACAGTTCTATTCCGAAGAGCCGGTCACCTATACCATGTTCTTCAATGACAATGATGGCTATCCGCTGCAGGATTCCTGGAGCGAGGAGGGTGGTATCTTCTACGAGATCGAGAAGGCCACCAATGTGCATCTGGACATCACCATCGTGAACAACGCGGACTATGCACAGAAGGTCTCCCTTGCCATCAATTCCGGCGAGGCACCGATGATCATTCCGAAGACCTACGATGAGAAGAGCTATGTAAACGGCGGCGGTGTTGTTGCGGTATCGGACTACGTACAGTACATGCCCAATTACACCAATTTCTACAACGAATACAACATGGAAGATGATGTGAATACGCTGCTGCAGGAGGACGGCAAGTATTATCGTCTTCCCGGCATGAAGGAGACATCTCTTCAGGATTATACGCTCCTCCTTCGCAAGGACCTGTTCGAGGGTGCCGGCTATGACATCGCCTCTCTGGAAAAGGATTGGACCTGGGAAGAGTTCGCAGACATTCTGATCGATGTGAAGGCCTATATGGTGGAGCAGGGGCTGTGCTCGGAGGGTGACTATATCTGGTCTGACAGATGGTGCGGATCGGATTCCGGCTATGGCTCCGGCGGCTGCCTTCTGAACCTTGTCTCCAAGAGCTACGGCATCTATACCACCTGGAGCGGAACGGGCGGAACCAACTCTGCCGATCTGTATTTCGACAGAGAGGCCGATGAGTTCAAGATGTCCGGCACCAGCGATGAGTACAAGCAGTACATGAGGATGATCAAGAAGCTGGTGGACAACAAGATTCTGGATCCCGAGACCTGGTCTCAGCAGGATGCAACGGCCGACAACAAGTTCTTTACCGGCAAGACGGCTCTGACCCTGACCAACCGCTCCTCGACCACCACGCAGATCGAGGGACTGAAGTCCCAGCTGGGCGAAGGCAACTTTGAGGTTTACCGCTGCGTTCTGCCGAAGGGCACGACGAATTACCAGGCAGAGAATTCCCGCCTTGAGTGCGGTCTGATGGTTTCCTCGAAGGCGGTGGATGACCTTGGCGCAGACGGCTTCATCAAGATGATGCGCTTCATCGACTGGCTGTGGTACAGCAACGAAGGACAGACCCTCACCAAGTG
>CAVKMX010000052.1:0-5534 GCA_963657295.1 Clostridium sp. CAG:302
CCGCCTTCGCGAGCTGTACCAGCTCGATGGCACTTATGCAGAATATCCCAAGGTCGGTGCGCGCATCATTGCCAGAGAGAACGGCAGCTGGTATCACACCTTCACCATCAACAAGGGGACCGATGACGGGCTGACGCTGGATATGAATGTCCTCGCAGCCGGCGGTCTCGCCGGCCGGATCACTTACATCGGGAGCAGCTGGGCCAGAGTGCAGGCAATCATCGATGACGGTGCCAATATTTCCGCCACGGTGCAGCGGACCCAGGACAATCTGGTGGTCTCCGGGGATCTCACGCTGTATGAGAACGGCGAAATTGCCTTCTCGGAACTCGCGGATCCGGACAGCAATGTGAAGGTCGGCGACAGCGTCGTCACCTCCAACATCAGCGATAAATACCTTCCCGGCATCCTCATCGGATATATCAGTGAGATTACGGATGATCCCAACCAGCTGACCAAATCCGGCAGACTCACGCCTGCGGTGGATTTCGCGCATCTGGACACCGTGCTGGTGATCCAGCAGGTCAAGCAGACCGCCGACTGACACAGAGAGAGGAAATGAGAAAGTTTCGAACCGTTTCCATTGTATTCATCAGCATATTGGTCTGCCTGATTCTGCAGACCTCCGTTCTTCCGTCTCTGGCCCTCGGCGGAATATCACCGAACCTGATGATCATTACGGCGACCTCCTACGGATTCATGTTCGGAGATCGGAAGGGTCTGGCCATCGGCTTCGTCTGCGGGCTTTTGTGCGACATCTGCTTCGGCCCGCTGATCGGTTTTCGCGCGGGCGTATATGCCGCCGTGGGCTTTCTTTCCGGAAAATTTCAGAAAGTGCTGTATGTAGAGGATCTGGCCTTTCCCATGTCCCTGATCGCCCTGTGTGATTTCATGAGCGGCTTTCTCACCTATGTCTTCATCTTCATGCTGCAGAATCGTCTTTTCTTCCGCACGTTTCTGACCAAGCGCATGCTGCCGGAGATGGTCTATACCGTCATTGCCGCCATTTTCCTGTACCCTGTTCTCCGGATTCTCTACGATCGGTTCATGCGGGAGAAACGGCAAAGTGCTTTCATGCAGGAGTTGGAGCAGAATCAAAATGTTTGATGCCATATTGCGTATCATCGAGAATATCCGGAGCTTTTTCCAGGGGGAGTTTTTCAAAAAGCTGAACCTGCGCACCCTGTTCATGTCCCTTGCCGTCATCGGTGCTGCCGCCGGACTGATTTACCGCCTGTTCGTCCTGCAGATCGTCAACGGGGAAACCTATCTTGCCAATTTCCGTCTGCGGATCCGCAGAGAAGTCACCATTCCCTCCACCAGAGGCAACATATACGACCGGAACGGAAAGCTCCTGGCCTACAATGAGCTGGCTTATTCCGTCACCATGAACGACCTCGGCGAATCCTCCGGCGCACACAGTCAGGAGCTGAATGACACCATTGAAAAGGTCATTGACCTCGTGGAGAAAAACGGCGATTCCGTCACAACGGATTTTGATGTCGTTTACAACGAAGAAACCGGGCATTACGAATATACGGTTTCCGGCGTTTCGCTCTCCCGCTTTCTGGCGGATGTCTACGGTTATGCGAACATCAAGGATCTGAAGGAAGAGGAGGCCAATGCCACCGCTGACGAGCTGGTCGGCTACCTCTGCTCTGCCAGCCGGTTCCGCATCGGCGAGCGCATGGATCCTTCGGATGAAACCAGCGAATTCGTCCCGGCAAAGGGATATGAACCGCAGCGGCTCCTGCAGATTGTGACCATCCGCTATCTGCTGAGCCTCAACAGCTACCAGAAATACATCGCCACCACCGTTGCGGAGAATGTCTCCGAGAAAACCGTCGCCGCCATCCTGGAAAATGCCGATGAGCTCGAGGGCGTGGACATTGCGGACGATACCCTGCGCCGGTACAACAACAGCGAGTATTTTGCGCACATTCTCGGATATACCGGGAAAATCAGCTCCGAGGAGCTGCAGGAGCTGAGTCAGAAGAATCCGGATTATACCAACAGCGATGTGGTGGGCAAATCCGGCATTGAATCCGCGATGGAAACCAGTCTGCAGGGCACCAAGGGCTCGGAGATCGTCTACGTGGACAATATGGGAAATGAGCTGGAAACCAGCGATTATACCGCCCCTGTTGCCGGCGACAACGTCTACCTTACCATCGATGCCGATCTGCAGATGGCTGCACAGGACATTCTGGAGCGCAAGCTGGCGGACATCGTTTACAGCCGCATCATCGATGCGAAAACCTATGAGATGGGAGAGAATGACAAGAACTCCAACATTCAGATCCCGATCTATGACGTCTATTTCCAGATGTTCAACAACAACATCATCGACATGGCGCACCTTTCCTCACCGGAGGCACAGGAAACGGAGCAGGCCGTGCAGGCGGCCTTTGATTCCTACCAGGCCGATGCCCTCCTGCGGCTGCGGGAGGAGATGACGGATACACAGAATCCCTACAATCTGCTCTCGAAGGAATACCAGGATTACGAGAGCTACATCATTCAGTTCCTCAAGGATCAGGGGGTGCTCGTCAGCTCACGCATCGATACCAATGATGCCACCTACATCGACTGGACCACCAATGAGGTCATCTCCATGGCCGATTTTCTGAATTATGCCGTTTCGATGGACTGGGTGGATGCCAGCCTCATCGACATGGAGGACAGCTATGCCTCCGGCGCAGAGGTTTACCTCGCGCTGACGGATTATATTCTGGAGCAGCTCCAGGACAGCAGAGAATTCTCCAAGCATCTGTATCACTACATGCTGCAGAACGACGTCATTTCCGGCAGTCAGGTCTGCCGTCTGCTCCTGGAGCAGGAGGCGGTCACCGTCTCCGAGGAAGAGAAGGAGAGCTTTCTGGCCGGGCAGGAGAGCGCTCTGACCTTTATGATGAACCGCATCAAGAATCTGGACCTCACCCCTGCGCAGCTGAGCCTCTATCCCTCGACCGGCTCCATCGTGATAACGGATGTGAATTCCGGTGACGTGCTGGCCATGGTTTCCTATCCTGGCTATGACAACAACAAAATGGCAAACGGTGTGAACGCCTCCTATTACCGTTCTCTTCAGGAGGATCTCTCCATGCCCCTCATCAACAATGCCACCTATCAGGAGACGGCTCCCGGCTCCACGTTCAAACCGATTTCCGCAACGGCAGGCCTGATGGAGGGGGTCATTGATCTTAGTACCATCACGAAGTGCGAGGGAATTTTCACCAAGATCGGCACCCCCGCCCCCCGCTGCTGGGTATATCCGAACAGCCACGGCAATCTGGACGTGATCGGAGGCATCACCAATTCCTGCAATGTTTTCTTCTATGAAGTAGGGTATCGTCTGGGACTCGATGAGGAAGACAATTACAATTCCGGCCTCGGCATTGAAAGGCTCACCAAATATGCCGACATGTACGGTCTGACCGAGAAATCCGGAATCGAAATCGAAGAGCGTTCTCCCCAGGTGTCCACGGAGGATGCGGTTCGCTCCGCCATCGGACAGGGCAATGCCAGCTACACAACGGTCGGCCTGGCCCGCTACGCCACCACCGTTGCCAACAGCGGAACCTGCTATAACCTGACGCTGATCGATAAAACCGTCTCCAGCGACGGACAGACCACGCAGCAGAACAGCGCATCCGTGCGCAACGTGATCAACATGGATGCCTCCTATTGGAATGCCATCCATACCGGTATGCGGGGAGTCGTGCAGAATATGACGTATTTTACCGGCTTGTCCGTCCATGCCGCCGGCAAAACAGGAACCGCGCAGGAGGCGGATGACAAACCCAACCACGCCCTGTTCATCAGCTATGCTCCCTATGAAAGTCCCCGCATTTCCATCACCACCCGCATTGCCTACGGCTACACCTCGTCCTATGCGGCACAGGTGACGGAGGCGGTCATGGAGTATTATTTCGGCGACAAGACGCTGGAAGAAATTCTGAATACCGAAACAGACGTTTCCACAACGACTGCAGACTGATGTGTCTGCCCAATCCATGAGACATCGATTATTTCAGACCTTTTCCATCCGACATCTGGATTTCATACTGCTCGCGCTGGTGCTGATTCTCAACAGCATCGGCATCGCCGCCATCGGCTCGGCCGAGCATGATCTGCAGTCCAAGCAGCTGTACGGCATGCTCCTGGGCATCGTTGTCATGCTCCTCGTATCCGCCGTCAGCTATCGGGAGATCATCAAATTCTCCTGGCTGTTCTACGGCATCTGCGTCGTGCTGCTGGCGCTGATCTTCACGCCCCTCGGTGTGAGCCGGGACGATGCAACGCGCTGGATCAAGGTGGGCATTACCATCCAGCCCTCGGAATTTGCCAAGATTTTGTTGATTTTGTTTTATGCTAAGTTTATTATGACTTATATGGCCAGAATGAAGCGCTACATGTGGATCGGCCTTGGTGTGCTTCTAGCCCTTCCGCCTGTCCTGCTGGTTTACAAGGAACCGGATTTGTCAACGACAGCCATGATCTGTCTCGTCATCGCCGCGATATTGTTCGTCTGCGGACTTAGTTATCGTCTTGTGATCGGTGTTCTGGTTATTTCCATTCCTTCCGTTATTGTCTTCATAAGTCTGGTGATTCAGGAGGGATCCACCCTTCTGGAGGGATATCAGCGCAATCGTATCCTTGCGTGGCTTCATCCGGAGGATTATGCCGATTCGCTTGCCTATCAGACGATGAATTCCATCATGGCCATCGGCTCCGGCCAGCTGCTGGGGAAGGGATACAATACCAATGAGATCAGCTCCATGCTGGAGAGCGGCTACATCAGCGAATCCCAGACGGACTTCATCTTCACGGTAATCGGAGAGGAGTTTGGCTTCATCGGGGGCAGCGTTGTGGTCATTCTGCTGGCGCTGATCACCATTCGCTGCTATTACATTGCGAAGAATGCAAAGGATACAGCCGGAACTGTCATTGCCACAGGTGTGGGGACCTGGATCGGATTTCAGGGATTCATCAATATTGCTGTTGCAACCGGTGTTCTGCCGAATACCGGACTCCCGCTTCCGTTCGTCAGTTATGGCTTGACATCTCTTCTGAGTCTGTATCTGGGGCTTGGTTTCGTCCTGAATGTGCGCATGCAGAGCATGCAGCGGGCATCCAAGGGCGATGGCATTCACTTTGGGGGTACGTTATGAACATTGCATTGATTGCGCATGATGCGAAGAAGAAGCTCATGCAGAATTTCTGTATTGCCTATCGCGGCATCCTGAGCAGGCACGATCTGTACGCCACCGGTACAACCGGACGGCTGATTGAGGAGGTCACCAACCTTTCCGTTCATAAGCTTCTGGCCGGACACCTCGGCGGAGAGCAGCAGATCGGTGCCCAGATTGAGAACAACGAGATAGATTTGGTAATTTTCCTGCGGGACCCCTTCAGCGACAGCAAGAAACACGAGCCGGATGTGAACAATATCGTGCGGCTGTGTGATATTCACAACATTCCGCTCGCTACGAATCTTGCTACCTCAGAGCTGACGGTGAAATCCCTGGATC
>CAVKMX010000052.1:5568-15341 GCA_963657295.1 Clostridium sp. CAG:302
ATTCCGCTCGCTACGAATCTTGCTACCGCAGAGCTGACGGTGAAATCCCTGGATCGTGGAGATCTTGAGTGGCGTGAGATGTACAAGTGAGCATTGGAAAAAGAGGAGAGGGACTGCAGGTGCAATGCTTGCAGTCCTTGCTTGTGTGCTGCTGTGCGGCTGCGGCAAGGACATTCCCGTGTCATTTCAGGACAATGCCGGCTACAGCAACTTCAGCTTCCTTGTCAATGAGTCCGGCTCTGCGGAGGTGGCCGAGACGTTTGCCTCCGGCATCTGTGTCACAGACGGTGATTACATTTATGCCGATCTGCCCAGCATAGCGGATACGACGTCTGCCGCACTGTTCGACCTGAACAACTGCCGTACGCTCTATGCCAAGAATGTCTTTTCGAAGGTGTATCCCGCCAGTCTCACCAAGATCATGACGGCCCTGGTCGCTCTGGAGAACGCAGGCCTGGATACGGTGCTGACCGCTTCCGCCAACGTCTATATGACCGACTCGGACGCACAGCGCGCCGGCCTGGCAGAGGGAGATACCATGACGCTGGATCAGGCCCTGCACCTTCTGCTGATCCACTCCGACAACGATGTTGCCGTCCTCATTGCCGAGAATCTGGGCGGCTCCACGGACGGCTTCATTCAGATGATGAACGAGGAGGCGGTGCGCCTCGGCGCCACCAAGACGAATTTCATCAACTCCAACGGGCTGACGGATCAGAATCACTATACCAGTGCCTACGACATGTATCTGATTTTTAATGAGGCCATGCAGTTTCAGAGCTTTCAGGAAATCATCGCCATGTCCACTTACAGCACGGTGTATCACGACAAAAGCGGTGCGGAAAAAGAGATTACGGTGAATTCCACCAACTCCTACAATATGTCCTACATCACGGCACCGACCGGCATCACGGTCATTGGAGGCAAGACCGGCACCACCACCGCGGCAGGACACAATCTGATCCTCTACGTGCGGGATTCCTCCGGAAATCCCTATGTCGCCATCGTCATGAAGGCCATTGACAGCAGTTCCTGCTATGCCACCATGAATGAGCTTCTCTCGCTCATCGGCAGCTGAGACGCTCCGCTTTCAACCTTGTTTTTCGGTACCTTGTTCGTTATAATGTGGATAACGAAATGCATGATATTTCGTTACAAATAAAAAAGTCCAGGAGGGCAAATCCAGTGGTTCAACTCATCGTAGGCAGAAAAGGAAAAGGCAAGACCAAGTGCTTGTTGGATAAGGTCAACAGCGATGTGAAGACGGTTTCCGGCAACATCGTATATCTTGATAAGAGTACGCAGCATATGTTCGAGCTCAACAACAAGATCCGTTTGATTTGTGTTCCGGATTACAGCGTGGACAATGCGGATCAGTTCCTCGGCTTCGTCAGCGGGATTCTCTCTCAGGATCATGATCTGCAGCAGATGTATTTTGACAGCTTCCTTGATATCGCACATCTTCGTGATGCGGACATTACGCCTGCTGTCCAGAAGCTTCAGATGCTCAGCGAGCAGTTCAAGGTTGATTTCATCCTCAGCGTTTCGCTTGACGAGTCCGATCTTCCGGAGGCAGCAAAGTCTCTGATTGCCATCTCTCTTTAATCCGTGTCCTGCGCAGGAAATGCAAAAGCCTTGGAAGATGTTTCCAGGGCTTTTGTTTTGTAATTCTATGAGCAAAAAACGTCCCAGGAGTACCCCAAAACCGAACAGCCGCCCGCAGTCCCCGGAAGCTGCCGGAAAATCCGGCAGCCGCGGCAGGAGCAGTGGTGCCGCCGGCCGCTCCAGGCAGGATTCCGCCGGCTCCAGGGCCCGTGCGAAGGCCGGCGCCAGGACGAGCGCCAAGGTTGTCGCCTATCGGCGCCCGGTGAATCTGAATGTCGGAATGATCCTTTTCGGCGTCGTGCTGGTCTATGTCCTCTACAGCTTCGTCCGTTTTCTCACTGCCAAGCATGTCGTCGCTTATGAGGTCCGGACCGGCTCCATCTCGGCCAATCAGGTATATCAGGGATTGTGCCTGCGAAAGGAAGAGATCGTATACAGTGACTATGCAGGGTACGTCAATTATTATTTCCCGGAAACGGACCGCCTTGCCAGCGGGAAGCTGGCTTATACCATTGATGAATCCGGACAGGTGCAGTCCTACCTCGCTCAGAATGCGGACGAGAATTCAACGCTGTCCTCTGACAACTATGCCTCGCTGATCTCAGACATCACCTCGTTTGAGGAGTCCTTTCAGCCGTCCGACTTTCAGAACGTATATGAATTCAAGACATCGCTGACCGGCACCCTGCAGAAGATGGCGAACCGCAGCCTTCTGACCGATCTGGCCTCTCTGAGTTCTTCCTCGTCTCTTCACTACTGCAATACCGACAACACCGGCTACATTGTCTATTGCACGGACGGGTATGAGAGCAAAACCTTTCAGGAGCTGGAAACCAGTGATTTTGATACGGCGAATTATTCCAGGACCGAGCTCGAAAGCGGGCGCCTTGTGGCGCAGGGCGATCCGGTGTATCGGCTGGAAACGTCCGAGGACTGGGAAATTGCCATTCAGGTTTCCTCCAAGGAGGAGGCGGAATCCCTGCAGGAGCTGGGCGTGGTAAAGGTCCGTTTCCTGAAAAACCAATATGAATCCTGGGCAACCATCGGTGAGATCCGTGACCCGGGCGACGGCAATTATCTGGTGCAGCTGACCTTCACCAACTCCATGATGGCCTTCTGCACCGATCGCTTTCTGTCCATTGAGCTGCAGCTGGATACGACAAAGGGCCTGAAAATTCCCAAATCGGCTCTGATCGATGACACGTTTTATGTGGTTCCGAAGGAATATGTCACGGCAGGCGTCGGGGATGCCGAAGGTGTCCTCCGGCAGATCATGGATGCAGACGGAGAGAAGAGCACGGAATTCATCAGCATCACTCCCTACACCAATGAAGACGATCCGGACAACTATTATCTCAGTCAGGAGACCCTGCGCGACGGAGATGTCCTGATCAAGCCGGACTCCGCAGAGACGATTACCCTGTCCTCCTCCATGACGGATACCCTGACCGGCGTTTACAACATCAACAAGGGATATGCTGATTTCCGGCAGGTCACCAAAATCGCCGAAAATGACGAATACGCCATTGTCAAGGCGAATTCCTCCTATGGCCTGCGCGAATACGACTACATCGTACTGAATGCAAATTCCATGTCACCGGACGAATTTATCTATGAGTAAGCGGCTGCGGAGACTTTTACATTGACACCGTCCCATTTTCATTCAATAATAGACGGGTATGGACAGAGAGCGATAGGAGAGAACCTCTATGGGTATTTTCGATAATCTGGCGAGCAGATTGAATAACTATAACAACGATGACGATTATGAGGACGATTACGATGACGATATGATGGAGGAGGAAGAGGAGGAAGAGCCCCGCACCAGGCACAGCCTGTTCAACAACCGCAGCCGTTCCCCCCGGCCGCAGAACGAGGAGGACGAGGAGAGCTACGATCCGCCGCAGGGCGGCCGCACCGGCATCCGGTCCAACAGCCGCTCCAGCGGCGGACAGCTTGTACCCTCCAGCCGGAGCAACCGTCAGACACCGTCTCCCGCGGGCAAGCAGCAGGTTCGTGTGATCAAGCCCAGCTCCTTTGATCAGGCCAGACAGATTACCGATATGCTTCTGGTTCATCGTACGGTTGTCCTGAATCTGGAGGGTCTGGACGTCGGTACCGCACAAAGGATTGTGGATTTCGCCTCCGGCTCGTGTTATGCGCTTCATGGGAATTTCATGAAGATTTCCCACTACATCATTGTCATTACGCCGGAGGATGTGGACATTGCGGGAGACATCAACGGAGGACGGCCGGACGGTGTGTCCGGTATCCTTGCCAGCGCCGCTGCACAGGGCGGCATGGGCAATATGGGCGGTATGAACGGCATGGGGAACATGAATGACGGTTCCTCCAACCCCTTTGTGAACAACACCATCAATATGGGAAGCGCTTATTAACGGATTGCATCTGTTTCGAAGGCGCATCAACCTGCTCCGGACCGCATCCGATGGTTGATGCGCTTTTATTGTATCTGCGGGAAAGGAAAGACGTATGAGTAAGAACCACAATCGCCTGTCCGTTCACAAGGACGGTCAGCCCTGCTATGACATTGTATACAGCACCGATACCGACAGCCTTGTGCGGGAGCTCGTCCGGCTTGGCTTTGAGGGACGCCGCTCCTGTGTGGTAACCGATTCCAACGTGGCCCCTCTCTATGGCGAGCAGGTGGCTGCGGCGCTTGCACAGCTCGGACAGAAGCCGTTCCTCTATGTCCTTCCGGCGGGGGAGGAGAACAAGACACTGGACCAGATCCGCGCACTTCTGCGCGTTCTGGTGGAAAATCATTTTGACCGCCGCAGCTATCTCGTGGCCCTCGGCGGAGGTGTCGTAGGGGATATGACCGGGTTTGCCGCTGCCGTTTATATGCGCGGCATCGACTTCATCCAGATTCCCACCACCCTGCTCTCGCAGGCGGATTCCTCCATCGGCGGCAAGACCGGCGTGGATTTTGACGGCTTCAAGAACATGGTCGGTGCCTTCAAAATGCCGCGTCTCGTCTGGGAGAATGTCGACGTTCTGGGAAGCCTCGATGGCCGCCAGTTTGCCTCCGGCTTCGCCGAAATCATGAAGAGCGCGCTGATCAGGGACAGTGAGTTCTACGTATGGCTCATTGATCATATGCTGGAGATCCGGGAACGCGATCCGGAAATTCTCTCGGAAATGCTCTACCGCAGCAATGAGATCAAGAAAAATGTTGTAGAAGCCGATCCCTATGAAAAGGGAGAGCGAATGCTCCTGAATTTCGGCCATACCATCGGCCACGCCATTGAGAAGTACCTGAATTTTGAGATGACCCACGGGGAATGCGTCGCCCTGGGGTGTGTTGCCGCTTCCTTTATTTCCTACCGGCGGGGGTACCTCTCCTGGGAGGAATATTATGAGATCCGCGATATGTTCGTTCCTTTCGGCCTTCCCATCTCACTGGAGAGCATCGATGCCGAAGCGGTTCTGAAGCTGACCAAATCCGACAAAAAAGCACAGAACGGCTCCGTGCGCTTCGTCCTCCTGCATGCAGCCGGCGATGCCTTCGTGGACAATACCGTAACCGATGAAGAAATTCTCTCCGCCGTTCGTGAGCTTGATTTCTCCGCAAAGACAGGAGAGAGGACAGGAGTGCGGTCGTGAGGAAGGAAAATATGCCCGATAGGACTTCTGTTCACGGCAGAGGGGCGCGTCCTCTGCTGCATGGTCTGCTCTGTACCTTTGTCTGGCTCCTCCTGATCGCCCTGGATCTGCTGACAAAATCCGCAGCCGCCGCGGGTCTTCAGAACGGCCCGATATCGCTGATTCCGGGCGTCCTGGAATTGTATTATCTGCAGAATACCGGCGCCGCGTTCAGCCTCCTCGAGAATGCACAATGGCTGTTCATCCTCATCGCCCTTGCTGTCACGGCGCTGATCGGCTGGGTCCTCCGGCGCATTCCCAAAACGAAGCGTTTCCTGCCGATGATTTCCGTTCTGCTCCTCATCAGTGCCGGAGCGGTCGGCAATCTGGCCGATCGGATCTGCCTTGGCTATGTGCGGGATTTCATTTATTTCTCCCTGATCCATTTCCCGGTATTCAACGTGGCTGACATCTATGTCACGGTGTCCACGGTGCTGCTCGTGCTGCTGGTGCTGCTGTTCTATAAGGACGAGGACTTTGAGCGGATGTTCGGGATGCACAGAGACGGGGACAAAGAATGAACGCGAATTCCTTTACCGTAAGCGAAGAGGAGGATGGCCTGCGTCTGGATAAGCTTCTCGCCGAGGAGCTGCCGGAATACTCGCGCAGCTATCTTCAGGGTCTCATGAAGGAAGGACGTGTCCTTGTCAATGAGCATCCGGCCAAGCCGTCCCTGCGCGTTAAGGAAGACGACCTGGTGGTTTTTTCCATTCCGGATAAAATCCTCCCGGACATTCTTCCGGAAAAACTTCCTCTCGATGTTCTCTACGAAGACGATGATCTCCTGGTGGTCAATAAGCCCAAGGGAATGGTCGTGCATCCGGCGCCGGGACATTACACCGGAACGCTGGTCAATGCCGTTATGTACCATTGCGGCGCATCCCTTTCCGGCATCAACGGTGTTCTTCGCCCCGGCATCGTACACCGCATCGACCGGGACACCACGGGCTCCCTCCTGATATGCAAGAACGATGCCGCACACCGCAGCATCGCGGCACAGCTGAAGGAACACAGCATCCGGCGCCGCTATGCCGCCATCTGCTGCGGCAGAATAGCGGAGGATGACCTGACCATCCGCGGCGACATCGGCCGGGATCGGAAGGACCGCAAAAGGATGGCGGTTGTGCCGGACGGGACCGGCAAGCCTGCCGTCACCCATGTGCACGTCCTGCAGCGTTTCCGCGACTTTACCTACGTTGAATGCCGGCTGGAGACCGGACGCACCCACCAGATCCGCGTCCATATGGCTCATATCGGTTATCCGCTGCTGGGAGATGCGGTTTATGCCGGCTCCCGCAGATTCCCCTGGCATCTTGAGGGACAATGCCTGCACGCCCAAACCCTTGGCTTCGTCCATCCATCCACAGGAGAATACATTGAGATTACCGCGCCGCTCCCTGCATATTTTGCACATCTGCTCAAGATACTGCCGCAATAAGTCATCAAAACTGTGATTTGTGCACAAACAGATTTGCAAAATTGATGGTTTTTCACTATAATAGGGGCATCAAAAAAAGTTGGTCACACGTTCATCGTTGGCCTAACCGTAAGGAGGCAATATGCATACAATCATTACCATTGGAAGGCAGTTCGGATCCGGCGGACGCGCGATCGGCGAGAAGCTTGCAGAGCATTACGGCATCAAGTATTACGATAAGGAACTCATTGCTCATGTAGCCAGCAACAGCGGCTTCTGCAAGGAAATGGTGGAGCACCATGATGAGCGTGCGACCAATTCCTTCCTGTACAACCTCGTGATGGATACGTATTCCTTTGGCTACAACGCATCCAGCTTTGTTGACATGCCCATCAGCCAGAAGGTCTTTCTGGCCCAGTTTGACACCATCAAGAAGCTTGCAGCAGAAGGACCGGCCGTGTTCATCGGACGCTGCGCCGACAACGCCCTGGCGGAGCGTGACGATGTCATCAACCTGTTCATCCACGCCGATGAGGATGCGCGGATTGCCGAGATCATGAAGCGATATCCCGACATCAATACCGCACAGAAGGCCCGCGATTTCATGAACAAGAAGGATAAGCAGCGCCAGAGCTATTACAATTATTACTCCAGTCATAAATGGGGACGCGCAGATTCGTACGATTTCTCCATCAATTCGGCGCTCCTTGGCATCGACGGAACCGTCAATCTGATCTGCCAGATGATCGATGACTTCGAAAAGAGATGAGGATAGTGCTTTCGCGGCATTGATCCAACTATTCGCAAAATGCAGCTTTAACGAACAGTTCTATCGGGAAACTATCCATAAAACAGCCTCGGTACCGTTTCACTGCGGTACCGAGGCTGTTCTGCTGTTGTCCGGGCAGCTGTATGCAGCTGTATTCTCCATTGCTCCTTCGCCCGCCGCTGCCGGCTTCTGTTGAAACCTGTTGAAATCGGCAGCGGCGGAACCGCCTTCAGATCACACGGTGCTCCATCCACCTGCCGCCTGCGAACCTCAGGACGAAGCAGATGCTGCGGAAGATCCAGTCGATGAACATTCCGAACCATACCCCGGTCAGCCCGCTGTGCAGCCGCAGGACGAAGAAGTAGCTCAGAATCACACGAAACAGCCACATGCTGATCACGCTCACGCTCATCGTGAACCGGGCATCCCCGCCGCAGCGCAGAACATTCGGCAGCGTGAAGCTGCACGACCAGAACAGGATGCTGAACAGATCAAACCACCGCAGCACCTCAATGCACATGGCTCCGGACTCCGGTGACAGATGGAACCAGGTCACCGCCGTTGGGGCCAGGATCAGCAGCAGCACGTTTGTGATGGCCAGTCCGCAGATGGAAACGAGCAGCAGCTGCAGCGCATAGCGCCGCGCCTGTCTCTTTTCTCCGGCACCCAGACACTGCCCGACCACAGGCACCACCGCAAGGCTCACGGTATTGCCCGGAATGTTCGCCAGCGTCGACACACTGCCCGCCACCGCATTGGCGGCAATGGCCGCCGTTCCCAGCGTGGAGGTCAGGCTGCTCACGCACAGCTTGCCGATCTGGAAAATGCCGTTCTCAAAGCCCGTCGGAACTCCGATGGACAGCACACGCAGGATGGGATCACGGCGCGGACGAAGGTTCGACAGCCTCTCAATCCGCAGCGGATTCTCCTGCTGCTGGCCCCGGCGCAGGATCCAGACGGCCGCAAACACACGCCCCAGCAGCGTTGCCAGCGCAGCGCCGACAACGCCAAGACCCAGACCGTAGATCAGAACGGCATTCCCGCCGATGTTGATGACGTTCATGACAAGACTTGCCAGCATGCTGATCCTGCTGTTCCCCTGGGCCCGGAACAGCGCCGCACCGCCGTTGTAAAGGCCGATGAAGGGATAGGAAACGGCGCTGATGAGGAAGTACTGCTGTGCGTAATGCATGACTTCGTCATCGATGCCGCCGAATACACCGCGCAGAATCTGCCTTGAAAACAGAAGGCACACAATCCCCGTCACGGAAGCGGAAATGGCCAGCACGCTGTAGAGCTGTGCGGCGCTGTGCCTGGCGCTCCCGGGATCCTTCCGGCCGAGATACTGACTGGCGACAACGGCTCCGCCGGTGGCCAGAGCTGCCAGAATCTGCAGTATCAGGACATTGATGCTGTCCACCAGCGAAACGCTCGACACCGCTGCCTCTCCCACACCGGATACCATCATGGTATCCGCCATACCCATGGCAACGCTCAGCACCTGCTCCACGAAAAGCGGGGCGATCAGCGTGATCAGCGCCGACCGCGTGAACAGCGGCTGTCCTTCTTCCTCTTCTGCCCGTTCCGCTCGCTCTTTCCTGGGCTCTTTTCCCTTTGCATTCATGGCTTCTCTTTCTGCTCCGCTTCCTCTGCCCTTCTCTTCTCCTCACGCCCGGCAAACCGGGACACATCGATTCCCAGTGCACGAACCCAGGAGCTGCTCTCCTTCTGATTGGCATGGAAATCCGTGGCGGTCATATCTCCCACTGCCCGCTCCGCGCCCTCCTCATAGTAGGCAACGGTCTGCATGTGCTCGGAGCTGGTTGTTTTGCCCTTCTTGTGCAGGAGATGGTTGACCAGCCGCGCCGCGGCACGGTAGAACACGGCAAAGAGGGGGACGCCGATGACCCAGCCGGCAACCCCCCACAGACCGCCGAAGAGCATAATCGCAAAGATCACCCAGAAATTGGACAGGCCGGTGGAATCCCCCAGAATCTTCGGTCCGAGGATGTACCCGTCGAACGTCTGCAGCACCAAGCACAGCAGCACGAACCACAGCGCATCCAGCGGATTGATCATGAACACAATGACACCGCCGACCACCGCGCCGATGAAGGGTCCGAAGAACGGAATTACATTCGTGAAGCCGACGATGAACGATGCCAGCACCGGAAAGGGCGTATGCGTGATGAATTCCGTCGCGATAAAGCAAAGGATGCCGATGATGAAGGAATCCAGAATTTTCCCCGTAAGAAATCCCACGAAGGTGCGGTTGATATAGCGGCAGGCTCCCACCACCTCGTTGCCCCATTTCTC
>CAVKMX010000053.1:0-467 GCA_963657295.1 Clostridium sp. CAG:302
GTAGCCAAGTCCGGCAGGGATAAACGCTGAAGGCATCTAAGCGTGAAGCCCCCCTCAAGATGAGACATCAGATAGACCCCTTAGAGAGTATGAGGTAGATAGGTCTGAGGTGTAAGTGGAGTAATCCATTGAGCTGACAGATACTAATCGGTCGGAAGCTTATCCTTAGAAAGCGTTTGTTTGGAGAAGTTTGCAAGAGCGGAAGCCGGAGACGGCGTACCGCACCCGGGAGCGAGAGCTTTCGGTGTCTGTATCGGTTTTGAAGGCACGGACTTGTGTTTTCAAAAAATCTATAGTAGAATTGCTAAGTACCTGGCCCGGTGGCTCAGTTGGTTAGAGCGCCGCCCTGTCACGGCGGAGGTCGTGGGTCCGAGTCCCATCCGGGTCGTTAGTTTTTCTGGTTGTCTGTTGCGTGGGGTCTTAGCTCAGCTGGGAGAGCATCTGCCTTACAAGCAGAGGGTCACAGG
>CAVKMX010000053.1:477-15303 GCA_963657295.1 Clostridium sp. CAG:302
GCACGGACTTGTGTTTTCTTAAAATATATGAATTTGATTTGCAGGGAGCAGACATGGGAATTCCGTGTCCGCTCCTTTTGTTTATCATTCCGATCTTTTGCGTTAAAATACGCTCAGGATTTCCTTTTTCCAGTTGATTTTTACCATGTAATATCTATTCCGCACCCATCTCGAATTTGCTTCGCAAATCCTTGATGCGGCTGCGTACGCAGGAATTTCCCGGAACACGGAGACGGACCATGAGCTACATTACCTTCGACAATGTCATTAAGGAATACCGGATGGGAGAGGTGACCATCGACGCCGTTGCGGGCGTGAGCTTCTCCATCGAAAAGGGAGAGTTCGCCATCATTGTCGGGCCCTCCGGTGCGGGAAAGACCACTGTGCTCAACATGCTGGGCGGCATGGACACCTGCTCCGGCGGCACCATCACGGTGGACGGCACGAGGGTCAGCGATTACAGCGCAAGGCAGCTCACCGCCTACCGGCGGAGCGACATAGGCTTTGTTTTTCAGTTCTATAATCTGGTACAGAACCTCACTGCCCTGGAGAATGTGGAGCTGGCGGCACAGATCTGTGACGATCCGATGGATGCGAAGGAGGTGCTCGAGCATGTGGGTCTGGGGCATCGTCTGAACAATTTCCCGGCGCAGCTCTCCGGAGGCGAGCAGCAGCGCGTTGCCATCGCCAGGGCTCTGGCAAAGAATCCCAAGCTCCTTCTGTGCGATGAGCCGACCGGCGCTCTGGATTATGTGACCGGCAAGGCGATCCTGAAGCTCCTGCAGGATACCAGTCGGCAGCACAATATGACTGTGGTTGTCATCACGCACAATTCTGCCCTGACGCCGATGGCGGACCGGGTCATTCATATTAAAAACGGTCGTGTGGAGAAGACGGAGCTGAATCCGGCACCGGCCCCGATTGAGGAGATTGAATGGTGAAAAAGCACGTGAATTGCCTCACCATCGATGCGGTCCGTGAGGTACGGGGAACCTTCAGCCGTTTTCTGTCGATCCTGGTGCTGTCCGCGCTGGCGACGGCCTTTCTCTCAGGACTGCGCACCGCGGCACCGGATATGGAATATACGGCCGATAGGTACTACGACCGCACGCAGATGATGGACGGCTATGTTCTGTCCACGATGGGACTGACCGAGGAGGATGTGGATGCTCTGGCAGCTGCACCGGGGGTGCGTGATGCGGAGGGGAGCAGGAGTCTGGATGCGACGGTGGGAGAGGCCGCTGTGGTGGTCCGGGACCTGCCGCAGCGCCTGAATCTGCCGGAGGTGCAGGAGGGGCGTCTCCCGGAGTCCTCCGATGAGTGCGTGACGGAGTATGTGCTGATGTCAGAGATGGGCGTGCAGCTGGGAGACACCATCACGATCTCTCCTGCAAGGGATCAGGAGGAGGATCTTTCCTGCCTGACCTATACCATTGTCGGAGTGGTGAACAGCCCCCTGTATGTCGGAACGGACCGCGGCAGCTCGTCTCTTGGAACCGGCAAGGTGAACGGCTTCCTTTATGTTCCGGCAGAAAATTTCCGGACGGATTATTTCACCGCGGCGTATCTGACCTTTGACGGACTGGAGGAGGTCGACAGCTACAGCGAGGAATACAAGGAACGGCTGGAGGACTGTGTGGACAGTCTGGAGGAGCTGGCCAAGGAGCGCGCCCGGGCACGGCACGATGCGGTCGTCGCCGACGCGCAGGAGGAACTGGACGCGGCAAGGGAAGAGCTGGATCAGGCCAGAAAAGATGCCGATCAGGAGCTTGCCGATGCGCAGGAGCAGCTGGATGCGGCCAGGAAGGAGCTGGACGAGGGCTGGGCGGATTATGAGGACGGCCGGAAAACCTATCAGCAGCAGATCAGGGACGGAGAAGAGAAGCTTGCAGCTGCACAGACGCAGCTGGAGCAGTCCGGGCAGCAGCTGAAGGAGGGCAGGGCGCAGTACGCGTCGGGCCTTGCGGAATATCAGTCGGGGCTTGCGGAATACCAGACGAACAAGGATGCTCTGGATGCACAGCAGGCGGCACTGTCTGCCGGGTATGCGCAGTATGAAGCGGCACTGGCTGCCTGCGGGGAGACGCCGGAATATGACGCGGCACGGCAGCAGCTGGCCGCGCAGAAGGCACAGCTCGATGCCGCAGCCCAGCAGCTGGCCGCCGGGCAGGCGCAGCTCGATGCGGTGAAAACACAGCTGGATGCTGCAAAGGCCTCGCTGGATGCCGCGAACAGCCGTCTTCTTCAGGGAGAGCAGGAGGTGACCTCCGGGCAGGCGGAGTATGAGAGCGGCGTGAAGGAGCTGGAGCAGGCGAGAACGGACGGCGAAAAGGAGCTGGAGGATGCGCTGAGAGACCTGGAGGACGGCGAAAGAGAGTATGAAGACGGCGAAAAGGAGTATGCGGAGGGAAAGGAGGAGGCTGACGGGAAAATTGCGGAGGCAGAGCAGAAGCTGATGGATGCACAGGCAGAAATCGATGACATCGATGACTGTGAGTGGTACGTGCTCGGAAGGGATACCAACACCGGTTATGCGGGCTACGCGCAGGATGCAGAGCGCGTAAGCAATCTGGCCGATGTTTTCCCTGTGATTTTCTTCCTGGTGGCCGGGCTTGCCTGCCTTACGACCATGACCCGTATGGTGGAGGACCAGAGGATGCAGATCGGTGCCCTGAAGGCCCTCGGCTTCTCCCGTCTGTCCATCTCGCGCAAATATCTCGGATATGCCTTCTGCGCGAGCTTTACAGGAGGAGTCCTGGGGCTGGCGGTCGGGTGCACGCTGATCCCGCTGGTCATCGCCAATGCCTTCAACATCATGTACAACATTCCGCAGCTGGAATTCAGACTTCAGCCCGGAGTGTGCGTTCTCGCGGTCCTGGGAGCGGTGCTGTGCACGACCGGCGCTGCACTGTGGGCCTGCCTTTCGACATTGATGGATACGCCGGCCAATCTGATGCGGCCCAGGAGCCCCAAGGCCGGGAAGCGCGTGCTGCTGGAGCGGGTGAAGCCGGTCTGGTCACGCCTCTCCTTTACCTGGAAGGTGACGGTGCGGAATCTGTTCCGCTATCAGCGGCGCTTCTGGATGACGGTGATCGGAATCGGCGGCTGCACCGCGCTGATTGTCACGGGCTTTGGCATTCACGATTCGATCTTTGATATTCTGGACAAGCAGTTTGATGAAATCTCGCTGTACGATGCGACCGTCGGCTTCGAGGACGGGATCAGCGAGGAGGAGCGGACGGCCGTTGACGCCTATCTGGACGGGGAGCCCGCGGCGGCGCGGCACCTGACCTGTCATTATGAGGCGGCGGAGAGCTCCGCCGGCGGGACGGAATACACCTGCTATGTCTACACGGCGGCGGACGAAGAGGCATTCGGGGAGTTCATCCGCCTGCGGCACCGGAAGGATCATCAGCCGGTGACCCTGGGGGATGACGGCGTTGTCATCACGGAAAAGCTCTCGGAGCTGCTGAATGTGCAGGCGGGCGATGTCATCACACTGGACGGCGACGTCAGGGCAGAGGTCCCGGTGACGGACATTGCAGAGAGCTATGTGTCGCATTATGTATATATGACAGATGCCTTTTACGAGAAGACCTTCGGAGAGAAGCCGACGCAGAATGTGGAGCTGCTGGCCTATTCCGAGGATGCATCGGAGGAGCAGACGCAGAAGGTATCGGAGACGCTCATGGCCATGGACGGCGTGGGCTCCTATTCCTACATCGGGACCATCCGGGATACCTTCACGAACAGCATGAACGCCATCAACTACGCGGTGATCATCATTATTGCGGCGGCAGCTGCACTTGCCTTTGTTGTGCTGTATAATCTGACCAACATCAACATCACGGAGAGGATCCGGGAGCTGGCAACACTGAAGGTCCTGGGGTTCTATGACAAGGAGGTGACCGCCTACGTCTACCGGGAGAATCTGTTCCTCACGCTCTTCGGCATTGTGCTGGGGCTGTTCCTGGGCAGATGGCTTCATGCGTGGATGGTGCTGACGGTGGAGGTGGATCTGGTCATGTTCGGACGGACCGCGCCGCCCTACGCCTATGTTACAGCGGCGGTGCTGACCCTGGTCTTCTCGGCTGCGGTCAATCTGGCGGCACATTTCCGGCTGAAGAAGGTGGACATGGTGGAGAGCTTAAAGAGCGTGGAGTAGCAGGGAGAGGCAGAGCTTGAAGCAGATCGTGAGACAGGAAAAGGAGCATCTGGAGTTCGAGATGCGGATCCCGGATTTTCTGAAGGACCGGCTGGGCAATGAGGAGCTGGAGCAGTTTCTGGATCATTATGATCACTGCCGGGAGTGCCGGGAGGAGCTGGCCGTCCGATACCTGATCGAGGAGGGACTGGCAAGGCTCGAGACGGGGGAAACCTTTCATCTTCAGAAGGAGCTGGGCAGCTATGTGGCGGCCGAAAAGGGGCGCCTTGCAAGGCGGCTGCAGTTCGTCCGGCTGACGATTGTATACGAGGCCTTCACCCTGCTGGTTTTCGCCGGCTGTGTTCTGGCGCTTTTGACGCGGAGTTAATGCGGAGGAATGGAATTGGAGCAAAGAGAGAAGCTGGTCCTCATTGACGGCCACAGCATTTTGAACCGGGCCTTCTACGGAATGCCTGATCTGACGAACAGCGCCGGCGTTCACACCGGCGCTGTTTACGGTTTTCTGAAGATCCTGTTCAGGATTCTGGAGGAGGAGAAGCCGCAGTATCTGGAGGTGGCGTTTGACGTTTCTGCGCCCACCTTCCGGCACAAGGTCTATGAGGCGTACAAGGGAACCCGGCATCCGATGCCGGAGGAGCTGCGGGAGCAGGTGCCGCTGATGAAGAGGGTGCTGCAGGCGATGCAGATTGCGGCCTGCGAGCAGCCGGGGCTGGAGGCGGATGACATTCTGGGAACGCTGGCCAAGAAGGGCCAGGCCGCCGGCTTGGAGGTCTCACTGGTGTCCGGGGACCGGGATCTTCTCCAGATTGCGGATGAGCACATTCAGATCCGCATTCCGAAGACGAAAAAAGGACAGACCTTCATCGAGAATTATTACGCGTCGGATGTGAAGGAGGCGCTGCAGGTGACGCCTGCGGAATTCATTCATGTGAAGGCCCTGCAGGGCGATGCCTCCGACAACATCCCGGGGGTCCCGAAGGTAGGACCCAAAACAGCGACGGAGCTCATCGCAAGGTATCACACGGTGGACGGTGTTTACGGGCATCTGGACGAGATTACCCGAAAGGGACTGCACGACAATCTGCAGCAGAACGAGGAGCTGGCAAGACTGTCCCTGTTCCTGGCCGCCATCAAAACCGATGCCGATGTGGAGCTGGATCCGGAGCAGGCGAGAATCCGGGACTTCTATACGCCGGAGGCATTTCAGATCTATACGGAGCTGGGCTTCAAGAATCTTCTGGGACGCTTTTCCAGAGAAACGGCGGAGGCAGCAGCCGGCCGCCGATACGGCCAAGAGGAAGAGGCGGCAAAGGCAGCGGCGCCTGCAGAGCGTGCGGCCGGGGAGACAGAAGGAAATGAGCTTCCCTGGGCCTCGGCCGTTCCGATTTACGATCCGGGAGAGCCGGGACAGCCGGGGGAGCTGGCCGGCATCGCCTTCTGCATGGACGGGCAGACCTCCTTCTGGGGCATCGCGAGGGAAAAACCGCAGACGCCTCCGTCGGAGACGCGCTGGCTGACGGCAGAGGAGGCGGCAGAGCGGCTGCAGGAGCTGCGCCGCCGGGCTGCCGAAGGGAAGCTGCGGCTGGCGGTCTTCGACCTGAAGGCCCAGCTCCCCTTCTGGAACATTTCGGAGGCGGAGATGCAGGGCGGCATCCGGCTGGACGGAATTTTCGATGTCCTGCTGGGGGCCTTCCTGCGCAATCCCTTAAAGAGCGATTACGCGCCGGAGGACGTGGCGCTGGAGTATCTGGGAGAGATTCTGGCGGGGCGTCAGCAGCTCCTGGGGAAGGCGAGCTTCCGTGAGCTCATGGAAACGGATTACAGCGGAACGGCCGCATATGCGGTGAGCCTTGCGGATACCCTGGCGCGGGAGGGCGCTGTTGTCCGGCAGCGCCTTTCGGAGGACGGCATGCTGCGGCTGTATGAGGAGCTGGAGCTGCCGCTCACCTATGTTCTCTATGACATGCAGCGCATCGGAATCCATGCCGTGCGCGAGCGGCTGGCAGCCTACGGGGATCGGCTCGTTGGGCGGATCGAAGAGCTGGAGGAGTCCATTCAGAAGGCGGCGGGGCATCCGTTCAACCTTGCAAGCCCCAGACAGCTGGGGCAGGTCCTCTTTGAGGAAATGCACCTGCCGGGCGGAAAGAAAACGAAGAGCGGATATTCGACGGCGGCCGCTGTGCTGGAAAAGCTCGCAGGGGAATACACGATTGCGGCCGAGGTGCTGGAATACCGGGGGCTGACGAAGCTCAAATCCACCTATGCGGACGGTCTGCAGTCCTGCATCGCAAAGGATGGCAGGATCCACACGACGTTTCACCAGACGATCACGGCGACGGGGCGCATCAGCTCAACGGAGCCCAACCTGCAGAACATTCCCATGCGGACGGAGCTTGGTAGAGCCATCCGGAAGGTCTTCCTCCCGCAGGAGGGATTCACCTTTCTGGACGCCGATTATTCGCAGATCGAGCTGCGCATTCTGGCCTCTCTGTCCGGGGACGAGGCCCTGATCGAGGCGTACCGGGAGAATCGGGACATCCATGCCGCCACGGCCGCCAAGGTATTCCACACACCGTATGAGGAGGTGACGCCGCTGCAGCGGCGCAATGCCAAGGCGGTCAATTTCGGCATTGTCTACGGCATCAGCTCCTTCGGTCTCTCCCAGAATCTGGATATTCCGAGATGGGAGGCCAAGGAATACATTGACGAGTATTTCCGCATGTTCCCGGGGATCAAGGCCTTTCTGGACCGTGAGGTGGCGGAGGCGAAGGAGAGAGGGTATTCTGTCACTCTGTTCGGAAGGCGCCGCCCCATTCCGGAGCTTTCCAGCTCCAATTACCTGCAGCGGCAGTTCGGCGAGCGGGTGGCCATGAATGCGCCGATCCAGGGAACCGGTGCGGACATCATGAAGCGGGCCATGCTGCGCGTCTGGGAGGCCCTGCACCGGGAGGGACTGAAATCCCGCCTGATCCTGCAGATTCACGATGAGCTGCTGATTGAGACCGCCCCCGGTGAGGAGGAGAGAGTGCAGCAGATTCTGACGGAGGGGATGATGGGGGCGGCGAGCCTGCGCGTTCCGCTGGAGGTGGACTGCCATCAGGGCAGCGACTGGTATGAGGCGAAATAAGACTGCCATCAGGGCAGCGACCGGGATGAGGCGGAGGCGTGAACATGAAACTGATCGGAATTACAGGCGGGGTCGGCTCCGGCAAGACGGCGGTGCTGCAGTATATCCGGGAGCATTACTCCTGCAGAATTCTGCTGGCGGATGAGATTTCCCACCAGGTGATGCGGGCGGGCGGCAGCATTCACGATGAGCTGGTCGAGCTGCTCAGGAGGGTTCCGGGGGAGGAGCCCCTGACCGATGCGGCGGGAGAGATCCGGCATTCGGCCATGGCTTCCCGGATTTTCCGCGATCCGAAGGCGCTGCAGAGCGTAAACGACCTGCTCCACCCTGCGGTGAGGGAGTTCGTTCTGGAGGCGGTGCGGCTGGAGCGCAGGAAGGAGGAGACCGGGGCACCGGACAGGGTGGAGTATCTCTTCCTGGAGGCCGCCCTTCTCATCGAGTGCGGATACGGTTCCCTTGTGGATGAAATGTGGTATATTTATTGCAGTTTGGACGAGAGAAGGAAGCGGCTCCGGGAGAGCCGCGGCTACAGCGATGAGAAGGTGGACAGCATCCTGCGGACGCAGCTGAGCGAGGCGGAGTTCCGAAGAGGCTCCGATGTGGTCATCGACAACTCGGGGAGCTTTGACGAGGCCTGCCGGCAGGTGGATGCCAGGCTGGCGCAGAGGGCTTTTCCGAAGGAAAGCTGAGGCGGGGCGGAACAGGGACGATTTTGGAGGAGCCGGTCCGTCATTCTGCAGACGCTGTACCGACACAGAGAGTGACCGCCGCGGGGAGCCGGCGGCAGGAAGAGCAGTGAACAGTTTATGAGATTTCAAACCCTTGCCAGCGGTTCCAGCGGCAACTGCAGCTATGTGGGATCCGATACGACGCACCTTCTGTTCGACGTGGGGATCAGCAGGAAGAGAACGCAGGAGGCCCTGCGTCAGCTGGAGCTGGATTTTCCGGATCTGAGCGGTATATTCATCACGCACGAGCACACCGATCATATCCAGGGGCTGGCGATGATCCTGAAAAAATATGACATCCCTGTCTACGCGACGGAGGGGACCATCCGGGCCATCCGCAGCATGGAGAAATACAGGGATTTCGGCGAGGACCGGTTCATTCCGGTGAAGGCGGATGTCAGGACCGCCGTGGGAGACCTTGTGGTCAATCCCATGACCATCTCGCACGATGCGGCGGAGCCGGTGGGATACCGCATTCTGTACGGCAGGCAGAAGATTTCCGTCTGCACGGACCTTGGCTGTTATAGCGATTACACAAGGGCCTGCCTTGCGGATTCGGATGTTCTCCTGCTGGAGGCCAATCATGACATCAATATGCTGCAGGTGGGGCCGTATCCGTACATGCTCAAGCAGAGAATTCTCTCCGACCGGGGCCATCTGTCCAATGCAGCCAGCGGCCTGCTCCTCGACAGTGTTCTGAATCAGCATATGAAGGCAATTTTCCTTGGGCATCTGTCGGCGGAGAACAATTATCCGGAGCTGGCCTTCGAAACGGTGCGGGTGGAGATCAACGCAGCCGAGGACGAATACGAGGCGGACGAGCTGCCTCTGTATGTCGCGCCGCGGAAGGAGGCTTCCCGTCTGGTGGAGTTCTGACACGGAAAGGAATCGGAAGAAAGGGAAAAAGATGCAAAAGAGAGCGATTATCACAGTAGTAGGCAGGGACACCGTCGGCATCATTGCAGGAGTATGCACCTATCTGGCCGGGAAGGGGATCAACATTCTGGACATCTCCCAGACCATCGTGCAGGGATATTTCAATATGATGATGATCGTGGACATTTCCGCGCTGGAGACTCCCTTCGGCGATGTGGCGGATGAGCTCGCCGCGATGGGGCAGGATACCCTCGGCGTGCAGATCAAGTGCCAGAAGGAAGAGATCTTTGATTCCATGCACCGGATCTGAGAATGCAGGCGCGGGGCGAATTACAGGAAGGGTTGAAACCGATATGATCAACATTCGAGAGGTGGCAGAAACCAATGCCATGATTGAGAAGGAAAATCTGGATGTCCGCACCATCACGATGGGCATCAGCCTTCTGGACTGCATCAGCCAGGATCTGCCGACGCTGAAAAAGAATATCTATGACAAGATCTACACGCTGGCGAAGGATCTGGTGTCCACCGGGGAGGAGATCTCCAAGGAGTTCGGCATCCCGATCGTGAACAAGCGGATTTCGGTGACGCCCATTGCCCTCGTCGGCGGTGCAGCCTGCCGCAGCACGGACGATTTCGTGGAGATTGCGAGAACCCTGGATGAGGTCGCGGCAAAGGTCGGCGTCAAT
The DNA here is from genome assembly GCA_963657295.1 of Clostridium sp. CAG:302. Taxonomy (GTDB): domain Bacteria; phylum Bacillota; class Clostridia; order Lachnospirales; family Lachnospiraceae; genus CAG-791. The sequence continues at coordinate 10,063 of CAVKMX010000053.1, forward strand.
TTCCTCGGAGGATACAGCGCGCTGGTGTCCAAGGGAATGACCCGGGCGGATGAGCTGCTGATCCGCTCGATTCCGAAGGCGCTGAAGGAGACGAAGGTGGTCTGCTCGTCGGTGAACCTTGGCTCGACGAAGACAGGCATCGATATGGATGCCGTGCGGCTGATGGGCACCATCATCAAGGAGACGGCGGAGGAGACGAGAGAGCTCCCCGTCAACGGCTGCGCCAAGCTCGTCGTATTCTGCAATGCACCGGACGACAATCCGTTCATGGCCGGTGCGTTCCACGGTGTAACGGAGGCGGATGCCGTTCTCAATGTCGGGGTATCGGGTCCCGGCGTCGTCAAGAAGGCACTGGAATCCTGCCACGGTGCGAATTTCGAGGTGCTCTCGGAGACCATCAAGAAGACGGCCTTCAAGGTGACGAGAGTGGGACAGCTGGTGGCCAAGGAGGCCTCGGAGCGGCTGGGAATCCCCTTCGGCATCATCGATCTCTCCCTTGCGCCCACGCCTGCCATCGGAGATTCCGTGGCGGACATTCTGTGTGAGATGGGACTGGAGATGGCGGGAGCTCCGGGAACGACGGCAGCGCTGGCCATGCTCAATGATCAGGTGAAAAAGGGCGGCGTGATGGCCTCCAGCTATGTGGGCGGCCTCTCCGGTGCCTTCATTCCGGTTTCGGAGGACCAGGGGATGATCGATGCGGCGGCAGCAGGCGCGCTCACCCTGGAGAAGCTCGAGGCGATGACCTGCGTCTGCTCGGTTGGCCTTGACATGATCGCCATTCCGGGGGACACGAAGGACACCACCATCGCCGGCATCATCGCCGATGAGATGGCCCTGGGCATGGTGAACCAGAAGACGACGGCCTGCCGGCTGATCCCGGTTCCCGGCAAGAGTGTCGGAGATCAGGTGGAATTCGGAGGGCTGCTGGGGTATGCGCCCATTATGCCGGTGAACACCTTCGGCTGCGATGAATTCGTTAACCGCGGCGGGAGAATTCCGGCGCCGGTGCACAGCTTTAAGAACTGAGGAAGCGATCCGGTGAGGGAAGCGATCAGACGCCCGTCCCGGATTCCTTCCGGAGGACCTCGATGCGGCCGGGATGACAACAGCAACAGATGCAACCAATGCAGGAGGGAGAACAGCATGGAAGAGAGGAAGCAATACGATGTAACAGCCCTGGGGGAGCTGCTGGTGGATTTCACGCAGGGCGCTGTCAGCGATCAGGGGAATCCGACCTTTGAGGCGAACCCCGGGGGAGCGCCGTGCAACGTGCTCTCGATGCTGCAGAGGCTGGGCCATTCGACGGCCTTCATCGGCAAGGTCGGAAAGGATGCCTTCGGCAGCATGCTGCGGGAGCGGGCAGCGGCGCAGGGAATCGACATGAGCGGCCTGTCGATGGATGGCTCGGTGCATACCACGCTGGCGTTCGTGCAGAAGCTGGCCAACGGTGACCGCGATTTCTCCTTCTACCGCAAGCCCGGTGCGGATGTCATGCTCCGCCCGGAGGAGGTGCGGGCGCACCGGGAGCTGATCGAAAATGCGAGAATCTTCCATTTCGGAACGCTTTCCATGACGGATGAGCTGGTGGAGCGCGCCACGAAGGAGGCCCTGACCATCGCGAAGGACAACGGCGTCACCATTTCCTTCGATCCGAACTACCGCCCGCCGCTGTGGAGATCGGAGGACGAGGCCAGAGAGAAGATGGTCTTCGGCATGCAGAATACCGACATCATGAAGATCTCCGACAATGAGATCGTCTTCCTGACCGGGGAGGAGAATCTGGATACCGGCGTGCGGCAGCTGATCGATCGCTTTGAGATTCCGCTGGTCTTCGCAACGCTCGGGCCGGACGGGAGCCGCGCCTACTATAAGGGAGAGCGGGTGGACTGCGCCGGCTTCCGGAATCCCAATACGGTGGAAACCACGGGGGCGGGGGATACCTTCTGCGCCTGCGGGCTGCACTTCGTGCTGAAGTACGGGCTGAAGAATCTGGATCTTCTGAAGCTGAAGGAGCTGCTGACCTTTGCCAATGCGGCGGCCTCCCTCATTACGACAAGGCGCGGCGCGCTGGCGGTAATGCCCTCCGAACAGGAGGTGCTGGATTATATTGCATCGTTTGCAAAATAACCGGCCTGATAGGACAGGCTTCCGGAAATGACAGAAGAATACGACAGATTATGTGCTGACAGATTGAGAAAGGGGACGGACGGCGGAGACGGAGAGCTTCGCCGCGCCGTCCTCTTGCTGCCGGACGGGCAAGGCGTGCCGGTCTCCTATGTGGTGAAGCGCAATCCCCGGAGGAAGAATCTGTCGCTGGTGGTTCCGGAGGACGGCACGCTGGAGGTACGGGTGCCCCTGCGCTGCCCGGAGAGAGAAATTCAGAGGCTGCTGGATCGGAAGGCGCAGTGGATTGTGCAGGCGATGCAGACGCAGCGGCTGCGGCAGGCGCAAAGAGAAGAGGAACGTCCGCACCGGATCCCCGAGGAGGAGCAGGCGCGCCTTCGGGAGGCGGCAGCCGGCCTCCGGCCGCTTCTCCTGGAGAGCATCGGCCGGTACCTCCCGCACCTGCCGGAGGGACATCGGGAGATCACGCGGATCACGATCCGCAATCAGAAGACCCGGTGGGGGAGCTGCTCCGCGAAGGGGAGCCTTTCCTTCAACGTGCGACTTTATTATGCCCCGCGGGAATGCCTGGATTATGTTGTGGTTCATGAGCTGTGCCACCTGGTGCACATGAATCACAGCGCCGCCTTCTGGCAGGAGGTGGAGGACATCCTGCCGGATTACCGGCGCCGGAAAAGGTGGCTGCAGGAGAACGGACAGAGGCTGTAGCCGGTGCGCAGCGCCCGGTGCAGGCAAAAGAGCAGCAATAAGAGCAGCAATAAGAGCAGCAATAAGAGCAGGAGGAGACGGAGTATGCGCGCAGACCGGGTTTCAATCATCGTTCCCGTCTACAATACACGGCCGGATCTGCTGGTGCGGGCGATTGAATCCGTGCTGGGGCAGACCTATGCGGAGCACGAGCTGGTGCTGGTGGATGACTGCAGCACGGATGCGGAGACCAAAGCGGTGCTGGGCACCTATGCAGGGAGGAAGGGAGTCCGTCTCATCCGGAACAGGACGAGCCAGGGAACGGGCGGTTCCCGGAATGTCGGGATTCGCGAGGCCCGGGGGGAGTGGGTCGGCTTCCTGGATCACGATGATTATATGAAGCCGGATTTCATCCGGGATCTGCTCGCCGGCGCGGCGCCCGACACAGAGGTCCTCCTCAGCGGCTGGGACAATGTCAACGAGAAGGGAGAGCTCCTCTCACGGTTCCCCTCTGCGGCGGAGGAATTCGAGAGCGAGGGATTTCCTGCGCGCAACGGGATGGTGTGGAACCGCCTGCTGCGCAGGAAAACGCTCCTGGAAAAGGAGATCTGGTTTCCGAAGACGATCATGGAGGACACCGCCTTCATCATGCTGTGCGGGGCACTGGAGCTCAGAACCGTCGTGGTCCCGGTGTGGGATTACTGCTATTACGCCGTCAATTCCTCCTCCATTACGCATCAGAAAAAGAATCGCATGAGACGCTGTGACCAGCTCCCCCTGGCGGAGATGGAACGCGTGATTGAACATGATGTATTCCAAAGGGACATTTACTATCAGAATAAGCTGGTCAATGCCATCATGCAGGCGGGCTGCTATCTCACCACCTACAGCGACCGGGAGACGAGGCGGCGGATGGCGGACTGGTGCGGACGCATGTTCCGCAGGCTGCACCTGACGAAGGAGGAGATGCGCAGCGTGCTGGATGCGAGCGACAATGGAGTGATCGGAAGAGGAATGCTCTGGGGATATTGGTTTGCATCCGAGCATCACCTGGAGCGGATGTATGAGAGCGTGACCAACGTGCTCGTCCGCCTGCTGCGGGGATGATGGGCCGTGATGAGGCCCTGCCTGCCCGCTGAGCTCCCTCGGGAAGGCAGCTGCACCTGCTGCAGCCGGTCGGTGCGGAAACTGCCGTGACAAGAGAAAGCCGGGTCCCGGCTGCGGAAACGCAGTCGGGACCCGGCTTTCTGAGACGGAACAGGACCGGACGGAAGAAAATGAAGAAAGGGTGCCGTCTGATCGCTGCGGGATGCTCTTAGCGAAGATCCGTTGTGGCGATGTTGTCCATGTCATCGAACTCCATGTTCTCACCGCCCATGGCCCAGATGAAGGTGTAGTTGGAGGTGCCGGCGCCGGCGTGAATGCTCCAGGAGGGGCTGATAACGGCATCGTAGTTGTGCATCACGATGTGCCGGGTCTCCTGCGGCTCGCCGCACATGTGGAAGACAACCTGATCCTGCGGGATCTCAAAATAGGTGTAGATCTCCATGCGGCGCTCATGCGTGTGTGCCGGCATGGTGTTCCAGTTGCTGCCGGGCTCGAGAGCCGTCATGCCCATGGAGAGCTGGCAGGTCTTGAGCACGCTGGGATGAATGAACTGGTTGATGGTGCGCTTGTTGCAGGTCTCGGTGCTGCCGAGCGGACGCTTGGCAGCCTCCTCGATGGTGATGAGTTTGGTCTCGTAGCGGCAGTGCGCGGGAGCGGAGACCATGTAGAACTTCGCCGGGTGCTCCGCGTCATCGCTCTTGAAGGAAACCTCCTTCGTGCCCTGGGTGATGTAAAGGCAGTCCTTGTAATTCAGGTGGTATTCCACGCCGTCCGCCTTGATGGTGCCGGCGCCGTCGCCGAGGTTGAAGATGCCGATCTCGCGGCGCTCCAGGAAGAAGTGCGTGCCGAAATTGGCCCATACATCGATGCCCTTGTCGATGGAAACCTCCTCCTTCACCGGCATACATCCGAGGGTCACCATGCGGTCCACATGGCTGTATACGGCGACCACCTCATCGGCCTTGTACAATCCGGTGATCAGCATTTCGTTGCGGATCTCCTCCGTGGTGTAGCGCTTGAAATCTTTCTGATTGCAGGAATAACGAATGTCCATGGAAAAGTTTGCTCCTTTCGGCTTGGGTGATGATAAAATCCTGTCTGTCCGGCATCGCAGGAAAGGTCTCCGGCGAAACCGCTGATATATAATACATTATACTGCAAAAGTGATATCCTGTTTAGTTCTTCCTTCGGCGCGGTGCCCTTCCTGCACCGGCTGCGTTACAGTTCATTCGCCCGCCGGGCGACAGGGTGGCGGAGAATGTCCAGTCCGGGGGCCTTGCGAGGCCTCGGTGCTTGCGAGCGTCTTATGCGAGCTTAGCA
>CAVKMX010000054.1:0-15297 GCA_963657295.1 Clostridium sp. CAG:302
CCCAGGACGGACAGCTCCGCCAGGACCCGTCACCGGCGGGCGTCTGTACAGTAACGTGTCCGGGATCTGCGCTGTCTTCGCCGGTCAGCCTGCTGCCGGCGAAGGCAGCAGCCGCATATACAAACGGGCGGCTTCCGTCTTATACTGTAGCCGTAATCCTCTCATTTTCCGCGAACAGGAAGGAGCGAGCATCCATGAGCACACACTACTGCAACCCCATCAACGTCGAATACCGGTATCAGTTCATCCGTTCGAATCCCGCGGCGGCCGATGCTCCCCCGCTGCAGATTTCCCGTGAAGCGGCGGACCCCTCCCTGATCCTGTTCAAGGGACAGTATTATATTTTCGCCTCGATGACTCTCTCGGTCTGGGTATCCCACGACCTTGTGCATTGGACCGCCCATGAGCTTCCGGAGGAGCTCCCGCTGTACGATTACGCGCCGGATGTCACCGTCGTCGGCGATTACGTCTATTTCTGCGCATCCCGTTACGGCCGGATCTGCGACTTCTACCGCACCCGGGATATTCTGAACGGTCCCTATGAGAGGATCCCCGGGACCTTTGATTTCTGGGATCCCAACCTGTTCGTCGACGATGACGGCCGGTTCTATTTCTACTACGGCTGCACCAATACCTTCCCCATTTACGGCGTGGAGCTTGACCCCTCCACCATGAAGCCCATCGGCGGGCGGCATGAGCTGATCTTCGGAGATCCGTCCCGCCGCGGCTATGAGCGCTGCGGGGAGAATCATTCCCTGCCGCCTCTGTCGCAGGAGGAGCTCAAAAGGGTCATTGACGAGCATCTCGCCGCCGCAGGCCGGGACCGCACAATGCTCACCGAGGCGGAGCTCACCGGTCTTCGCAGTGCCTTTTCCCGGATGCCGTACATCGAGGGAGCCTGGATGAACAAGCACAACGGCCGGTACTATCTCCAGTATGCGTTTCCCGGCACGGAGTACAACATCTACGGTGACGGCGTGTACGAGGCCGATGCCCCCCTGGGCCCCTTCCGGCCTGCCGCGAACAATCCCTATTCCTATGAGCCCGGCGGCTTTTTCCCCGGGGCGGGCCACGGCTCCACAGCAGAGGATGCGGCAGGAAGTTTCTGGCACACAGCGAGCATGCGCATCAGCGTCAGCCATATGTTCGAGCGGCGCGTCGGCCTCTGGCCTGCCGGCTTTGATGAGGACGGTGTTCTCTTCTGCAACCAGCGCTACGGCGACTGGCCCATCTGCGCGGAGAAGGTCCGGCGCGATCCCTTTGCCGAGCCGGATTATATGCTGCTCTCCCGCGGTGCCGCGGCAGAGGCCTCCTCGGAAACGCCGGAGCATCCCGCGGCCGCTGCCTTTGAAGAGAATGTCCGGACCTTCTGGAAGGCGGCCTCCGCGAAGCCCGGCGAATGGATCCGGGCTGATCTCGGTGATGTCATGGATGTCCGCGGCGTGCAGATCAATTTTGCGGATGATATGCCGCAGCTCCCTGCGCCGGGACCGATCCCGGAGGGTGCCGACCGCTGCATTGACCGGGAGCACCGTGTCACGAGATGGATCCTCGAGGGCTCCGCAGACGGGGAGACCTATGCCGTCATCGCAGACAAATCGAACGCGGACACCAGCCTTCCGAATGACTATCTGGACCTGGAGGCAGGCCTCCGGATCCGCTTTCTGAAGCTCACCGTTCTGGAGATTCCCTTCGGCGTTGCCCCCTGCATCTCCGGACTGCGCGTCTTCGGCAGAAAGGACGGAGAGCCTCCGATGGTGCCTTCCTGCCGGGCGGTTCGAAACGGCGATCTGGATATGACCGTAACCGTAACCTCGGAGGATCCTGCTGCGGACGGGTACAACATCTGCTGGGGATATGCCCCGGATAAGCTCTATCACAGCGCCCTGGTCTTTGAAAAGGAGACCCGGATCGGCGCCCTCACCAGGGGAGAGTCCGTTTATGTGCGCGTGGATGCCTTCGGCAGAACCGGCATCACGCACGGAACACAGCTCCTCCGGCTCTGATGCCTCGTCTGCACGATGCCGGCCTGCTGACGCAGATCTTTTCCTGAGGGTGCACATCAGAAAGCGCAGGCGCAGCAGGCTGCAGGGTGCGAAGGTGCAGCGGGTTCACAGGCGGATTTCCCGCCGCAGATGGAAGGAATACAGAATTTTCTCGGCAACCGGCAGGTGCAGCATCCTCTCGAGAGCCTCTGCGTATTCTTCCAGCTGCACGCGGTAGCGCTCCGCCAGCTCCTGCTGCGTCTTCACGCGGTCCGTTTTGTAATCCACAACCACAATGCGACGGTTCTCTCCCTCCCCTTCAATGAAGAAGGCATCCATGATTCCCTGCATCAGGATGGTCTCCTCCTGCGGAAAATCCGGATTCAGGCGGTTGGCCGGCAGGCCAAGGACAAAGGGCTGCTCCCTGCGAAGGAGTCCCTTTTCGTCCGCCTCCGCCATTCTGCGTGCCGTTTCCGAGCGCAGAAAGGGAAGGAACACCTGCGGTGTCAGCACGCAGGCATAGGCGGCCGGTATGGTTCCCTCCGCGATCAGGGCCTGTACGCTCTCATTGAACTGCTCCGCTGTCACAAGAGAGGGCGTTCTCCACGCACGATAATCGATTTTCTCGCACATGCGGTGGATGGCCGTTCCGCGTTCCGGTCCGCTGAGCGCTCCATGGCGTCTTCTCTCCGGTGCTGTGCTCTCTCCTGGACCGACTGCTCCGGCCTCCCGTTCCCCGGCTGCTCCGCTCATTGCTCCGTCGGCCGTTTCGGCCTCCTCCGTGTCCGCAATCCGTTCTGACGCTCCGCCTGCCGGTACCTCCTCCGCCTCCATTTCCGCTGCAAAGCGGGGCTTTGGCAGAACCGGCTCCTCCGGGAACTGCTCTGCCGCTCCCTCTCCGGGTGCGCGCAGCTCGCTTTCCCCCAGCATGGCCGCACGCTTGAGCTCGGTCACGGTTGTCTTGGTGAACAGACCCTTCCAGGAGGCATACGGATAAATCCAGCGGAACCGGCGCTGCAGGCGCTCTGCCAGCTCCGGCTCCGGGAGCTGCTCCGGGGCCTTTGTCTCCTCCATCTGCTGCAGTCTGCCAAGGAGAATGCCCTGCTCCATCTGATTCTCAAGATCCGAGAGCTGCAGGTCGGAGATGGAAACCGTCTGCAGCCGGATGGGCTCCGCCCCCTCTGCCCGCAGTGCCTCCATGCTCTCCAGGATGAGCGTCATGAAATCCGGAGAGCTCCGGATGACCGACACCGGGAGCTTTTCTGCCGGCAGCTGCACGGCTGCCAGCTCTGCCTGCACCTTCTGCAGCGTCTTTGCCGCATCCCTTGTATATCCTGTGAGGATCAGCTTCTCCTTGGCTCTTGTCATTGCAACATAGAGGATCCGCAGCTCCTCGCCCAGCGCATCCCGTTCGATTTTATCGGCCACGGCCAGCTGACGCAGGGTCGGCACCCGGCTCCGAAGCTCTGCTGCAACATAGCTGACGCCCAGCCCCATATCGGCGTCCAGGAGAAGGCTGCTCCTGGTATCCCTCCTGTAGGAATAAGCGGATCCCAGTCCGCAGACCAGACACACCGGATACTCCAGTCCCTTGCTCCTGTGAATGGTCGTAAGACGCACCACATCCGCGTTCTCATCCAGCGTTCCGGCCTCTCCGTAATCCACATCAAACGTGTGCATCCGGTCAATGTAGCGAAGGAAGCGGAAAAGGCCTGCATATTCTCCCCGCTCAAACGCCTCCGCCTTCACCAGGAGCGAATGCAGATTGGCATATCGCTGCTCCCCCGCCGGCAGGGCGCGGACATAGCTCCCGTAACCGGTATCCCGGATCAGTTCCCCCACCAGCTCATGCACCGGCGTCGTGGCCATTTTGCTGCGGCAGGCATCCAGCTGCTCCAGAAATGCCGTGCAGCGCTCCTGCAGCGCAGCGGACACCGCAGGTGCTCTGTCCTCCGGTTCCTCCCGAGGCTCCTCTTCCCGGCCTGCTGCCGCAAGGAGGCAGTCATATAAGAGCTTCTCCTTCTCCCCCCGGTAAATGCACCGCAGCTGTCCGATCTCATCCTCCGAAAAGCCGCCGTAAAATCCGCGCAGTACCCCGTACAGAGGGATATCCTGCCGCGGATTATCAATGATCCGCAGCATCTGAAGGACGCACCGCACCTCCTGGGCGGCAAAATATCCGCCCTTGTATTCCAGATGGAGCGGGATCCCTTCCTTCTCGAAAATCTCCCGGAAGGCATCCTGTCTTCCGGATGCAGAGCGCAGCAGAATCACAATGTCACTGTAGCGAAGCGGCCTCAGCTGCCGCGTCTCTTCGTCGGTAACCTGCAGCTCTGCCATGAGCGTGTGAATCCGCTGTGCCGCCGCCAGAGCCTCCTTGCGCGCAGAGGAAAGGGCCGCAATGACATCCTCCTCCGGACTCTCCCCGTCCTCCTGCGCAGCCGTTTCTCCTCCGGACTCTGCCGCCTTTCCGTCGATGAGAAGGAACTCTGTACGGCAGGGATTCTCAAGGCCCGCGGCCTTCCACGGCTCGGGATAACCGGCGCCCGGCTTTAAGGAAACCGTCTCATCGTAATCCACTCCTCCGATTTCCCTTCGCATGACCTTCGTGCACACGGCATTCGCGGCATCGAGCACCTCTCTTCGTGAGCGGAAGTTCCGATCCAGATCAATGCGCTCCGTCTGCGCATCCCCTGCCCGATAGGTATCGAACTTCTGCTGGAAGATCTCCGGTCTGGCATTCCGGAAGCGGTAAATGCTCTGCTTCACATCGCCTACCATAAAGCGTGCATACCGTCCCTCCCGCTCCGACACAAAGCCAAGTCCCTTCTCTCCGGCCAATGCGGACAGCAGCAGCTCCTGTACATCGTTGCTGTCCTGATATTCGTCGATGAGGATCTCGTCGTAATACTCCCGCAGGCCCTCTGCGGTCCGGGTAAGGACAAGCTGTCCGTCCTCACGGCGCTGCACGAGAAGATTCAGCGCCAGATGCTCCAGATCCGTGAAATCAATGTAATTCTTATCCTTTTTCTTCTGCGCCAGAAGCCCGCGGTAGCCGAGCACCAGGTCTATCAGCGTGCACAGGGGGCCCTGCACCTCCTTCATCCTTGCAATCGTCAGCTCCGGTGCCTCGCAGATCCTGCTGCTCCATTCCGCCATCCGCTCCTTGAGCTTTTTGCGAAGGCCCGCCACGGCCTCCTTCCGGGCCGGATCAATGCCGTTCTCCTCCATTTTGCGCACCGCCGGCATTCTGGCAAAGGAAAATGCCGCCACCTGACGGAGCTCCGCAAGGACGCCTGCCGTCTGCTCCCTGCACAGCCTCTGTGTCAGTCTCTCCGCCATATCCTCCAGCCGCCCGAACAGGACATCCTCTTCCTCGTCGAGAAGCTCCAGATAAGGGAAGGGCCCATCCGGAAGCGCCGCAATTCTGCGCATGGCGCGGTGCATCGCCGCGAACTCCGGAAGTGCCGCCGTCTGCTGCTGCAGCAGCTCCCTGTACCATGCGCTGCTCTCGAGCATCTCCGGCGTCTCCGCTGCGTAATCCTTTTTGCGCTCCGCAAGCCACACCTCCGGAAAGGCCTGTGAATCTGCCTGCTCGGAAAGCCTGCGGATCAGGCTCTCCAGCTCCTTATCGCTTCGCTTCGGGCAGAAGTACTCCACGCATTGTACGAATTCCGGCGTCTTCTCCCGATAGCAGCTCTCCAGATACTCCCCGAGGGCATCGCCCTTGAGGAGCTCGTTCTGCGTTTCATCCATAAGACGAAAGCCGGGATCCAGTCCGATCTCACTGAAGTGATTCCGCAGGAGGAAGCTGCAGAAGCTGTCGATGGTCGTGATCTGCGCATGGTGCAGGAGAGTCTCCTGTCTCTGAAGATGCCGGTCCCCCGGGCGCTCCAGAAGGCGTGCCGAGATGGCTTTTGCAATCCTCTCCCGCATCTGTGCCGCTGCCGCCCTTGTAAAGGTCACCACCAGCAGGCGGTCGATGTCCATGGGGTGATCTCCCTCGCTGATCATCCGGACAATCCGCTCCACCAGAACGGCCGTCTTTCCGCTGCCCGCCGCAGCGGAAACCAGGATGTTATGTTCTCTGGCATTCAGGATCTTTTTCTGTTGTTCGGTAAATTCCATGGCCAAGATCGTGTCTCCTGCATTCAAGTTTCCCGGCAGCTGCCGGATCGCGGCAGCCGCCTCATATTCTGCGCCATTCGTAGCCCGGAAGCCTGCGGTCAAACCCGCAGACATCCTTGTATGGGCAATAGGTACAGAACGTCGTGCGTGCATCCAGCTCTGCCGGATTGGCATCCGTTCTGCCTCCCAGGATATCCTCGGCCAGTCTGCAGATGGTTTCCTGCAGCCTCTCCGTCAAGGCCTGCCATTCCTCTGCGGTGAGCGTACTGCTGCCGGACTCGGAAACGGTGCCGTCCTTCCTGAGGTGAACCGGAATCACCTGCGAGCTTGCACCCGCTCCGAGCCTTCGGTCCAGATGCTGCAGAATCTCCGGCTCCTTCCCCACATACCCGGTGGGCCGCAGCAGGTCCCGCAGCAGGGACAGCTCCTTTTCCTGCGCGGCCGGCTGGCCAGAGCGCTCTCTTTCCTCCAGAACCTTTTCCGATTTCTCCTGGGAGAGCAGGGGCTGATCAAACCGGCTGTACAGCATGGCGGCAGGAATCGCCCGGATCCCGGGCTCTTGCCTCTCCAGTGCTCTTCGCACTGCTTCCATGTAGACCGGCAGCTGCAGCTCCAGTCCTGCATCGATCCGGTGAAGATCAAGCCCCTTTGCGCCGGACTTGTAGTCCAGGATTTTGATGTAGGTCCGGTCCTCCTCCCGGGCCAGATCCACCCGGTCAATCCGCCCCTCCAGAAGGAGGACTCCGTTCTCCAGCGGATATTGCAGCTCTCCCTTTCCGCCGAAGCCCTGCTCCAGCGCCGCCGGGTAGAAATCACCCTGCTGCAGCTGGAACTGCAGCGCATCAACCGTCTGCTCCAGGGCACGCTGCATGCGCTGCAGCTCATAGGCGCCGCGCTCGGTCGCATACAGCACCTGTTCCCGGTACGTGCCTGCCTGCTCCTGCAGCGCCTCCCGCACCAGTTCCCTTCCGGTTTCTCCGGTGAACGTCAGCCAGGAGATGCCCCTCTCCTGCAGGAGCTGCCCGAAGCGCTGAATGCTCGCATGGAGAATCGTCCCGGAGTCCTTTGCGGCAAAGGTATAGATCTCCCGCTCCTGCAGCTGCAGGCCGTATCGCAGGAAATGCCTCAGATAGCACCCGGCCGCCGTCTCCAGCCGTGTCACGGAGCCCCTGATCCGTCTCTGATAGAGCAGCTGTGCCGTCCTTGCCGACAGCGGCCGCGGAGAATACCGGGCAAAGGCCGCCTCCCGCAGACGGATCAGCGCACTCCGTCTCTCCCGGTCCTCCGCCTGCAGACAGGCCCCGTACAGGGTCAGCACCTCCTCCGTACTCTTCCGATCCCTCCGGAATCTTCCGTCGGCGTACCGGCGAAGGGAGGCAGAGAGAAAACCGGCCGCATCCTTCGTTGACCACAGCTGCTCGGAAACCGGTCTCTCCTCCGGAATTTCCCGCTGCAGTCCCGGGAACAGCTGCTGCAGCAGCCCGATCAGATACGACGGACGCAGGCTCCCGCCGTCGGCGTCCATTTTCGCATAAGACACATAGAGCCGGTCCGTCGGCTTGGTCAGGTTCATGTAAAGGTACAGCCGCTGGATGTACATCTGCTGGCGCGGCGTCGGCGCCAGTTCTCCTCCGGTTTTCTGAAGGACTTCCGATCCCTGCAGAAACTCCCGGTCAAAATCCGACAGAAGTCCCCCTTTGGAGGCGCTGCCGGGGATAATTCCGTCGTTCACGCCGAGGACGAAGAGGACACGAATCTGGGAGAGTCTCGTTCGTTCGATGTCTCCTGCAAGGATCCGATCCACCTGCTGCGGCAGCGTCCCAAGACGGATTTCCGCAAAGCCTGCCTCCAGCAGCTCCAGAAAGTCTCCCGCAGACAGAGCCTCCTCTCCCAGGAGCTCATGGATTTCGTCCAGGAGCTCAATGACCGCGCGATAGATCTGCCGGTATTCCATGGCTGCCGCCGTATCTCCGGTCTTCTCGCGGACATCGGCCAGGGCCTCCATCTGCTCGCCGGCCCGGATTCCCGTCAGGAACCGGTACAGGGCCTTCGCACGCTCTCCGGCCGAGGTATGTCCCAGCCCCTGCAGCGGCCGGATGCTCTGAAGGAAGGTCCGCCGCATTTCCTCGAATTCCGCATCAAAGGCGGTCTCCCACCATTTTCTCGAGGCGATGCCGTGCCGGAGGCAATAATTCTCCAGCCGGTCTACCTGCTCTGTCCGAAGTCCCGACAGGCCGCTCCGCAGATAGCGGAAGACGGTCTCATAGGAATAATCTCCGCCGCCGATCTCCAGTGCACTTCGGATGCTCTCGGTCAGCGGATTCTGCAGAATGGCACGGCCGGCGTCCAGATAAACCGGTATCCCGTAGCGGGCTGCCGCAATGGAAATTTCCTCTGCATAGGAGGAAAGATCTCCCGTCACGATGGCGAAGTCCCGATACTGATACCCCTCCTGCTCTGTCAGCTCCCGGATCCGCAGGAAGGCCTGCCGCACCTCTTCCGCCGGATTGCCCGCCAGGACAATGTGCACCGGAAGACTCCCGTCCGATGGAGCCGCACCGGGCCCCGCAGCCGGGGTCCGGAGCTTCTCATAGGGCTGCACCGGATAACGAAACAGGCTCCGTTCCAGGTGAGCCAGTGCCGGATTATGTGCAAAGCGTCCCTCCGCATCCACATACCAGCTCTCCTCTCTCGCCACGCCCGACCGTGCTGCCATCTTCGCCAGCGCGGCTGCCGTCTTTCGCGTGAGATAGAACAGATCCTGCTCCTCAAAGGGCGCTCCCTCCAGCACCTCTTCGATCGGTGTCCCTCCGTCCGGCGCATAATCCAGTGCGAAGATCACCTCTCTTGCATTCTGCATCAGGGCCAGCAGCACGCGGTTCTGCACCGGCGTAAAACCGGTAAAGCCATCGAACACGAAGACACTCTCCGCGACCAGCCTCGAATGCGGCACCGCCTCCGCCAGCAGATCCAGGGTCTCCTCTCCCGTGATGTACCGCTCCTTGCGATCCTCCAGAAAAGTCTCATAGAGAAGCTGCAGATCCCTCAGCCGCGCCGCAAGGCTGCCCTGTCCGCTGCCCGCCGCACACTCCGCAAGCCCCTGAACATCCGCCGGGCGAAGGCCGTATTGCATGAATTCCGACAGAACGGACTTCACCTCCGCAATCATGCCCGGCCGCTCCAGTCCGGCCTGCAGAACCGTCAGCTCCTTCGCGCATCGGGAGGCGGTCCTGCGCAGCAGAAGGGTTTTGCCCATGTCATCCAGAACGCCCCGCCGATCCGCTCCCAGCTCTTCAAAAATGCGGTGGGAGAGCCGCCCGAAGGAGAGCACGTCGGTATTCAGAATTCCGCCCCGGCTGCCGGCCTCCAGCACCAGGTCCTTCTGCGTCTGCATGGTGTACTGATCCGGCACCACCGCCACATAATTCTGCGAGAAATCCAGCCGATCCAGCGCTTCCCCCGCCTTCTCCGTCATCCATGTATACAAAAGCCTGCTCTTGCCGGCGCCGGAGGGCCCCAGACAGAATCGATATCCCATATCTTCACATCTCCTGCTGCAGAGTGAATTCCCTTCGCCGGACGGGATGACCCAGTGCCTGCAATCGTCCCCTGCCCTGATCGGGTGCCGAAAGGAAACAGAGCCGTCCCGCAAGTCTGCTGTCATGCAGATCTGCGGAACGGCTCCCTCTCTGTCACTGTCTGTTCACTGACTGCTGTTCAAACCGCAGCGTTTCTATTCGGCAGCTCCTGCGCACACTTCCATATCATCCTCATCGTCGAAGAATTCCTCAATTTTTCCTTCGTCCGCCGCTCTGGCAAGATCCCTTGCCTGGGCCGCGGCCGCCTCCGCTGTCCGGGAGGTTTCCTCCTGTCCGGCGGTCTTCACGCTTTTAAGCACCACATAGGGAGACGCCTCCTCCGGCTCCTTTGCAAAGCCGCCTTCCGCTGCCGGCTCCTCTGTCTCTTCCTCGGGCTCCTCTGCCTCCTCGTCCTTGCTCTGCAGGATGTCCTTGATCTTATCTGCCGAATCTCTGACGGTCTTCCCCATTTCCCTTGCTGCGGCACCGATCTCGTCCATCACCTCGCCGCCCTTGGGGCCGACGGCCTCTCTTACCTTCTCCATTGCCTGACGGGAGCCATGCTGAATCGTGGTGTAGGCACGGCTGGCCGCCTCCTCGAGCTCTGTATAGGAGGGAGCCGGTGCTCCGTCCTCCGCTGCATCCTGCTCGAAGATGTCCTCTTCCTGTTCCAGGCGATTCAGATATACATGGGCTCCGTATGCTGCCGCACCCAACAGGGCGGACCCGACGATCACCTTACCAAGCTTCTTCATTCTGATAACCTCCTCCTGCCGCACGCGGCATAAGCCCTGCACAGGCATATCTGTTGTATTCCAAATGCGTGATCTGCACACATGTAGTCAGTTTATACCAGGCTCCGGCAAAAGGAAAGCTGTGATTGCGGGAAACCGCTGCCGCCTTATGAGATTCCCTTCCGGTTTACGGGAACCGTGATGTTCACCACGCAGATCCCGATGCAGACCAGCACCAGGGCCAGCAGCGCATTCCACCCAAGCTCGGAGGCGCCTTCTCCAAGCCACCAGGCGGACAGCAGCACGCCGAAGATCGGATTGGTGAAGCCGAAGATTGCCACCTTCGACACCGGATTGTATTTCAGCAGAATCCCCCAGATGGAGTAGGCCACCGCCGAGACGCAGGCAAGATAGAACAGCATCAGGACCGCTGCTGCGGATACCTGCGGGATCCGCCCGCCCATGGCTGCTCCGATGACGATCATGACAAGGCCTCCCAGGATGAACTGGCAGCCGCTGAGCATCACCGGATCGTTCTCCTTCGAGTATTTCTTCATCAGGCAGGAGGAAAAGGCATAGGACAGCGCCGTCAGGAACAGGCTTCCGTCTCCCATTATGCTCAGATCCATGTCGATTCTCTGTCCGTTCATGCTCACCGCAATGACGCCTGCAAAGCCCAGAATACACCCGGCCACCTTTTTCAGATTCAGTCTCTCCTGCCGGAAGATCAGCGCCGACACCAGAATGACGAAAAAGGTGTTGGAGCCGTTGATGATGGAGGCCTTCACGCCGCTGTTATGCGCCAGTCCGATGTAGAAAAAGGTATATTGGAGAATCGTCTGGAACAAGGCGAGCTTTGCAATGCGGGGGGCAGATCCCCGAACGGGACGCAGCACCCTTTTCTGCAGAACGCTGCCGATGGTCAGGGCAAGGACGCCTGCCAGTACGAAACGCAGTCCTGCGAACAGAATCTGGGTCCAGGTCTCCCCGGAGGGAATGCCGAACAGGGCATACCCCAGCTTGATGCAGGGAGATGCACTCCCCCATAAAAAGGTGCAGATCAATGCAAGTCCGCAAACGGCCCAGGTTGTCTGTATCCACCGCTGTCTGTCCGTCTCCTGCTCCGTCGTCTGTGTTGTCATAGGTCCCCCTGTAATCCCGATTCACGTGAAGTTCCGATCCGCAAAGATCTCCCGCTCATGTTATCGGGAAGTCCGCCGTTTGGCAAGGCATGCAAAAGCCATCGGGAGCTTTCTCCCGATGGCTTTTGCTGTGAAAGACATCCCTGTCTCATTCTTCAATGGTGATGCTCGTGATCACCGGCATGCTGACCGGCTTGTTCCAGGTCTCCCTGCCATAGGTCGGAAGTGCCGCGATGGCGTCCAGCACCTCGAAGCCTTCCTCCATCTCTCCAAAGGCCGCATACCGACCGTCCAGCCGGGCCGCATCCTGATGCACCACGAAGAACTGTGTCCCCGCCGTGTCCGGATCATCGTCCCGGGCCATGGACAGGGCGCCGCGGATGTGCCGCAGCGGATTGTCAATGCCGTTCTCTGCGAACTCGCCCTTAATGTGCCATTCGCTGTCCGTCATGATGTCGTTGTCCGGCGAGCCGGTCTGGATCACATAATCCTTTACAATCCGGCACCAGCACAGCCCGTCGTAAAAGCCGCTGCGTGCGACCTTTACAAAATTTTCCACCGTAATCGGCGCGTACTCCGGGTATAAGGTGAACACCATTCTGCCGAAGCCGTCTGTGTCAATCACACATTTCATTCTGTTTTCCCGCTCATGAAATCTTTGCATTCCGGAAGTAGAGCATGCCGGACGCATTCATGTAGTAGCCGCTCACATTGTCATGCATCAGATAATTGTTGTTCTTATAATACAGCGGGAGCACCACATAATCGTTCGATACAATCGCATCGGCCTCCATCGTGAGCTCTGCAGCCTTCTCGGGATCGCTCTCGGCCATGACCTGCTCCACCAGCGCATCGTACTCCGCGTTGGAATAGAACAGATTGTTGGTGGAATCGTCGGTCTTGCACAGCGGCAGGAAGCTCATGGGATTCAGGTAATCGGCGCTCCAGCCCATCGCGGCAACCATGTAATTGCCCTGCTGCACATCATCATAGAAGATCGACCACTCTGCAGAGGATACCTCAACGTCGATATTCAGGTTGTTCTTGAGCATTTCCGCCATGGCCTCAACAACCTTCTTGACGGTGTCATTCTCATAGTAGCTCAGCTGCAGCGTAGGGAAGCCCTCGCCGTTCGGATAACCGGCCTCTGCCAGTGCAGCCTGCGCCCCCTCTACATCTGCGGTTGCGCTCAGTCCATAGGTTCCGCGGTCTGCGGTGATGTCCTTGCCGTCTACAACATAGCCGGGTGCCAGGAAGCTGTAGGCAGGCTCTGCCTCAACCTGTACGACGTTGTCAATGATGGACTGCCGGTCGATGGCAAGGCACAGAGCCTTCCGAACCAGTACGTTGTCCAGAGGCGCCGCGCTGCAGTTGATGTCGTAGAAAACGGTTCCGTAGCTGGCACTGGTCTGTACGCCGGCATTGTCCGCCTTCAGTCTCGCATAATCGGAGGAAGGAACGCAGTCCACACCGTCCACCTCGCCGGACTCATAGGCCGTCAGTGCCGTAGCCTGGTCGAGCACGTAACGATAGGTGATCTTCTCCAGCGTTACGTTGTCGGCATCCCAGTAGTTCTCATTCTTCTCCAGAATGACATTTTCGTTCATGCTCATTCCGGTAACCTTGAAGGGGCCGTTTCCGATGTACGTATCTGCCTGGGTCGCCCACTTATCGCCGTTGGCCTCCACCGTAGCCTTCTGCACCGGATCGAAGACCCACATGCTCAGCACATCGATAAAATAGGAGGTCGGCTGCTTCAGGGTGATCACCAGCGTCTGGGCATCCTCTGCCTTTACACCCAGCTCATCCGCCGTGGCGGTGCCGTCGTAATACTCCTGCGCATTGGCAATGTAATCCGTTGCCATGCTGACATACTGAGAAGCCGTCTCCGGTGTCAGAACACGCTGAATCGAATAAACGTAATCCTCTGCCGTCAGATCGGTGCCGTCGCTCCACTTCAGGCCGTCCCGCAGATGGAAGGTATAGGTTAAGCCGTCATCGCTGATCTCCCAGGACTCGGCGTCTCCTCCCACCACAGAGCCTTCTGCATCGTAGGTCACCAGTCCCTCGAAGCAGTTCGTCAGCACGTACTGTGCGAACGAGTTGTTCGTAACGCCGGGATCCAGTCCGTCCGGAATGTTGCTCAGCACAAAGGTCAGTTCCTGTGCGGCATCGCCGGTGCTCTCCTCCGATGCATCCGATGCCGTATCTGCTGACGCATTGTCCGCAGCATCCGATGTCTCCGTAACATCCGCGATGTTCTGGGGCTCACTGCTGCCGCAGCCGGCCAGCAGAGAAACCACCAGCGCGCCGATCATCGCGGCGCTGATTGCCTTCTTTTTCATAATGTCCACTCCTCTCCTGAAACTTGCCCGGGGTTGGCTCCCCGTCTGTACCCGATTGCCGAACTGCGGCAATCCATAAATATATCTGTTTCACATCCTTCCGGACTTCGCTGCGTCGGGGAGACGGCTGCTGCGCTCTTCCCTCTCGTCTTGCATATCCCGGCAGGATGAAAAACTCTCTCTGAGGAAGCACCGGCTCAGGCCGGGCCCCCTGTCTGCTGTCCCTCGCCGTACAGGTGGCAGGCCACCAGATGCCCCGGCGCCGCCTCCCGCAGCGCGGGCGTCTGCTCGCTGCAGATCGCCTTTGCATACGGACAGCGTGTGCAGAAACGGCATCCCGGCGCGGGATTGACAGGGCTCGGCAGATCGCCCTCGATGCCGGGCTTGTCCTGTGCGCGGGCCAGTACGGGATCCGCGATCGGAATGCAGCTCAGCAGTCCCTTTGTATAAGGATGCAGCGGCCTTTCGTAAATTTCCTCTGCCTCACAGGTCTCCACCAGCTGGCCCAGATACATGACGCCCACATCGTCCGATACGTAGCGCACCATGGAAAGATCATGCGCTATGAAAAGATAAGAGGTTCCCTCTGCCTCCTGATAATCCCGCAGCAGATTCACCACCTGTGCCTGAATCGAAACATCCAGTGCCGAAATCGGCTCATCGCAGATCACCAGCTCCGGATTCAGGATCAGGGCCCGCGCAATGCCGACGCGCTGACGCTGTCCGCCGGAGAACTCATGCGCATACCGGCCGGCATGCTCTGCCGTCAGCCCGACACGCTCCAGCATGGCATAAATCCGATCGTCCGCTTCCCGTCGGCTCTGACAGACACGATGCGCCTTCAAGGGCTCCGCAATGATGTCCCGCACCGTCATGCGGGCATTCAGCGATGCATAGGGATCCTGGAAGATCATCTGCATCTTGCGCCGGAGCGGCTGGAGCTGCCGCTGCTGCATATGCGTGATGTCCTGCCCGTCCAGAAGGATCCTGCCGGCACTCGGCTCATAAATCCGTATGATGGTTCTGGCGCAGCTGCTCTTCCCGCAGCCGGATTCCCCCACGAGTCCGAACGTACGGCCTCTGCGGAGGGTAAAGCTCACATCATCCACGGCATGGACCTTTGCCTTCGGACCTGCATCGAAAAATTTCGTCAGGTGTTCCACCTGTAAGATCGGCTCTTCCATCACGCAATTCCTTCCTGTGCTCTTGCAAGTCTCTCCCGCATCGGGTTCCCCTCCGAGGGAGCATCCGGCTGCAGCAGCCAGCAGCGCGCACAGCGATTTCCGATTTCCACAAACGGCGGACATTCCCCGGCACAGATGGTGCGGGCGTACGGGCAACGGCTGGCAAAGGGACACCCCTCCGGCGGCCTTGTCATGTCCGGG
>CAVKMX010000055.1:0-15203 GCA_963657295.1 Clostridium sp. CAG:302
CAGGGGGGCGGAGAATGTCCAGTCCGGGGGCCTTGCGAGGCCTCGGTGCTTGCGAACGTCTTATGTGAGCTTAGCACCGCTAGGTCCTCGCACGGAGTGAGAACGTCCCCAGGATGGACAGCTCCGCCAGGACCCGTCACCGGCGGGCGTCTGTACAGTAACCAGGCGTCTGGTCAGTGGCCCTTCGGACCTTGCCGCCTGTGCCGAAGGTACTCCTCGCGGACCCTGCGCTCCTTTTCCAGCGAAAGCGGACGAAGGATGGTCCGCGCCGCCGTATGGGCGATGAGCCAGCCGATCAGGATGCCCACAAGCGCACCTGCGCTGTCAATGAGGACATCCCGCAGCTGCGGCGTGCGTCCCGGGATAAAGCTCTGATGGAATTCATCCGAGACGGCATACAGACCGCAGATGACCTGGGCGGTCAGCAGAAGCCTGCGTCCGCGGATGCGGTATGCATACAGAGGCAGTGCCAGACACAGCCCCAGCATTGCATATTCGCTGAAGTGGGCCAGCTTGCGGACATACCCTTCCGCCTGCTCCACATACAGCGCCTGAAGGGCCGGCGACCAGTTCATGCCCAGCCTGTAGTTGATGCAGTGAACCATCCGTTCCGTAAGCGTTACGCTCTGCCAGGTGGATTCCGCCGCATTCTGCGCGGAAAACCGAAAGATCATGAGCATCACCAGAAGGGCCGGCACAAAGGTCAGCGGCTTCAGGAGATACTGCGCGGTCTTCTTGACGAACATTTTCCCATAGGACACGGACAGCTCTTCCCCGCAGTGCATTCTCCGCTCCGCCTGTCCCGTCCGCTGTTCTGTTGTGTGTGTATGTTTTCTTCTCAACAATTTTCTCAAAGATGAAATCCGTTCCCGCAGGCAGGGTGCCTGTGCATTCTCCGCACCGGCTATCCGCCCCGTCCCTCCTACCTTCCGAGCTCTTCCGCCGCCTCCAGAAGGCTCTTAACGCCGATCACCTCCACGCCCTTCGGCTTCTTGAGGCCCTGCAGATTGCTGGCGGGGAGGATCACCCGTGTGAACCCCAGCTTGGCCGCTTCCTGCACCCGCAGATCTGCCATGGTAACCATCCGGACCTCGCCGGAGAGGCCAACCTCGCCGAAGGCGACGGTTTTATCTCCCGCCGGCGCGCCGCGGAAGCTCGAGAGAATCGCCAGCGCAATGCCGAGATCCAGAGCCGGCTCTGTCTGACGGATGCCGCCCGCAAGGTTCACATAGGCATCGTATTCCGACAGCGGAATGCGCAGGCGCTTCTCCAGCACCGCCATCAGGAGGCTGACACGGTTATAATCCGTCCCGGTCGCCTGCCGCTTCGGAAAGCCGTAGCTGGTCTTGCACACCAGTGCCTGCACCTCGGTCAGCATGGCCCTCGTGCCGTCCATGCTGCAGGACACCACGGACCCGCTGGCGTTCTCCGGGCGCCCCGACAGCATGTATTCGGAGGGATTCTCCACCTCACACAGACCCTCCCGGCGCATCTCGAACAGTCCCAGCTCATTGGTGGAGCCAAAGCGGTTCTTCACCCCGCGGATGATCCGGTACGAGGCATAGCGGTCCCCTTCAAAATACAGCACGGTGTCCACCATGTGCTCCAGCACGCGCGGGCCCGCCACCGTCCCTTCCTTGGTGACATGCCCGACGATGAAAAACGTGATCCCCATCTGCTTGGCAAGGCGCAGGAGCACGCCGGTCGTCTCCCGCACCTGAGAAATGCTGCCGGGGGCAGCATCCACCGACCCGTTGTACATCGTCTGAATCGAATCGATCACCACGAGCTCCGGCTTCTCCTCCAGCAGAAGCTCCGTAATCCGATCCAGATCGGTTTCACACAAAAAGCGCAGCTCCGGCGAAACCGATCCCACGCGTCCTGCACGCAGCTTAATCTGATGCAGCGACTCCTCCCCGCTCACATAGAGGATGCGCCGTCCGCTCTCCGCAAGCTTCTGCACCACCTGCAGCAGCAGCGTGGATTTTCCGATTCCCGGGTCGCCTCCCACGAGGAGCATCGAGCCCTTTACGATGCCGCCGCCCAGCACCCGGTCCAGCTCCCCGTACCCGGTGGACCAACGCTGCTCTCCCTCATCCCGGATCTGTGCAAGGGAAACCGGCCTTGTCCGGTTCGCATCGAATTCCGGATGTGCTCCGGTGCCTGCCGGCATCCGTCCTGCAGTGCCTCTGGACGCGCTCATGCGGATCGGTGCCTCCACCATGGTGTTCCACTCCCGGCATCCCGGGCATTGCCCCACCCACTTTGCAGACTCATATCCGCACTCTCTGCAGTAAAATGCCGTCGTCCTTTTCTTCCCCGGCATGCCCCTTCCTTTCTCCGGTACCGTTCCCTGCCTTCCGCCGTCAGACAACAGGGTCCCGGCTCAGTCCTTCTCTTCTGCCGACGCAGCCACCCTGCCGGTTCTCTTCCTTCCTGCCTTTTCGAAAACAACCTTTCCGTCGCGGAATCCCACGGTCACCGTGTCCTTGGCCCGGAACTCCTCCGCCAGAATCCGTGCGGAGAGTTCATCCTCCACCACGGTCTGGATGGCTCTGCGCAGCGGCCGCGCCCCCATTTTGGGATCTGCATACTGATCCACCAGATGTTCCTTCAGCGCATGGGACAGGCGGACCGTCAGGTTCAGCTGCTCCTTTGCTCTCTTCTGCAGATCCGTCCCGAGAAGCGTTACAATCTGCAGCAGCTCCTCATGGCTCAGTGCATGGAACACCTCGATCCCGTCGATCCGGTTGATGAATTCCGGCCGGAACATCTTGCGGACCTCCGTCATCACGCCGTCCTGCATTTTCTGATATTCCTGCTCTCTCGTCGGTCTTGAGGAAAAGCCGATGGTCCTGGAATCCACGATGTTCCGCGCTCCCACGTTGGAGGTCATGATGACAATCGTATTCCGGAAATTCACCTGACGACCCTTGGAGTCCGTCAGATGTCCTTCATCGAGAATCTGCAGCAGAAGATTGAAGACATCGGGATTGGCCTTCTCGATTTCATCGAACAGAACCACGGAATACGGATTCTTGCGAACCCTGTCCGTCAGCTGGCCGCCCTCCTCATATCCCACATATCCCGGGGCGGAGCCGATCATCTTGGACACCGCATACTGCTCCATGTACTCGGACATGTCCACGCGGATCATGTTCTTCTCATCTCCGAACACTGCCTCCGCAAGGGCCTTGGCCAGCTCCGTTTTGCCGACGCCGGTAGGTCCGAGGAACAGGAAGGAGCCGATGGGACGGTTCGGATCCTGCAGTCCTACCCGTCCTCTTCGTATGGCTCTTGCGACGGCTGTCACCGCGTCCTGCTGCCCGATGACCCTCTTGTGCAGCGTATCCTCAAGGCGCACCAGGCGCTCGCTTTCCTTCTCCGTCAGCCGGCTCACCGGCACCTTTGACCAGACCGAAATCACCTCCGCAACATCCTTCTCCGTCACAAGGGGACGCTGCGTTTCCTCCTTCTGCTCCTCGCTCCGGTTCGCCTGCAGCCGGTCATCGTATTCCTTCCGCAGCACATCATAGCGCTTTCTGGCAGATGCGGCCGTCCTGCGGTTGCCCTCGACAATCGCTGCTGCCAGCTTCCTGTCGGCGGCCTCCATCTTCTCCTCCAGCTCCAGCAGAGGATCCTTTCTGCTCCTGTGTCCCCCTTCGGCAAGTCGCACAGCCGCGCAGGCCTCATCGATGACATCAATGGCCTTATCCGGAAGGTTCCGATCGTTGATATACCGCTCGGACAGGCGAACGGCCTCCTTCATGGCCTCCTCCGTCACCTGTACGCCATGGTGCCGCTCATAATGCGGAACCACGCCCTTCAGAATCTCCAGGGTCTCCGCTGTGCTGGGCTCCTCCACATAGACCGGCTGGAAACGGCGTTCCAGCGCCGCATCTCTTTCCACATATTTGTGATATTCATTGATGGTGGTCGCGCCGATCAGCTGCACCTCACCCCTGGCCAGCGCAGGCTTGAGAATATTCGAGGCATCGATGGAGCCTTCTGCAGCACCTGCGCCGATCAGCGTGTGCACCTCATCCACAAAGAGGATGACATTTCCCAGAGAGCGGACCTGGGCCAGAACCCCCTTGATCCTCTCCTCAAATTCTCCGCGGTATTTGGAGCCCGCCACCATGGCCGAAAGGTCCAGCGTCAGAACACGTTTCCCCTGCACGGATTCCGGGACCTTTCCCTCAACGATTCTCTGGGCCAGCCCCTCGACGATGGCCGTCTTGCCGACCCCCGGCTCCCCCACAAGGCACGGATTGTTCTTCGTCCTCCGGGAGAGGATCTGAATCACCCGCTTCATCTCATTCTCCCGACCTACAACGGGATCCAGCTGTCCCCGGGAGGCCTGCTCCGTCAGGTCCCGGCTGAACTGCTCCAGCATCCCGGGTCCCTCTCCGGCGTCTGCACCCTGTGCCTCCGGTGACAGATCATTCCGATGCTCCCGCACATCGATTCCCATGGCAGCCAGCGTTTCAAAATAGACCTTGCCTATGTTCGCGCCCGCTGCCTCCATCAGCTTCAGTGCGACATTCTGCCGCTCCAGAATGATGGCGAGAAGGAAATATTCCGTTCCGATCTCCGATGCATGATAATCCATCTCGGCAATTTCACGGGCACCGTCCAGGATGTCCAGGAGTCTGGGGGAGTATCCCTCCTTGTCCAGCACGGCAACGCCGCCCTCCTGCATGCGCAGAGACTCCATCATTTCATGAAGCTTCTCCTCCGAAATGCCGTTGCCGCGCAGCACCCGGGAGGCAACCCCCTCCGGCTCCCGCACCAGCCCCATCAGGAGATGCTCTGTTCCTACGTATGTGCTGCCGCCCTCCGCGGCCGCCTCTGCGGCGAGGCGCAGAACCTCCTCCGCCCTCTTTGTATAGGGAATGCTCATTCGTTCCTTTCCTGCCGCAGTCCTTCTGCAGCAAATCCTTCGTATCGCGTTCTCCTGCCGGATTCCGCCGTCTTATATGCCGTCCGACTGCAGTGCCTTGCGAATGCAGCTCTCATATTCATCAAAAACCTGGTCCACCAGCTCATGCATGTCGTCCCGGGTGAGTCCGCGGCACAGTGCCTCCGCGGCGGCCTCCGAGAGCTTCTCCCTCACGGCCTGCAGTGCCCTCGCCTTGTCCGAATCCACGGCAATGACCGCGCCCCTTCGCCGGTCCACCTTGACAAAGCCCTCCTGCTTCAGCACCGTGTAGGCCTTGTTGACCGTGTGCATGTTGATGCCGATTTCATCGGCCAGCTGGCGGACGGACGGCAGGACCTCTCCCTCCGTAAACTGAGACGTTGCAATTCCCAGAATGATCTGGTTGCACAGCTGCTGGTATATTGCCTCATCGCTGCTGAAATCAATCTCGATCAGCATTCTCGCCCTTTCCGCCGCAATGCGTCTGCGGCATTTCTGAAATCACGGCAGCTGGTCTGTGAGCCGCATCCTGAAGGCCACGCAAAAGTGCCGTGTGTTACGCATTGTATAACACACGGCACTTTTCTTCAACCTATGAGCTTTTTCTCCCCGTTCCGGCGCGGGAATCCCGTTACTGTACAGACGCCCGCCGGTGACGGGTCCTGGCGGACTCAGGATTCACTGTCATCCAGCTTGAGGAAATCGTAATCGAAATCATCCTCTGCAAAATTTCTGGCAGCAGGACGGGCCGCCGGCTTCGGTGCAGGACGCCTCTCCTGACTCTCCGCGGCACGCACCGGGCGTTCGGCTCCGGCGGGTCTTGCATTCGGCGCTGCAGGTCTTGCCGCAGGGGTTCTGGATACTGCTCTCCCCTCTGCATCTCTTGCAGGTGCGCTGCTCCTGGTCCTCGTCGTATACGCGCCGCCTTCTGCAGGACGTGAGGCCGGGCGCTGCACCCGCTCACCGCCGACAGGTCTTGCATCGCGCGGATCCCGCTCCACGCGCCTTACCGTATTGGAGGCATAGGCATCCTCGCGGCTCCTGCCCTTTCCGCTCTGCGAGCGCGGCCTCCGCAGAGATTCCACGCTGTCCGCGCGGTGATCGCTCCTGCGCTGGTCTCTGCGCTCCATCGTAAGATCCCGCTCTCTTCTGCCGTTCTCCAATGCGTCCTTGAGACGGATGGCGAGGATCACCACAGCCGCTCCCAGAACAACGACGGCCGCAATGGCAGCGATCAGTACAATCGTAAATTTCTTATTGGCCGCATTCGCGTTGGCATTCGCGTTCGTCACATCATCTTCAAGCTTCTGGATGTCGGAAATCTTCATCCGCTTGCCTTCGTTGTTGTTGTACAGATAATAGGTATCTGTGCCATTCTCGTCCGGAGCCAGCACGATCTGGTATCCGCCGGTATCCTGCTCTGCCGCAGCCGCCGCCTCTGCCGCAGCCGCATCGGTTCCGTCCTCACTCGTTTCATCGGCAGACGCATCGTCCGCTGCATCCGTTGTCCCGTCCGTTTCCTCCGAGGACGTATCCTCCGTCTCGTCCACCGTCAGGAAATCGCCCCGGACATAACCGGTGGTGCCATTGCTCAGAGTGACCTGGTACCAGGTTGCACCGGTGGAATCCGTTGCCGTCTCGCCGACCTCTACCGTATCGCCTGTCGTGACGGTGCCGACCTTGCTCGAATCGGAGCTCGCCTCACTGCGCACGTTGATGTCGCTCCCCGTCACGGTGCCGGTTGCCGCCAGCACAGACACCATTGCCGCCGGGGACGCAAAGGCTACCGCAGCTGCCATTGCAGCGGCAGCGGCCATTCCCCGCATACGATTAAACCTGGAATTTACCATAGCCTACTCCCTTGTCTCATCTTCTCGCGCGAAAATACCCTGACACCGGACAGGAACCAGATGCCCTGCTCCGTATGGTCGTTCTCTCCGCCGATCGGATAATGATTACATGTTGTACCGAATCGTTACGAATATGTTACAGAATTACATACACATTCAGAATAACACGGTATCATTCTCATGCCAACACTTTTGTCTTCAGAATGACGCCTGATCAATCGCCTTTCCGATGTCATGCCGATAGAAGGCCTGATCGAAGGAGATCTGCTGCACCGCTTCATAGGCCTTCCCCCTTGCCTCCTTCAGGGTCGGCGCCAGTGCTGTGACGCCCAGAACGCGGCCGCCGTTCGTGATCGTCTGTCCCTTCTCATCGAACTTCGTCCCTGCATGGAAGCAGTACAGGTCACTGCGTCCCTCCAGGTTCTCCAGTCCGTGAATGACCTTTCCCTTTTCATAGGAGGCAGGATACCCTCCGCTTGCCATGACAACGCACACCGCCGCATTGTCCGCGAACTGCAGCTCCACCTTGTCCAGGGTGCCGTCAATGCAGGCATTCATCACATCGATGATGTCCGTCTCCATCCGCGGCAGCACCACCTGCGTCTCCGGATCGCCGAATCTGGTGTTGTATTCCACAACCTTCGGGCCGTCCTCTGTCAGCATCAGGCCGAAATACAGGACCCCCTTGAAGGGTCTGCCCTCCTGTGCCATAGCCTCCACCGTCGGACGGAAAATTGTCTCATGACAGATTTTCTCGATGTCCTCCGTGAAAAACGGACTGGGTGAAAAGGTTCCCATTCCGCCGGTGTTCAGTCCCTGATCGCCGTCCAAGGCCCGTTTGTGATCCTGAGACGACGTCATCAGGCGGTAATTGCTCCCGTCTGCAAAGGCAAGGGCGGACACCTCCCGGCCGGTCATGAATTCCTCGATCACGAGCTCATCCCCGGCCGTGCCGAATTTCTTATCCAGCATGATCGTGCGTACGCCCTCCATGGCCTCTTCCCTGGTGCTGCAGATCAGGACTCCCTTTCCCAGGGCCAGCCCGTCAGCCTTCAGCACAATCGGGAGTGCGGCTGTCTCCAGATAACGCATCGCCGCCTCAGGATCCGAAAAGGTCTCATAGGCCGCCGTCGGAATATGGTATTTCTTCATCAGATCCTTGGAGAATGCCTTGCTGCCTTCGATGACGGCAGCATTCTTCCGTGTGCCGAAAATGCGCAGCCCGGCCGCTTCAAAGGCATCCACGATGCCGGCGCAGAGCGGATCGTCCTGACTGCACACGGCAAGATCGATCTCCTTGTCCTTTGCAAACTGAATGAGCCTGTCAAATTCCATGACGCCGATGGGCACACACTCCGCAATCTGTGCGATGCCGGCATTTCCCGGCGCGCAGTACAGCTTCTCCACCTGCGGCGATTTCACGATGGCTGCCGCAATCGCATGCTCCCGGCCGCCTCCGCCAATCAACAATACCTTCATGCTCACCTCCCGCTGTCAATCCTGTATTCTGGTCACTGCACCGTCAATCCGGACCTTTCCCCGGGCAATCAGGTCAATGGCCCTTGGCAGAATCTCCCATTCCGCCTCCTTCATTACCTTCTGCTGAAGATCCTCCGCTGTGATTCCGTCCGGCACCTCAACCGCCTTCTGCAGAATGATCTGTCCGTGGTCGAGGTCCTCATCCACAAAGTGCACCGTGGCGCCGGTCACCTTTACGCCCCTTTCGAGCACCTTCTCATGAACACGCAGTCCGTAATATCCCTTCCCGCAGAAGGAGGGGATCAGGGCCGGGTGAATGTTGATGATCCGTCCGCGGAAGGCATCGATGACCTGCGGCGGGATGGCCACAAGGCAGCCGGCCAGAACCACCAGATCCGCCCCCGTTTCCAGCAGGGCCGAAAGAAGTGCGGCATTGAACTCCCCGCGGCTCCCGAAGCTTTTCGGAGAGAGGACTCTTGACGGAATCCCGGCCCTTTCGGCGCGTTCGAGCGCATACACTCCGTCATTGTTGGAGATCACGGACACAATCTGCACATTCTCTATGGTTCCGTCCGCAATACGGTCGATGATGGCCTGGAGATTGGTCCCTCCGCCGGATACCATGACTGCCAGCTTCAGCATAATTCAACGCCCTTCCTGCTCTCTGCCCTGGTGTTGCCGCCGGCATCGATTCTCTCCGCGTCTTCTGCCGCAATGATCTCTCCGATGACATATCCGCGGTCTCCCGTCTCCTGCAGTGCATTGAGCACCTTATCCTTATCGGCAGGATCCACGGCAAGACACAGGCCGATTCCCATGTTAAAGGTGTTGTACATCACATGCTCGTCTATGCCGCCGGTCTGCTGCATCAGTCTGAAAATTGCCGGCACCGGATAGCTGTCCTTCCGGATCCTGGCCACGGTCTGATCCGGCAGCATTCTCGGAATGTTCTCATAGAAGCCGCCGCCGGTGATATGACTGCAGCCCTTCACGCGGACTCCCGCCTCTCGGATGGCCTTCATGGCGTGAACATAGATTCTCGTAGGCGTCAGAAGGACATCGCCCAGTCTCTGCCCTCCCAGCTCCTCATACGTTCGCTCCAGCACCTCCCGGCTCTCAATATTGAAGATCCTGCGGACCAGAGAGAAGCCGTTGGAATGCACGCCGCTCGAGGCGACGCCGATCAGCATGTCGCCGGGCGCAATGCTCTGTCCGGTGATCATCTCCTCTCTCTCCACAACACCGACGGAGAAGCCGGCCAGATCATACTCCTCGTCGGGCATGATGCCGGGATGCTCTGCCGTTTCTCCGCCCAGAAGGGCACTGTCCGCCTGAACACACCCCTCCGCAACTCCCTTGACGATGGCTGCGATTTTCTCCGGAACGTTCTTGCCGCAGGCGATATAATCCAGGAAGAACAGCGGATCTCCGCCGGCGCAGGCCACATCGTTCACGCACATTGCCACACAGTCAATGCCCACGGTATCGTGCCGGTCCATCAGAAAGGCAAGCTTCTGCTTGGTCCCTACGCCGTCCGTTCCGGAGAGCAGCACCGGGTGCTCCATCTTTTTCACCGCGCTTAAATCAAAGGCCCCGGAAAAGCCTCCCAGACCTCCCAGCACCTCCGGGCGGAGCGTCCGCTTCACGTATTCCTTCATCAGTTCCACCGACTGATAGCCGGCCTCTACATCCACGCCGGATGATTTGTAATCAAGTGCCATGTTTTCTCCTCCTGCTGGCTTTTCCTGTGATTGCTGCTGGCCTGTCCTGTGATTGCTGCCGGCCTGTCCTCTGATTGCTGCCGGCCTGTCCTGTGATTGCTGCCGGCCTGTCCTCTGATTGCTGCGGTCCTGCCGCGATCAATAGCCGCGGTACCCTGTCTCCTGCAGCCGTGCGTCCTTGTCCTTCACTTCCTGCTCCATTGTAGCAGAGAACTCCTTGAGCCCGGCAAGAAGCTTCGCGTCCGACACCGCCAGAATCTTCGCTGCCAGGATGCCGGCGTTCCTGCCGCCGCCGATTGCCACCGTTGCCACCGGGATGCCGCTCGGCATCTGCACAATGCTGTACAGCGAATCGCGGCCGCCCAGAGAGGTCGTGTGCATCGGGATGCCGATGACCGGCATCGGGAACAGTGCCGCGCACATCCCGGGCAGATGCGCCGCCATCCCGGCTCCGGCGATGATCACCTTGATGCCCCTCTCCTCTGCGCCCTTTGCCCAGGCAAAGAACACCTCCGGCTCCCTGTGGGCCGAAATGATGTGCATCTCGTAGCTGATTCCGAACTGATCCAGCACCTCGGCCGCCTTGCTCATAACGCTCATGTCGGAATCCGATCCCATTACAATACCAACTGCTGCCATATCCTGACTCCTCTCTGTATGATTTCCCGTATCTGTTCAGCACAGCCCCTCCAGCGGAGCATTCAGCTCCTCTGTCCCGGGCAAAACAAATCTTCCGTTTTCGATCAGGGCCACGGTGCTGCCGTCGCTCCGGACGGCCTCGATCCGGCCCAGCTCCGCAAAGGGAATGGTGATGTCCGTGTGGCAGCCGTAATACGCTCTTTCCGGTGCGGTGTGCCGCTGCCTTGAAATCTCATTCTCTCTTGCGACAATCCTCTTTCCGCCGGGATTGAAGCTCTCATTGTCTTCATCATCGCTGTAGCAGGTGTCCCCCACCGCGAAATGGGGGCCCGTTTTCTCTGCGATGAGGATCGGCAGGCGGTCTGCGATGCCGCAGCGGATCCCCGCCGCATAAGCCGTCGTATTGGTGCCGATGGCACATTCTCCCATCGGAAGCGTCTTGTGATGGAACAGAATGTTCTCCTCGATCAGCGCCCGTCCCTTTTCCCCGGCATTCTCCTCGCCTTCGTGATTGCTGCAGGAATAGTCCGCAACCATCCCGTCCCGGAAGGTCAGCGCCAGATCCCGGAAGCACACACCCTCCAGGTAGACCTCTGACACCTGCAGCAGTCCGTTCGTTCCCTTCAGCATCGGAGAGGTAAAGACCTCTCCCACCGGGATGTTCACGTCCGCGACGCAATTCTCGAAAATGGATTCCTGCTCCGGGTTCTGCAGCTTCCACAGGTTCACCGTCAGATCCGTCGGATTCCCGTTCCTGCCTGTAATGTGCAGATGATCCGCCGTATCCAGTGCATCGATGAGTGTGCTCTGAATCTGCTGATAGGTCCGGTAATCCAGGGTGTTGATGTCCATCACCGCCCGGAAGATTTCTTCGTAGGAGGCCCCCTTCGGATTCCCCTTCTCGATGGACGGCAGTGGGAAGGCAATGATCGTGAAGCTCCGGTTGCTGCCGATCACCGCCTCATTGTACTGTCTGGAGGCGTTCTGACGATAGCCTGCAATGAGCCTCTGCTGCTCGCTGTTAAAGGAGGGCTTTCCCTCCCCGGCGTGCGGAAGGAAGGGCGGATCTCCGAATACATCCATCACAAGAGGTCCCGCATAATACCGTGTGTCCTCGTGCCAGGTCTTATACCCGGCCGTCAGGGCCTCCGTCATCCGGTTCACCAGGGTGCTGTCCAGGATCAGCGCCAGGTCCTCCCGGTGGTCGCAATGATACTGCGGATTGGGATCCGTGCCGTGATATCCGTCCGGCTCCGATGCATGCAGACCGAACAGCCCCTCCGTGATGCGGCTGCAGATGCATTTCTTCCCCATGACCTCCAGATTGTGCACCGACCGCACAATCATGCGCTCGAATCCCAGCTGCCACAGAAGGGAGGCAGAACGCTTGGCGGAAAGGTCCTTCCCGGAATTCACGAACCCGATGCGGTACCCCTCCGTCCAGGTATCCGCCATCCTCGCGATTTCCTCTTCGGGAAGTCCCTGCAGATACCGGTGCGTCCGCAGCTCATTGTCCGTGATGTATTCGCCGAAGGCGTACAGATAGCGCGGGTCGGAAAGGTCATACGTGCGCAGGACCTCCATCGCATAATCCCGCGGCTGCCGCTCCGCGGCCGCTGTCCCGGTTCCCGTCTCCCCCACGAGCTTTCGCTGAACGGCCAGGGCTGTTTCCTGTTCCAGATAATCGCTGACGTAGTCATAGAGGATCCGGCGAAGGCTCTTCACCGCCGGCACGCCGGTTATTCCGAGCTCTTCCGGATCACGTCCCTCCTCCAGCAGAGTCCGGTATTGCTTCCATTCCACGAGGAAGGCCGTGCAGACCTCCAGAAAGAGCTCCATGCGGATCCGCAGCTCGGAGGAGAGTCCTTCATACAGGAACGGTATCGCACTGCGCAGCTCATAGATCAGCGCAGCCGCAAGCGGTCCGTATTCCTTCCCGAACTGCTCCGTGCAGTACACCGGATTGGCATAACTCCTTGCGTAATGCTCCGGCAGAATATCCTCGTACAGCGCATGGTTGCGACGCTGCAGCTCCTTTAGATCCGCCTCCCGCAGTCCCCCTGCGCGGACAAACGCATACTCCTCCAGCAATTGCTCCAGAAGCCGTGCCCCGCAGTGCAAAAAGTCTGCGGCCCGATCTGCCACCGGAAGGCTCTCTTCCCCGGCCAGCTCCAGGATTCGTTCGCGATCCAGCGCAAACAGCTCCTCTTCCATATTCCCCATTCCTCTTTCCGTATCCCTATCCGTCCGTTCCCGCATGCCGCACAATCGCCGGCGGGAACCGCACTGCCGGCCGGCTGTCTCCCGCCCGATCCGCCGATTTACAGCAGTTGACCGCGCCGGTCAAACATTTCTCTCACAGTCCCAGATACATCAGAGCGAAGCCCAGACACAGAACCGCACCGTTCAGCAGCATTCCAAGGTAGGAGACGATGTACTGTTTCTCCGGCTCTCTCCGGGAGAGAATGCCCAGGATCATCCCCGCCAGAGCGAAAAAAAGACACATGAAAACGACACCGCCGCAGCGCAGCTGCGCCTGGCCGCCGTTTTCATATGCCAGATAAATCATGACGCAGCATGCCGTCAGGGAAATCCCCCCCAGCGTCACCGACAGCAGAGCCTTCGTGGAAATTTCCCTGCTGCTGAACAGATGTCCATGCCTCCGTCTCAATCAATGTACCCCGTATTGTGCGTAGTACTCGTTCAGAGCGTCCTTGATCTCATCGGTCAGGAAGGCCTTCTCTTCTCCTTCCCTGGCCGTACCAAGATAGGAAATGACCTCCTCCATCGTCACGATGGCACCGGCCGGGAAGCCGTACTTTTCCTTGATCTCATCCAGTGCGGAGACCTTTCCTTCCAGTCCGACCTCCATGCGGTTCAGAGACACCATCAGGCCCAGAATCTCCACCTTGGCCTGGGCACGCAGAATCGGCACCGTCTCTGCCATGGATGCACCGGATGTGGTGACGTCCTCGATGATCACCACGCGGTCGCCGTCCTGCAGCCTGCTGCCGAGGAGAATGCCGGTGTCGCCGTGATCCTTGACCTCCTTGCGGTTGGCACAGTACCGGATGTCCACGCCGTACAGACGGCTGATGGCCATCACCGTTGCCACGGCCAGCGGAATGCCCTTGTAGGCCGGTCCGAACAGGACATCGAAGTCCAGCCCGTACGCGTCATGAATGGCCCGCGCATAATATTCTCCCAGACGCTCCAGCTGTGTCCCGTTCTGATAGGCGCCTGCATTCATGAAGAAGGGAGACTTCCGGCCGCTCTTCAGTGTGAAATCGCCGAACTTCAGAACCTTTGATTCCAGCATAAAATCGATAAATTCTCTCTTGTACTGCTCCATTGCCCACCTCCTTGAAGCCGCAGCCTGCTGCGCGCCGCGGGGAGAATTCCGCACAGACGGATTCTCCGCTCCGGGCCCTGCGGGATACCGCAGACCGCTCCGTCATTCCTAATCCTGGCTGTTCCCAAAGCGCAGGCGTCAGGCCAGCGCTGCTCTGAGATCCTCGATCATGTCAACCGTTGCAGCCCTGGCCGCTTCCGCGAAGCCCTTTTCGCCGTATCTGGCATACGCATCCTTTTTGTAGGCCGCAATGATGCCGCGGGAGGAATTGACAATGGCGCCGATCCCATCCTTGTCAAAGAAGCCTGCCAGATCCTTGGCCGTCGCGCCCTGTGCACCGTAGCCCGGTGCCAGGATGAAAGTGTGCGGCATCAGCTCGCGCAGCACCCTGGCCTGCTCCGGATAGGTTGCACCCACCACGGCTCCAACGTTGCTGTAGGTGCCGTCCATGGACTGCTCGCCCCACTCCCGGACCTTCTCGCCCACCAGCTCATACATGGGGCGGCCATCCTTCATCAATACATCCTGAAATTCGCCGCTGGACGGATTCGATGTCTTCACCAGAACGAAAATTCCCTTGTCCTCCTGGTTGCACACGTCCACAAAGGGCTTGATGCCGTCGGTTCCCAGATAGGGATTCACCGTCGCAAAATCTTCATCAAAGACCCGGATGCGATGCCCGCCGATCTCTACCCTGCCAAGATGTGCCCTTGCATACGCCTCCGAGGTGGAGCCGATGTCGCCGCGCTTCACATCGCCGATGACCACCAGGCCCTTTTCCTGGCAATACCGCACGGTTCTCCAATAGGTCATCATTCCGGCAATTCCGAACTGCTCATACATGGCCACCTGCGGCTTGACGGCAGGAACCAGCTCCGACACCGCATCGACAATTTCCTTGTTGAAATGCCAGACGGCATCCGCTGCAACAGCAAGATCCTCATCCAGTGCATTCTCGTTCACGCGCTTCTGTGCGTCCTTGAGGAGAATCTCCGGAAGAAAGCTCAGCTGGGGATCCAGTCCCACCACAACCGGTGCCTTCTTCTCCTGAATCTTGCTGATAAGTTTTGAAATCATGTATGCCTCCTTTTGTGTTCCGCGGACATGTCCACGGATGCATTATACGCACAGAACTCCGTGTCCGCAACGAAAACCGCCCGGCAGATGGGTGCGGAACCGCTGCGCTGTTACTGTACAGACGCCCGCCGGTGACGGGTCCTGGCGGAGCTGTCCGTCCTGGG
>CAVKMX010000056.1:0-15088 GCA_963657295.1 Clostridium sp. CAG:302
GCCTCGCAAGGCCCCCGGACTGGACATTCTCCGCCACCCTGTCGCCTGGCGGGCGAGTGAACTGTAACGCGCGCCGCACCTTCTGTTTGCTGCTGCTTTTCGCCCTCCTTTCGGCGCAGCAAAAGGCCGTGCGGTGGGACGAAATCCCACCGCACGGCCTTTTGCTGCGCGTTTTCCTGTTCCTTTTTATTCTTCGCTCTTTTTCTCTTCCGCGGAGCCGACCCCCGCGGCCTGCTCTGCCGCAGCACCGTTCTCCCGGTTTTCTCTCTCCTTGCTCCGCAGACGGATCACTGCAATCGCCGTCACGGAAACCGCCGCCAGCACCACGCCCATCACCAGATTCACCGGAATCGAGGTCCCTGTGATGTAAAGCTGGTCCGTCCGAATCGATTCGATCCAGGCCCGGCCGATCCCATAGCCCGCCATATACAGGAGGAAAATCTCCCCTTTGAACCTGCGGCGGCGCAGATACACCAGCAGCAGGAGCAGCACCCCCAGATTCCACAGACCCTCATAGAGAAAGGTCGGGTGCACCTGAATGTAATTCGTTCCCTCCGCTATGTGTGCGGAGAGCTCCGCCGTGATATCCCTGGAACGCACGGCATCGATCGGCAGGCGCATGGCCAGCAGTCCGTCCGAATATCCGCCGAACACCTCCCGGTTAAAGAAATTGCCCCATCTGCCGATGATCTGTCCCACCAGCAGTCCGTACACGGTCGTATCCAGAATTTCCGGCAGGTACAGCTTTTTCACCGTACAATAGACGTAGGCTGTCAGAACTCCGCCGATGACGCCGCCGTAGATGGCAAGCCCGCCCGCACGAAGGTTGAAGATCTGTGAGAGATCGTCTTTATAGGCATCCCAGAAGAAAATAACATAATAAATTCTGGCCCCGATCACGCTGAATACAATGAGCCAGATCGAAATGTCCCAATAGGTTTCCTCCGATTGTCCGGTTTTCCCGGCAATGCGCGCTGCCGTCAGGATACCGAGGAGCATGCCCAGCGCGATCATGCATCCATACAGCGCCACCCGAAACCCGCCGATGTAAAATGCCTGCGGCACATTGCTCAAATAGATCCCCAGGTTCGGGAAGGCAATATCCATCTGTCCCATCTGCTCTGCCATTGTGTCCTTCTGCCTTTCTGCACTGCGGTCTGCATGCGGTTCTACTCTTCACCGGCCGTTTCCCTGTCCCGAATCAGATGGACATCCAGCTGATTGAACGGTATCTCCACCTTCTCCTCCCGGAAGCGTTCCCGGATTCTCTCCGTCATATCCCAGCGAACATCCAGATAATCCCGGATGTCGACAATGCAGCGCAGACCGACCACGACGCTGCTCTCACCGAGCTCTTCCACAAAGGTTCTGCCGCTCATTTCCTGGATTCTGGGCTCCTCATCCATCAGGGTGTTCAGAATTCTCTGCGCCTTTGCCTCATCCTCCCGATAGGAGATCCCGACGGTGATGCTCAGGCGTTTACGTCCCTCCGTCAGCGTGGAATTCACCACAGACTTGTTGGTAAGCGTAGAATTGGGGATCACCAGCCGTTCTCTTTCCGGAGTAAAAATCGTTGTATAATACAGCTCAATCTTCTCCACGGTTCCCTGTACATTCTCTCCCTTCACGGAGATATAATCCCCTTCCCGGAAGGGCCGCAGGACGAGCAGCAGGACACCGCCGGCAAAATTCGACAGCACCCCCTGTGCCGCCAGAGAAATTCCCACGCCGGCAGATGCCACCAGGGCCGCGATGCTGGATGCCTCCACAATGTTCAGCTGAATGATCATCGTGACAATGGTGAAGCCCAGCACCACTGCCTTGATCAGCGCTCTCATAAAGTGGCGCACCGTCGGTGCCGTACCGCGTTTCTCCAGGTGCCGCTCCAGCGTGCCCAGAATTTTCCGCAGCACCTTGCTGATGACGATATAAACCAGGATGCAGAAGCCGGCCCGCACCAGGAATTCAAGGGCAGAGGAGCCGAGCTTTGCAAGCCACGTGTCAAAATTCAGAATATCCATTTGCTCCATCGGCGTGACCTCTTTGCTTTCTGCCGGAATGCCGCTGTTTCAGAAGCTGTACGCAGATGCTATACATTGAAGCGGAAAAGGATCACATCCCCGTCGCGCACCACATAATCCTTTCCCTCCATGCCGACGAGTCCCTTCTCGCGCGCTGCCGAAAGGCTTCCCTCTCTCAGAAGGACCTCCCAGTTGACCACCTCCGCCTTGATGAACCCGCGTTCAAAGTCAGAATGAATCTTGCCGGCTGCCTGCGGTGCCTTCGTCCCGATGCGGATGGTCCAGGCCCTGGTCTCGTCCTCGCCTGCCGTCAGAAAACTCATCAGGCCCAGCGTGCGGTAGCTCGCCCTGATCAGCTTATCCAGCCCGGACTCCTTCAGACCGAGATCCTCCAGAAAGATCTGTTTCTCCTCATCGTCCAGCTCCGAAATTTCCGCCTCCATCTTCCCGCAGAGGGCGAATACCTCACTGCCGCTCCCTGCGGCATAAGTGCGGACCTCCTGAACCATGGCATTGGACGCACCGTCGTCTGCAATGTCATTCTCCGATACATTGCAGGCAAAGATGACCGGCTTGGATGTCAGAAGGCTGTACTCCTTCAGGAGCTTCTCCTCATCCTCCGTCAGATCTCCCATCGTCAGTACCATTCCGCCGGCTTCCAGCTGTGCCTTGAGGCGATTCAGAAATTCCAGTTCCTTTGCCGCAGCCTTGTCCATTTTGGCCGTCTTGGCCACCTTCGAGATTCTCCGCTCCAGCACCTCAAGATCCGCGAAGATCAGTTCCATGTTGATGGTCTCGATGTCGCGAACCGGATTAACCGATCCGTCCACATGCGTGACATTGGGGTCTTCAAAGCACCGCACCACATGCACAATGGCATCACACTCGCGGATATTGGCCAGGAACTGATTGCCCAGCCCCTCGCCTTTGGATGCGCCCCGCACCAATCCGGCAATATCAACGAACTCAACCACAGCAGGCGTGATCTTCCTGGAATGATACATTGCTCCCAGCTTCTGAATTCTCTCATCCGGCACCGGAACAACGCCGACGTTCGGATCAATCGTACAGAAGGGGTAGTTGGCAACATCCGCCCCTGCTTTTGTCAGTGAATTGAACAGCGTACTCTTTCCTACATTGGGCAAACCAACGATACCTAATTTCATATTACTCCACTGTGTCCTTTCTCTTGCTTCCTCCGCGGCCCGTTCCGCAGGCCGCTTTCACAACTGTGCATTATCTCACAAATGCGGCATCTGCGCATCAGTAGTCCGTTTTCCGATCCTTCAGCTCCGCATAAATTTCCTTATAATTCGTATATCGTACCCTGCTGATTTCTCCCGCGCTGACAGCCCGCTTCACCGCACAGTCCGGCTCTTTTAAATGGTTGCAGCCCTGAAAGCGGCAGGCCTGTGCATACGGAGTGAATTCCGCATAGAACCGCTTCAGCTCCTCGGGCTTTACCTCCTGCAGATATAATGAGGTAAAGCCCGGCGTATCCACCACAAAGGTCTCCTCGCCTGCGCACAGGAGCTCCACATGGCGGGTGGTGTTCTTCCCTCTTTCGATTTTCACGGAAAGCTCGCCGGTCTGCATGTTGGCCTCCGGACACAGGGAATTGATCAGGGAGGATTTGCCGGCCCCGGAGGGTCCTGTCACCACGGTCGTTTTGCCCTGCAGCGCCTTCCGGACGCAGGATACTCCCTCTGCCTCCCTCGTACTGATAAACAGGACATCGCAGCCGCAGCCGCGGTAGATTTCCCGGAGATCCGCAAGCTGTTCCTCCGTCGCCAGATCCAGCTTGTTGAAGCACAGAATCGCCGGTATATGCCGCAGCTGCAGGGCAATCAGAAAGCGGTCCAGCATATTGCTGCTGGGAGCCGGACTGGTGACAGCGAACAGGAGCAGGGCCTGGTCCACGTTGGCAACCTTGGGACGGATCAGCTCATTCCTGCGCGGCAGGAGCTTCACCACGCTGCCCTCCTTCGGCACGCCGGACGGATCCGTGACCGCAATCTCCACGTCATCCCCTACGAGCGGCTTCTGATGCAGGGAACGGAACACGCCCTTCGCCCTGCAGCGATAAACGGTCTCCTCACAGTAAACCTCATAAAATCCGGCTATGCTCTTGATGATCTTGCCTTTTCTGTGTTCCATGCCGCATCCCGCACTTTCCCTGTCTGACATACGAAGACCGATGAGATCAGTGTACCCTGGTCGCCATCGGTCTTTCCGCATAAACTCCGTATCGCCGGTCCGGCTGTTTAAAATCGACGCAGCTGCTCAGAGCCCATCTTCCCCCTTCGGATCACCTCGATGTGCTAGGGAAATGCTGATTAAATCAGCATTTCCCTAGCAGCCTCCGGCGGATCGCACGGATTTGCAAAGGAATTTGCTGCTTCGCAGCGCAAATCCGGCGTGGGAAACGCTTTAATCAGCGTTTCCCTAGTTCTCCGGCGTGAAGGTGAGCTGTCTTGTTATGACACGCTGTCCGTTTACCGCATCTGCGGCAGAGGAGGCATAACTCATCTGCAGCGTCCCTGTCGCACAGGAAATTCCGGTAAAGGCTGCCGGCTGAGGAAACGTGGTCGCAACCGTGTTCATGAGCGCCTGCCCGTCCGCCGTAATGATCACAATGTATACCTGTGTGCCCGCCACATAATCCGGTGCCTCTTCCGCCGTGGGCGCTGCGATTTCACCGGAGTACGAATATGTGGCAGCCTTGGCCTTTTTGCCGACGGTCAGGATTACCTCCGTCCCAGGGTCCACATAGGAATCCGCCTCTACGTTCTGTGCAATGACCTTGCCGACCTGTGCGTCATCTGTGGTCTCCACCTCTTTGGTGCTGCCCATCGTCAGTCCCTTCTCGGTCAGAATGGCCATGGCCTCCTCTACGGTACGGCCGGTCAGAGACGGAACCTGAATCTGCCCTTCGGTATCCGGTCCGGTGCAGATGGTCAGTGTGACAGCCGTATCCGCAGGAGCCAGCGCTCCGCCGATCGGCGACTGGCTGATGACCTGTCCCTTCTCTACGTCGTTGCTGACGCCGTCCACCTTGTTGATGGTGTCAAAGCCCTTCTGCTTCAATGTGGCAATCGCCTCTGCCTGGCTCTTGCCTGTGACATCCGGGACCTCCACGCCGCTTTGTCCCGCGCTGACCTTCAGGATAACGTTGGTTCCTGCCTCCACGCCGGCTCCCGTCGTAGCCACCGTGCCGTCCTGAAAGGCAGCAGACATCACAATGCCGGAATCATACTCATCCGATTCCTCATAGATCACCTCCGGAATCAGTCCGAGGGATTTCAGGGAATTCTGAACCTCTTCCGCGTTTTTGCCGACCATCTCCGGCAGAACAATGCTGCTCTGCGATGTTTCTTCCGCCTTGTCTCCCTCTCCGGAGGAGGACAGAAAGCCCATTTTGCTCGCTGCAAAGAGAATAATGACCGCGCCGATTGCCAGGGCAACCGCAATGGAAATCACCGTGATCAGCTTCTCCCTTCCGGGATCATAATTGCCCCGATGTGAGGAGGTCTCGTAGGGATCGTCATAGCGGCTGTTCTTTCGAAGCGGCGCATCGATCCGTTCCTGCCGGCTCTGTCTGGCACTCCTGCGGTCTCTGAACTCCCTCTCGTCATAGGAGCCTCTCCCCCGCTGCGGATGATCCGCATAAGCTTCTCCAGGATAGCTCTCCTGTTCATAGTCCTGCGCAGCATACTGTTCCTCCGGGTACGTCTGCTCCGCATAAGGCTCCTCATGATACGCATTCTCCCGATAGGACTCCTCCGGATAGGCTGCCCCCCGGTAATCGTTTCCTTCGTAACCCGCATCTCCCTCATACGGATCACTCTCATATTGTCTCTCCGGATGATTTCTGTCCCGGTAATCCTTTTCCGAATAACCTGCGTGCGGATAATCCTGCTCCGGATACGGGTGAACCTGGTCCGCCGCATAGCTCCCCTCGGATTCTCCGGCATGTTCTCCCTCGGGTGCACCCCCGTTCTCCGCAGGAACAGCGCCCGCATGAACGGCCGCCGCAGCTGCCGCAGCGCCGTCTGCCTTTCTGCGTGCCTTCGCCTGTGCAACCGGATTGGCCATTCTGGTAGCGCCGTCTTCATCCGGATCGATGATTTTGACGAAGTCGTCATTGGGATGTATCAGGGACTGCTTCAGATCCCCGATGAGCTCGTTCATATTCTGGTAACGACGATCCGGGCTTTTCTCACAGCACTTCAGCACGATCTGCTCTACACTTCGGGGCACGTCCGGCACGAACTCTCTGGGAGACGGCATCGGTGACTGAATATGCTTGATGGCGATCGCCACCGTCGTTTCCCCGTTGAAGGGAACGCGGCCTGTCAGCATCTCGAACAGTGAAATGCCCAGCGAATAAATGTCACTGCGCTCATCCGAATATCCTCCCCGCGCCTGCTCCGGAGAGGTATAATGCACCGAGCCCATGACATTGGATGTGATGGTGTTGGAGGTGGCTGCCTTTGCAATGCCGAAGTCCGTTACCTTTACCTTGCCGTCCCTGGAGATCATGATATTCTGCGGTTTGATATCCCGGTGAATCACATGATTGGCATGTGCTGCCTGCAGTCCGAGGGAAACCTGAATGGCAATGCTGATGGCCTCCTTGGCCGTCAGGCGGGACTTTTTCTCTATGTATTTCTTAAGGGTGATGCCATCGACATATTCCATGACGATGTAATACATCCCCTTCTCCTCTCCCACATCGTATACGTTGACGATATTGGGATGCATCAGCCCGGCT
Source organism: Clostridium sp. CAG:302 (assembly GCA_963657295.1). Lineage (GTDB taxonomy): Bacteria > Bacillota > Clostridia > Lachnospirales > Lachnospiraceae > CAG-791. Next base: position 6,796 of record CAVKMX010000056.1, read on the forward strand.
GCAGCCTGTGCCTCCACACGGAATTTCGATACGAAATTGGCATTGTCCGAAAACTCCTGCTTGAGCACCTTGATGGCAACCGTTCGATTCAGTTTGTGATCCTTGGCTCTATATACAACGGACATTCCGCCGGTGCCGGTTTTCTCCAGCACCTCGTAACGATCCGCAATCAGCATTCCGATCTTAATCATGCGGCATTCTCCTGTCAGGCAAAGGGATCCATCAGAATAACGGAGATATTATCCAGACCTCCATTCAAATTGGCCGTTGTGATCAACGTCCTTGCCTTCGATTCCAACGTTTCGTCTCTGCGGAGAATCTCCTGAATTTCCTCATCCTCCACCATATTCGTGAGACCGTCGGAACACATCAGGACCAGATCTCCTTCCGTCAGCTGCGTGCTGAAAAAATCAACATCCACGCCCTCTTCTGCTCCCACAGCGCGTGTAATCACATTTTTATCCGGATGATTTCTTGCCTTCTTCGCGTCCAGGCTGCCGGCCAGGATCATCTCCTCCACCAGCGAATGATCGATTGTAATCTGACGCAGGCCTCCGCTCCCAGACACATACAGTCTGCTGTCTCCCACATTGGCCGTGCGGAGCATCCCGTCCTCCTCCACACAGGCCGCCACCACCGTCGTTCCGCAGCCGCGCAGATCATCCCGCATGTTCGCTGTCATATGCAGGGTATGATTCACCGCATGAATGGCCTCTTCCAGAATTTCATGGACGTTGCCCTCCCGATTGGCCGCTGCCAGCCGCAGCGTCTCCCGCACGGTAAAGCGCGATGCGTAGTCCCCTGCCTTATGTCCGCCCATCCCATCGGCCAGAAGATAGAGATTCGGAAGTCTGCCGACACTTTCGTTGGTCGCGCTGACAAAATCCTGATTCATTTTTCTCCGCATACCGATGTCGGTAATGGAAAACGACTGCATGCTGTCTCACCCTTCCTGAATATGCCGATGCCTCAGCTGCCCGCAGGCGCCGTCAATATCCCGTCCTAACACTCTCCTAATACTAACATTAATTCCGTGTTTTTCAAGTTTATGGCCAAAGGCCTGCACCGCCGAAAGCTCCGGCTGCAGGTAATTGCGCTCCTTGACCGGATTCACCGGGATGAGATTCACATGGGCATGCACCATGCCGGCCAGCTCGGCCAGCTTCCTTGCATCCTCCCCGCTGTCATTCACATTCTGTATCAGGCTGTACTCAAAGGTCACCCTCCGGCCCGTCTCCCTGTAGTAGGCCATGCACGCATCCATGCATTCGCGGATGGAATACTGCTGTGCGACCGGCATGATCTGCCGTCTCTTCTCATCGTCAGAGGCATGGAGAGAGAGCGCCAGCGTAATGGACAATCCCTCTCCTGCCAGATCATAAATGCGCGGTACGATGCCGCAGGTACTGACCGTTACATTCCGCATGGACAGATTCTGTCCGTTCCCGTCTGTCAGAATCCGCAGGAACTTCAGAAGATTCCCGTAATTGTCCAACGGCTCTCCCGTCCCCATCACGACAACGTGGGAAATCTTTTCTCCCGTAATCCGCCGTATGCTGTAGATTTCCTCCAGCATCTCCCCCGGCAGCAGATTCCTGCGGAGCCCATCCAGCGTAGAGGCACAGAATCTGCATCCCATGCGGCACCCCACCTGGGAGGACACACAGACGCTGTTGCCGAATTTATACCGCATGAAAACGCTTTCTACGGTTTCGCCGTCCGGCAGCCGGAACAGGAACTTCTGCGTTCCGTCCAGCGCGGAAATCTGACGGTCCGCCACTTTCAGCCTTGTCATGCTGTACCGCTCTGCCAGCTCTGTTTTCATCGCCGCCGGCAGATTGGTCATCGTCTCATAATCCTCCGCCAGCTGCACGTGCATCCAGCGATACACCTGCCCTGCCCGAAATTTCGGATATCCCGCTGCGGCCAGCTCGTCGGTCAGTTCTTCCAAGGTGAGTGACTTTATGTCCTTTTTCTCTGTGCCCTGCTCCATATGCCTCCTGCTCCTGCTGCGTCACACCGGCTTGCGGAATCTTGCCATGAAAAAGCCGTCGGTTCCATGAACATCCGGAAAAAGCTGGACATGACCGCCTTCGATTCCAGGGAAATGTTCCGGAAGATACGGCTCCAGATTCTCCGGAAGGAGTCCCAGCTGTTTTTCTATGAATTCCGCCATTTTTTCATTTTCCCGCCGGTTGATGGTGCAGGTGGAATACAGGAGAATTCCTCCCGGCTTCACTGCATCTGCGGCACTTGCCGCTATCTTTCTCTGTAGATTCACAAGGGAACGAAGCTTTTGCATGTTGACATTGTACTTAATGTCCCGCTTTCTCGTCATGATCCCCAGACCGGAGCAGGGCACATCGCACAGCACCAGATCCGCCTGCCCCTTCAGATCTGCCCTTTTGTTCGAGGCATCGTTCTCCTCCACGGTTACATTGTGCAGCTTCATCCTGCCCAGGGCAGAGCGGATCCTGTCCGTCTTGTCTCTGGTCAGATCGTAGGCGTGAATCTGCGCTTCAGGAAGGAGCATGGCAGCCAGTACGGTCTTCCCTCCCGGTGCCGCGCAAAGATCATACACCTGCAGCCTTCCGGAAAGGTCCTTCCTCCGGCCGGCCAGGCCGGCCGCCTCTGCGACCAGCTGACTGGACTCGTCCTGCACCGTCCATTTCCCCTCCGCAAATCCGGGCAGACCGGCAAGCCCCGGAATGCGGGTGAGAAGATAGCTGTCCTCCGCCCATTTTCCGGGTGCAAGCTCTGCCCCGGTCTTTCGGATGGCCTCCAGCAGCTCCTCTTTCTCCGCAGCTGTCAGCTGCGGAGAAAGCCGGATGCACACCGGACGTACCTGCAGCATCGCACGGCAAAGGGGTTCCAGTCTCTCCGCCCCCAGCTGTTCCTCCCAGAGATCCAGGATTTCCATCGGCATCGAATAACGAAGGCTCAGCTGCTGCAGCTGCGGATTCCCGCCTCCTCTTGCCGCTGCAGAGGCCTTCTGCACCCCCGTTTCCTTTTTCTGACCTGCAATTACAATGGTTGCGCTGCTGGGTCTGGTTCGAAGCGGCCTGCCTGCGGGGAAGGCCGGCGGATATTCTCTTCCCTCTGCAAGAGCGGCTGCTTTTTCTCTGCATACCGTGCGCAGAACTCCGTTGACAAAGGACGCTGATCCGGACATGCTCTTTCGCTTGCAGAGACGCACTGCTTCGTTGCAGGCAGCGTAATCCGGCACGCTGTCCATATACAGAATCTGATACAGACTCATCCGAAGGAGACAGGAAACCTCCGGCTTGCGTTTGACGGACGGGTCGGAGGCATGCGCTGCGATCAGATGATCCAATTCGATGGATCTTTCCAGCGTTCCCTCCGCAAGGCGCTTAAGAAAGGACCGCTGTGTGAGCGGTAAGCTCCCATAGCGATCCTGTGTCCGTTTGATGAGCAGATTGGTGTAGGTGCCGCGGCGCTCATGTTCCACCAGAATCTGCCACACCAGTTCCCTTACATTAACCTTTGCATTGTCCTGCTTGTTTGCTTCTTCCATTGTCTGCTTTCTTTCTTATGCTTATCTGTTGTCTCTCCTGCGGTTCCCCTGGGTCAGCAGGATCAGCCGCAGCAGCTGCAGGATGGACGAGGCTGCCGCGGCCACATACGTCATTGCCGCGGCCCGCAGCACGGCTCTTGCCTTTCCCGTCTCGCTGTGGCCCAGAATTCCCAACTGCTCCAGCATCCCCAAGGCCCTGCGGGAGGCATTGAATTCCACCGGGAGCGTCACCAGCTGGAACAGAACACCCAGAGAAAACAGAATGACGCCGATCGTTGCAAAGGTTTCGCTCAGTCCCAGCGCAAGACTTAAAATGACAATCCAGATTCCCGCGTTGGAGCCGAAATTGGCGGCAGGCACCAGCGCTGTCCGCAGCTGCAGCGGCACATAGCCGGTCTCATGCTGCATCACGTGCCCGCATTCATGTGCTGCTACGCCAAGAGCTGCTACAGAGCGTGAGCCATAGACGGCGTCCGAGAGGTTCACCACTCCGGCAGAAGGGTCGTAATGATCCGTCAGCTGCCCGGATACATGCTGCACCTGCACGCCGGATACGCCGTTCCGTTCCAGAATTGTTCTGGCAACCTCCGCTCCGGTCATCCCGCAGGCGGCCTGCTCGGAGGAATACCTCTTATAAGCGGAGCGCACATGTACGCTGGCTGCCAGCGTCAGCAATGCACCGATCGCCACGAGGACCATGGTCGGGTCGTAATATCCATATCCGTAATACATTCTCTTCCTCCCTTCCAACCTCAGACTTTATGCGGACTTCCTGTACCGGCAGCAGCCGGTCCGGCCGCCTCCAGCAGATCTCCTGCCTGCATCCGTACACCGCGCAGGAATTCCGTCACCGGCATGCGCTTCTTTCCCTCCAACTGCAGCTCCTTTACCGAGAGGAGCCCGTCCCCCGTCTGAATGGCCAGCAGATCCTTTGCTGCCATCATGACGGTTCCCGGCTCTGCATCCTCAAGAGCACGCCGCTCTGCTGCACCGTATCCGAGTGCCTCGTACTCTGTCTCCGTCATCGGTGCTGCCATCCATATCTTCAGGAGCTTCCCTCTCCAGCCGGTATATGCGCTGGGCCAGGGGTTCATGCCGCGCACCAGATTCCCGATGGCGTCCGCACTCCTTCTCCAGTCGATGCGGCCCATCTCCTTGCGCAGCATCCCGGCATAGCAGGATTCCTCTTCCTTCTGCGGAACCGGCGTGATGGTTCCCTTCTCAATCTCCGCCAGTGCCCGCAGGAGCAGCCCACCGCTCCTCTCAGACAGCTTCTCATACAGCGATCCCGCCGTTTCCTCCGGCTCCAGGATCACCTTCTCCTGCAGCAGGATGTCCCCGGTGTCCAGGCCCTCATTCATCTGCATAATGGTGTTGCCGGCTTCTCTCTCGCCGTTTAACACCGCCCATTGAATCGGCGCTGCCCCGCGGTATTTCGGCAGAAGAGACCCATGGATGTTGATGCAGCCGAACCTCGGCAGCTCCAGAATTTCTTTCGGCAGAATCTGTCCGAAGGCCGCCACCACAATCACATCCGCAGCTTCCCCTGCGATCCTCTCCACGGCCTCTCTCTGCCGGACTTTCTCCGGCTGGAACACCGGAATTCCGTATTCCGATGCACAGAGCTTCACGGCAGAAGGGGCCGGACGGGAACTTCTGCCCCGCGGTCTGTCCGGCTGCGTCACTGCAAGACTGACGATATGCTGATCCGATTCTGCCAATGCCCGCAGCGCCGGCACCGCAAAATCCGGTGTTCCCATGAAAACCACCTTCATATGGTCATTCCTCGTCGTTTTCCATCAATTCCTCGTTGTCCACGAGACCTCCCTCAACCAGGTCCACATAAAGCCTGCCGTCGAGATGATCAAACTCGTGGCACATCGCCCGGGCCAGCAATTCCGTTCCTTCCATTTCAAACGGGTGCAGCTCCCGATCCAGTGCGGCCGCTTTCACATAATTCGGTCTCGTCACCACACCGGATTTGCCGGGTACAGAAAGACAGCCCTCATAACCCGTCTGCTCTCCGCAGGATTCCACAATCCTCGGATTGATGAACACCAGCGGCTCATTCTGCTCCGGACTGATGTCAATGACCACGATGCGCTTCAGGATTCCGACCTGCGGCCCTGCAAGGCCGACACCGTTGGCCGCATACATGGTTTCCAGCATATTGTCGATCAGTTCCTGCAGGCGAGGCGTCATCTCCCGGACCTCCTTCGCCTTTTTGTTCAGAATCGGATCTCCTATTTCTCGAATATTCAGCAATGCCATTCCGTTTCCCCTGTTCTCTCAGGCTGTTTTTTCGCTCCGGCTGCTCCGTGAAGCAGGCCGGCCGCTCCCTGCCGCACCGTTCAGAACACATTCATCGGATCAAAATCGAACTGGAATACGGTATCCATATCCCCGCTCTCTCCGGCCCGGTGCACCGCAGCCTCTATATTGTCTTTACAAAAGGTCAGTTTATCATAATCCGGGCTTTTTACATAGAGAACCTGCCGGAACTCATCCCGCAGCTTCTCTACTGCCGCCGCTGCCGGACCGATGATAAGGAGCTCCTTTTCCGCAGCTCTCACCGGTTGTCCGCCGTTTCCTCCTGCCGTATGCCTGCGCTGTTCCTTCTCCCAGAGCTTCTCCAGAAGCGCTCTGGTGCTCCTGGCAAACAGCGCTGCATGCTCCGCCGAGCCGGAAATGATCTGGATCGACAGAAGGTGCTCCGCCGGCGGAAAGCGCAGCATTTGCCGATAGTACAGCTCTTCCCGGTAGAAGCCCTCGTAATCCTGCTCCGCCGCATAACGAATGCTGTAATTCTCCGGATCATAGGTCTGCATCACCACATTTCCGGGCCTGGTTCCCCTTCCTGCCCGCCCTGCAGCCTGCGTCAGCAGCTGAAAGGTTCGTTCGGCCGCGCGGTAATCTCCCATGTGAAGCGACAAATCCGCCAGGAGAACGCCGACCAGGGTTACCTTCGGAAAATCGTGGCCCTTCACGATCATCTGGGTGCCGATGAGGATATCCGCCTCCTCGTTGGCAAAGGCAGACAGGATCTTCTCATACCCATCCTTGCTCTTCGTGGTGTCTGCGTCCATCCGGAGAATTCTGGCCTGCGGATATTCCTTTTGCAGCAGCTGCTCCGTCTGCTCTGTCCCTGCATGAAATCCGCTGATATACGGTGAGCCGCATTCCGGACATCTCTCCGGCATTCTCTCCTCATGACCGCAATAGTGGCAGAGCAGCCGTCCTCCCCCGTGAAGAGAAAGGGACACACTGCAATGCGGGCAGACCGGGACATACCCGCAGCTCCTGCAGGATACAAAGCCGGAGAAGCCCCGCCGGTTCAGAAACAGCATGATCTGCTCCTTCTTTTCCAGCCGATCCGAAATCAGCCCTGCCAGACGTCTGGACAGGATGGAGCGGTTTCCTTCCCGCAGCTCTCTGCGCATATCCGCAATTTCCACCGACGGAAGCGTGCCTCCCGTCAGACGCCTTGTCAGCCGGTACAACCGGTACTGTCCTGTCTGTGCCCTGTAATAGGATTCCAGGGAGGGTGTGGCAGAGCCAAGGACAACAATGCCTCCATGTCTTTCCGCAATATGCTCCGCGACCTCCCGGGCGTGATATTTCGGCATTGCCTCATTTTTATAACTGCCTTCGTGCTCCTCGTCCAGAATGATCACACCGATCCTCGGGAACGGCGTGAACAGTGCAGACCGCGGCCCGATGATCACATCGATTTCGCCTCTTCTCGCCCGCTCGAACTGATCGCTCTTTTCCCCCTCCGACAGGGTGGAATTCATCACGGAAACACGGCTGCCGAAGTGCCGATAGAAACGCAGCAGCGTCTGGTAGGTCAATGAAATTTCCGGAATCAGCATGATCGCCTGATATCCGTCGGCCACAATCCGCTCGATGACAGAAATGTAAACCTCTGTCTTGCCGCTCCCTGTAATGCCGTGCAGCAGACTGACGCAGGGAACCGCCGCCGGGGCGTCTGCCCGGCGCCGCAGACAGAAGTCCCGGTAGACACCGTCCGACACCGCCTGCTGCTCCCCGCTCAGCTGCAGCCGCCCCTGTCCGGATGCTTCCATCTCCACCGGGTTTCGCAGGGAGGATACGGTTTCAACCGCAAGAACCCCCTTCTTCTGCAGGGAAGCGATGGTCGAGGACGTGATGTGAAGCTTCTGCCGGATGAGGCTGTAGGGCTGGCACGGGACCTGCAGCAGCTCCCGCAGCAGACGTTCTCTTGCCACCTGATGCTTCATCGCGCACTGGTGTCGCATCTTCTCTGCCTCCTGCGGTGTCAGCAGCAGCCGCACGGTCTTCTGTTCCAGAGGCTTTGCCTGGCTGCGGCTCGTCAGAACGGTCTTCAGCGCCGCCGCCAGAGTTGAGCCGTATTTTTCCTTGATCCACAGTGCCAGCTCCACCGCATTCGCGCCGGTCTCCTCCGAGCCGGCCATGGCAACTGCCTGTATTTCCTTGAGCTTGTCGTCCGGATAGCTGCAGACCTCCGTAAAATCAATGATGTATCCCTTGCGCAGGGAATTGCCCCTTCCGAACGGAACCACAACAAGACTCCCGAGGCGCAGACTGTTCTCCAGCGCTTCGGGAATCCTGTAGGTAAAGGGCCGGTCCAGCCGGTCATGTGCAATATCGATAACTACCTGTGCGTAGCGGTGCATGTACTCTCCGTTGCCGCGGCCTATTCCTGTTATTAACCCCATGAGCTGTCACGATTCTACTCTGTAACGCTGTCACAATTCT
>CAVKMX010000057.1:0-14588 GCA_963657295.1 Clostridium sp. CAG:302
CCGTAATACTGGCTCTTGATCTCTTCTGCATAAGTAGGCGATACGGTGGTAATCGCATCTGCGTATACAATGCCCCCCTTGAGCAGATTCGCATCCTTATATGCTTCCAGCTTGTCCGGTGTGAAATAATAGCCGGACAGGCCGGTGATATTCTCCACATCCTGCACGCCCCATTTTCCCTGGAACCGCAGATTGTGAATTGTCATCACGGTCTTCATGCCGTGGTAGAACTCATTCTCCTGAAACCGTTCCTTGAGGTAGACAGGAATCAGTCCGGTCTGCCAGTCATGACAGTGGATCAGATCCGGCCGAAAGCCAATGGTCGGAAGGGCGGACAGCACTGCCTTGGAGAAGAAGGCATACCGCTTGATCTCGAACAGCGCGTCATCCGTATACACGGTGCCGGTATTGAACAGCTCCTCATTGTCGATGAAATAATAGGTGACACCGTCCGCCTGTGCGCGGAGGATTCCCACATACAGGCTTCTCCAGTCGAAATCCATGTAGAAGCTGGTGACGAACTCCATTCTGTCCTTCATCTCCTGTTTCATGCAGGAATATTTCGGCATAATCACACGGACGTCATAGAATTCCCTGTCCAGTTCCTTCGGAAGTGACCCGACAACATCTGCAAGACCTCCGGTCTTGATAAACGGAACACCTTCCGAAGCAGCAAAAAGAATATTCTTCATGAGATAACCCCCCTGTCTGGATAAAAATCCGCCAACCAGCACATTATACCCTACCCTCTGCAAAAGAAAAAGCATCCGCCCCTCTGTTGGAAAAGAGGACAACCGTCTCGGCATTTGCGGTTTTCGGAAACTGGTTAACACTGATTCCGCGCACCGGAAGGTAGCCCAGCTTCCGCATGATCGGCAGATCTCTGGCGAGACTCGTCGGCTTGCAGGAAATGTACAGAATATGCGGTACCCCGTACTCCAGAATCTTGGGCAGCGCCTTTGGGTGCACCCCGTCACGCGGCGGATCCAGGATGATGAAATCCGGCTGCTCCTCGATGCTGTCCAGCACCTTCAATACATCCCCTGCAAGGAATTCACAGTTGTGCACCTGATTGCGGACCGCATTCTCCCGTGCGGCGCGTACTGCCTCCTCTACAATTTCCACGCCGATCACCTTTTCCGCCACAGGTGCGACCAGCTCGGAGATGGTGCCTGTGCCGCAATACAGATCATAGATCACGGGTTTTCTGCCGTCCGCCCCGTTTCCTTCCGCCGCCCTTTCTTCCTCCATGGCATCGGCAATCATTTTCCTCGCCGTTTCATACAACAGCTCTGCTCCGCTGCTGTTGGTCTGAAAAAAGGAAAACGGTGTCACCGTGAATCGGAGCCCCAGCAGCTCCTCCTCGAACTCACCCCTGCCGTAAAGCGTCTCTGTTCCCTGATCTGCCACAACATCCGCCGCAGAATCATTCTTTGTATGCAGAATTCCGGCGATGTGCCCCTCATAGTCCAGAGACAGGATGCGCTCCATCCATCCCTTCAGAAGCTTCTGTTCCTGTTCGAGACCTTCCCCGGCCTCCGCATCCATTGTCTGCTCCTGCGTACGCAGCAGCTCTGCCGTCTGTGTTGTCGTCACAAGATCCGCAAGAATCTCTCCCGTCTTCATGCCTTTTCGGAGCAGGAGATGCCGCAGATACCCCTGCTGCCGCATCCTGTGATAAAAGGGTGCGCCGCTCTCTGCCCAATACTCTCTCGTTGCACGGATCAGGGTACGGAAGTCCTGATCGATGATCCGGCACTCGTCCGCATTCGTGACATCGTAAAACGATCCGCGCCGATGCATGCCCAGGGTCAGCGGTCCGTCCTTTGCCTCATCTCCGAAGGTCAGCTCCATCTTATTCCGATACTCTGTCGTCACGGGACTTTCCAGTATTCCCTCGTACCAGTCCTCCGACTTCGGATCCGCACTCCGGAACAGCTCCCTCAGCTGCCGCTCCTTCAGGGACAGCTCCTTCTCATCCGGAAGATTCAGATAAAGACACCCGCCGCAGATTCCGAACTGCGGACACGGCGGTGTGATCTCATCGGCAGCCGGCTCCAGAATCTCCAGAAGACAGCCCTCCGCACGGTGATCCCGGCGCCTGCTGATGCGCACGCGAACGCGCTGCCCCGGTATCGTGTTCTTCACCGTCACTTCGTATCCGTCTGCACGGAGCAAGCCCCTGTTCGGAAAACGCAGTTCTTCTATCGTTCCCTCAATGATGTCGCCTTTTTTCATGCACCAATTCGATTCCTTTTCCGATTGTCAGATCGTCTCTTCAAATTCATCTGCAATATCCGGATCCTCGCAGCACAACTCTTCTCCGTCCTCGCCGTCCTCTCCCTTTCGCAGGGATGCACGCTCCTTCAGACGCGGCTGCAGAATACGGACCAGTGCGTACACAATGCCGCACACGGCAGCAGCAACCGCGATAACCGCCAATATGGTGCAGATCAGTCTTTTCAGATCCTCTCCTTCGCCTTCCTTCTCCGTCCTCGCATTGTGAAGGCTCTCTGCAAGTGAGAGAATTGCAGCAGAACTCACTGCGGAATTCACCGCGCTGCAAATGTCCTTGATGTTCATCCCCTTCATAAACCAATCCTTCATGTTCCCTGCCTCCTTTGATTTCGCATGTGTCATATCTTCTGCCTGCATTGCCGCAGGCCGTGACTCCCTGTCATTTTACCGCATTGTTCCGCTGTCGCATCTCTTCAATTTGGCAAAGGCCGCATACATGGTCCGAACCTCTCCGCTGTCAAAGGCCACGCTGACTTTATAATCCTTCGGTGTCTGCTCCAGGGACCGGACAATTCCCCTGCCGTATTTGATGTGCTCCACACAGTCTCCCACCTGATAATCCGGCCGGGTGCCTGCGGGCTGTCCCTTTCGGAGACTGTCCAGCCCTGCCACTCCGGAGAGAAAGGGCCTTTTATCCTGCGTCGTGTGCGGCTTCACATAGGTCGCGCGCGGCCTTCGGTCCGTACCTCCGACCGGCACTGCGCCGCGCCCCCGGTCTGCTCCGACACCTGTCCAGGGTTTCCCAAAGCCAGGGTTCATCCCGTCCGGCCGTGACCGGTCTCCGACACGGTACCGGCTCTGTGCGCCGAATTCCTCTGCCTCCCGATAATCCGCTGCCCGCGGGCTTTCATCCATGAGTGCCTCCGGAATCTCCATGACAAAACGGCTCACCGGATGGAACTCCATTTCCCCGCGCAGCATACGGCCTCTGGCACTGGTAAGGGTCAATTCCTCTTTGGCTCTTGTAATTCCCACGTAGGCAAGGCGCCTTTCCTCCTCCATCGCCTCCGGATCCTCTGAATGGATGCTCTGGCTGCTCGGGAAGAGGCCGTCCTCAAGCCCCGTCAGATACACCTGCGGGAATTCCAGACCCTTTGCGGCATGAAGCGTCATCAGCAGCACCCGGTCATCCTTCTCCCCCACCTGATCGATGTCCGCAACCAGCGATATTTCCTCCAGGAAGCCGGAAAGCGACGGCCCGTCGGAATCAGCAAGGCTTTCTTCCCTCTCATAAGCAGCGGCCTTGCTGATCAGCTCATCCACATTGGAAATCCGTTCCTGTGCCGTCTCCTCCTCATATTCCGTCAGATAGTCCTCGTACGATGTCTGCTCCACGATTTCCTTTATGAGCTCCGCCACCGTATGCTCCTGTGCAAAGGTGCGCAGCTCCTCAATCTGTTCGACGAAAGGAGCCAGCTTCGCCCGTGCCCTGGCCAGCTCGGGAAACTCTCCGGCGTGCTCCAGCACACTGTAAAAGCTCATTTCCTTATCGTGTGCGATGGCCATCGCCCTCTCGATGGTGGTTTTGCCGATGCCGCGCTTCGGAACATTGATGACCCTCTGTGTACCGATATCGTCCCGGCCGTTGTCCACCGTCCGCAGGTACCCCAGAATATCACGGATTTCCATGCGGTCGTAGAAATTATGCCCGCCGACAATGTTGTAGGGAATGGATTCGAGCACGAACCGCTCCTCCAGCAGGCGGGACTGCGCGTTGGTACGGTACAGAACCGCAAAGTCCTTATAGGACAGCCGGTGATTCTGCCGCATCCGCCGCTCGATATCCCCGGCGATGTAGGAGGCCTCGTCCCGTCCTCCCGCAAATTCACGAAAATGAATCCGGCTCCCCTCTCCCCGGCTGGTCCACAGCCTCTTTTCCTTGCGCCGGGAATTGTGCGCAATCACCGCATTCGCGGCATCCAGAATATTCTGTGTGGAACGATAATTCTGCTCCAGACGAACCACAAACGCATCCGGGTACACATTTTCAAAATCCAGGATGTTCCGAATATCTGCGCCCCGGAATTTATAAATGGACTGGTCATCGTCGCCGACAACGCAAAGATTTCTCGAGCGGGCAGCCAGCAGCCTCACGATTTCAAACTGTGCCCTGTTGGTATCCTGGTACTCATCCACATGAATGTAGCGGAATCTCTCCTGGTAGGCCCTGCGGATGTCCTCCCGCGTCTGCAGCAGCTCCGCCGTCTTCATCAGCAGATCATCAAAGTCCAGCGCATTGACGGCCCGCAGCTCCCTTTCATACTCGATATAGATTTCTCCGATCCGCTGCTCGCGGTAATTGCCGCTGTGCTGTTCGCAGAACCTGTGTGCCGTCTGCAATTCATTTTTGGCCTGCGAGATCACAGCCAGAACCGAGCGTTCCGGCAGTTCCTTGGTATCCACCTGCATGCGCCGGCAAATCTGACGGATCAGGGTCTTCTGATCGCTCCCGTCATAAATGGTGAAGTGCGGGTCCAGCCCGATTGCCTCGCTGTGCCTGCGGAGAATTCTCACGCACATGGAGTGGAAGGTGGAAATCCAGACGCTCTCTGCGCCAAAGCCGATGAGCTTGTCCACGCGCTCCCGCATTTCCCCTGCCGCCTTATTGGTGAAGGTGATGGCAAGGATATTCCACGGATTGACCCCGCATTCCTCCATGAGGTATGCAATGCGGTGCGTCACAACCCGCGTTTTGCCGCTGCCGGCGCCGGCCAGGATCAGAACCGGTCCCTCTGTGTGAAAGCAAGCCTCCCGCTGCTCCTGATTCAAGCTGTCATAAATACTCATTCCGTCTTCTCCGGTTCATCGGCCCTCCGTCGGGTCTCCCGCGCCATGGCCTTCATTTCCCTGGCGCTTTCCAGTGTGGTTCTGGTAATGCGGGCTCCGCCCATCATTCGCCCCAGCTCCTCATTGCTCTCCTCTTCCGTCAGCGGACGGATGTGCGTCATCGTCCTGCCGTTCTCCGCCTCCTTGGCAATGAGAAAGTGCCTCTCCTCCATTGCCGCGATCTGCGGCAGATGCGTGATGCAGAGAATCTGATGATCTTTGGCAAGACGGCCGAGCTTCTGAGCCACCTTCCAGGCCGTCTGTCCGCTGATGCCGCTGTCAATTTCATCGAAAATCAGGGTATGAATGTCATCCTTGCCGGCGAACACGGTTTTCAGTGCCAGCATAATCCTGGAAAGCTCACCGCCGGACGCAATGGTGTCCAACGGGCGTACCGGTTCTCCGGGATTCATGGAGATATAAAAGGTCACATCATCCCATCCGCTTGCCGAGAGCTTCTCCTCCGCGCTGTTCATCTCCACGCGGAAATCGACCTGCTGGAAATTCAGCTCCAGGAGCTCGTGCGTCATCCTTTCCCGGAATTCCTCCGCTGCAGCCCGCCTCCGCTCAGTCAGCTGCCGGCAGAGCGCAGACAGCTCCTCTCCGCACGCAGCCAGCTCACCCTGTCTGCGCAGACAGATGCTCTCGTAATCCTCCAGCTCGCCGATGCGCTGCTGCCGCGCGGCGAGAGCGCCGGCAATTGCCTCCAGCTGCCGGGACGGACCGCCGTATTTGTCCTTCAGGCGATTGAGAAGATCCAGTCGCTCCTCCAGCTGCGCGAGCTCCGCCGGATCATACACCAGAGAGTCCTCGTAGTCCGAAAGGCTCCTGAGTGCGTCGGAGAAGAGGCTGTCCAGCTCCGCCAGCTGATCCATCATCCCATCCAGCGATTTATCGATTCCCTGCACCCTTCCAAGACAGCGCTGCGCTCTTCCCAGCTGCTCCGCCGCGCCTTCCTCGCCCTGCAGGAGCTCCCGTGCCTGCTGTACTGCCTCGTCCAGCTTCTGGAAGCCGGCTAACCTGCGGCAGCGCTCCTCCAGCTCCTCATCCTCTCCGGGCTTTATCGCTGCGCTCTCTATTTCATTGACCTCATACCGCAGCAGATCCAGCTCCCGTGCTCTTGCGGCAGGATCCTTCTCCTGACTCTCGCAAAGTCTCCGGATGTCCCCGTATTGACGATAGACACTCTGCAGGTGCCTGCGGATCCGGGCCGCTTCGTCTCCTGCATACTCATCAATGACCTCCAGCTGGGCCGCATGACGCAGCAGCCTTTGGTTCTCTCTCTGACCGTACACATCCATCAGCAATTCCGACAGTTCGCGCAGCTGATGGGTTGTCACCGTCTCTCCTCCGATGATGCACTGGCTTCTTGTCGGAAAGAGTCTTCGCTTTACCAGGATGGTTCCGTCCTCCTCCGGCGCAATGCCCAGCTCCCGGAGCTTCTCCCTTTGTCTGTCCTGATCCACGGTGAACAGCAGCTCCACCAAAGCGCTGTCTGCGCCGTTTCGGATCAGCCCCTTTTCCGCCTTCGCTCCCAGTGCCAGATTCACGCATCCCAAAAGGATCGACTTGCCGGCTCCGGTTTCTCCGGTCAGCACGTTAAGGCCGTCTGCAAAGGAAATCTCTTCCTCCTCGATCAGAGCCAGATTCTTCACATGCAGTGCTGTCAGCATACACGCCTCCTGCTCTCTCTTCTCCGAATGCACTCCTGTTCCGTTCAGCGGACCATCTCACGCAGCTTTTCCATGAGATTCCTTGTC
The DNA here is from genome assembly GCA_963657295.1 of Clostridium sp. CAG:302. GTDB lineage: Bacteria > Bacillota > Clostridia > Lachnospirales > Lachnospiraceae > CAG-791. The sequence continues at coordinate 6,885 of CAVKMX010000057.1, forward strand.
TCCTCTGCAGAGCGGACCGCCACCATGATGGTGTCATCCCCCGCGATGCAGCCGACGACCTCCGGATAATTCAGATGATCCAACGCGGCCGCAACCGCCATTGCCATACCGGAGACCGTTTTGATCACCAGGATATTCTGTGCCTGATCCAGGGACACCATTCCGTCCTTCATCACTCTGCGATAGCGTCCCACCAGCAGAGAATTGTCGTCAGCCGGTGCGACATACCGGAGGCCGCCTCCCGCAGTTCTTTCCTTCTGCAGCTGCATTTCCCGGATATCTCGGGACACGGTGGCCTGGGTCACATCGAACCCCTCGCTGCGCAGGATTTTCACAAGATCCTCCTGCGTACCGACCTCCCTCTCCTTAATGATTTCCAGAATGCGCACCAGCCTGTTCTTCTTTTCTGCCATGAAGTCCTTTCCCTCTGTTGATGTCCAGCAAACAGCCGGCACGGGGAACGTTTCCTCCGGGTCCCCTTAATTCAGCTTCCGATGGAGTGTCTCCAGAAAGCTGCGGTCCTCCAGCTTAATCAGCCGTGTCACCTCCGGTGAACGCCGTACCGCAAACGGTTCCTCCGGCCGCAGCTCCATGCGCTCATTTCCGTCAAAATCAGCGACGGCTGTCATATCCTGGTCCCGTTCCTGCCGGTGAATGATGATTTCGATGACAGAATCCGAGGACAGTACAATGGAACGCGCCCCGATCTGATGCGGACAGATCGGGGTCAGAACCATCATCTTCGCTCCCGGCTCCACGATCGGCCCGCCCGCAGAGAGATTGTAGGCCGTGGATCCTGTCGGCGTACAGACAATGATGCCGTCCGCCCGATAGCTGTTCAGAAGGACACCTCCCACATAAACATCAAAATTCATGATCCGGAGACACCCCGACCGCCCGATGACGATGTCATTCAGAGCATGAAAGGTCTGCTTCTCTCCGGTATTTCCTTCCTGCTCCCCCGCAATCATCATCCGTTCTTCCACATTGTAACGATTCTGCAGCAGCTGGATCAGTGCATCCCGCCAGCACGATTTTTCTGTCTCCGCAAGATATCCCAGGGTTCCCAGATTGATTCCGAGAATCGGTATTTTGTTCTTTCTGGCCCAGCCTGCCGCCCGCAGCACCGTTCCGTCCCCGCCAAGGACGATGCAGCATTCCGGTGTGAAGCCCTCCTTGTGGCCGGTTTCACATTCCGCCCCCTGCTCCCGGAGGAAGCGGCACACCTCCTGCTCGAAAATCCGCCCCTGATCCTTTGTGACATTGGTATAGATTTCGAATTTACGCATTTGCCTGCTTCCCTCTTTCGCGCATCTTCGGATGTCCGAAGCGCTGCTCCCCTCTGCAGAGATCCGTTTATGAAAAGGCAGCATGGGAACGCTCTACCAGCTGCCGGATGGATGCCCTTTGCGCGGCGGTCAGCTCCTCCTTCTGTGCTGCAGCCTCCTCCGAACGCTCCAGATACATCAGATACTCAATATTTCCCTCCGGACCGCGAATCGGCGAATAATCCAGTCCCAGCAGATGAAATCCCTCTGACCGGGCGTAGCCGATCGCCGCCTCAATGACCTCACGGTGCACGGACGGCTCCCGGACAACCCCCTTCTTGCCGACCTTATCGCGTCCCGCCTCGAACTGCGGCTTGATCAGGCACACCATCTGTCCGCCCGCCGGCAGAATTGCCGCCGCTGCGGGCAGAATTCTGGACAGGGAAATAAAGGAGACATCGCAGGAGGCAAACGACGGCACAGCATCCATATCCCCCGGACCAAGATACCGGAAATTGGTCTTCTCCATACAGGTCACACGTTCATCCTGCCGCAGCTTCCAGTCCAGCTGGCCGTATCCCACATCGATGGAATACACGCGGGCCGCGCCGTTCTGCAGCATGCAGTCCGTAAACCCTCCGGTGGAGGAGCCGATATCCATACAGATCCTGCCCTGCAGCTCGATCGGAAAAACCTTCAGTGCCTTTTCCAGCTTTAAGCCGCCACGGCTCACATAGCGAAGCGTTTCCCCCCGGATTTCCAGACGGATCTTCTCCGGATCAAAGGTTGCCCCCGGTTTGTCCTCCTTCTGCCCGTTGACATAAACAATGCCGGACATGAGCATGATCTTCGCCTTCTCCCGTGACGGCGCATACCCCCCCTCGGTCAGAATGACATCCAGTCTCTGTTTAGCCATGCAATGCCTCTCGAATCCTTTCTGCAGCATGCTCTGCATCGATGCCCAGCTTCGCCTTCAGAAGCGGAACCGCCCCCTGTTCTACAAAGGTGTCCGGTATGGCAATTTTCAGGACCTTCTGTTCCGGCATGTGCTCCGTGCACCAGGCCTCCACATGCTCTCCGAAGCCGCCGCTCTCCACATTTTCCTCCATGGTAACGAGCAGCCTGTGCGAGGGCAGCTCTCTTTCCAGCATTTCGGTGTCAAACGGCATGGCAAACCTTGCGTTGACAACGGTTGCGTCCACCCCCAGAGGCAGAAGGAGCTCCCGCACCTCCATCGCCGTTTCCACCATGCTGCCGAAGGCGAACAGCAGAACTCCCTTTTCCTTGCCTCCGCTTCCCTGTACGATCCGCTCGGATTTCCCGCAGACGATGGGCTCACGGATCTCCTGCATCCCGTCACAGACCACGCCCCGCGGATAACGAATGGCAATGGGATGCCCGAATTTCAGTGCAAACTTCAGGAGGTCCGATAATTCCCACTTGTTCTTCGGTGCCGCAATGGTCATGCCCGGAATGGTGGAGAGGAAGGAAATGTCGAAAATGCCCTGATGCGTTTCTCCGTCTGCTCCCACCAGACCGGCTCTGTCAATGCAGAATACCACCGGCAGATCCTGCATACAGACATCATGGGAAATCTCATCGTAGGCTCTCTGCAGAAAGGTGGAATACAAGGCCACCACCGGCTTCATGCCGCCGACGGCAAGACCCGCCGCAAAGGTGACCGCATGCTCCTCTGCAATCCCCACATCAAAGAAGCGGTGCGGGTAGATGTTGTGGAACCGCTTCAGCCCCGTGCCGTCCTCCATCGCCGCCGTGACGGCAACCACCTTCTCGTCTCTTTGACCCATCTTGATCATAACCGTCGAGAAGATATCGGAATAACTGACCTTGCTGTTCTTCTTGGGAAGTCCCGATTCAATTTCAAAGGGCGCCGTCCCGTGGAACCTTGCCGGATGGTTTTCCGCAGGGACATATCCCTCCCCCTTCTTGGTAATGACATGCACCACCACTGCCTTGCGGATGTGCGATGCCTGTTCAATGGCCGCCTTCACCGCCAGAGGGTCCATGCCGTCGATCGGTCCCAGATAGGTGATGCCGAGATTCTCGAACAGCATGCCCGGCAAAAACATGGATTTGAAGGTGTTCTTCGTTCTCCGGATTCGCTCCACCATGTCCGGGCTCTTGTCCTTCAGCGAATAATAGACCTTATCCCGCAGATCCAGATAGGAATTGGAGGTTCGGATCCGCTCAAGATACCTTGACATGCCGCCGACGTTCTCCGAAATAGAACGGTTGTTGTCATTCAGCACAATGATGTAATTGGTGTCCAGTCTGGCCGCATTGTTGAGTCCCTCATAGGCCAGCCCGCCCGTCAGCGAACCGTCCCCGATGACAGAAACCACCTTATAGCTTTCCCCCTGCAGATCCCTTGCCTTTACCAGACCGAGGCCTGCGGAAATTGACGTTGAGGCATGCCCGGTGTCAAAGGCATCGCAGTCGCTCTCCCTCCTCCTCGGGAACCCGGCCACTCCGCCGTATTGGCGCAGCGTGTCAAACCGATCCTTCCGGCCGGTGAGGATCTTGTGCGTATAGGATTGATGCCCTACATCCCAGACAATCTTGTCCTTCGGAAGATCCAGGGCAAGGTGCAGTCCCATGGTGAGCTCCACCGTTCCAAGGTTGCTGGCAAGATGTCCGCCCGTCACGCTGACCTTTTCGATGAGAAAGTTCCGCAGCTCCTGCGCCAGTTCCCTGTAGCAGCCCGAGGGCAGCTTTTTGATGTCCCCGGTTTGGTTGATTTGATCCAGATAATTGCTCACGTCCTCTTTGCTCCCCGTCTGTTCGTTTCTCCTGTGCACATTCCGAGTCACTTTATCTGGTCCTGGTCATCAGCCGCAGAACCAGCTCCTTCAGGAAATCACTGTGCGCGGAAAGCCGCTCCATCGATGCAGCCGCATGCTCCGTCAGTTCTCTTACCTTCTCTCTGGATGCCTCCAGCCCGTTCATGGACACATAGGTTGCCTTTCCCTCTGCCGCATCCTTGCCGATGCTCTTCCCCAGCTCTTCCTGTGTGCCCGTGACATCCAGAATATCGTCCTGAATCTGGAAGGCGTGTCCGACATCCCCTGCAATCTCTCTTAATCTGCGGATGTCCTCCTCCGGTGCTCCTGCGAGCACGGCGCCGATCTGGAGTGCGGATGCGATCAGACAGGCGGTTTTCTTCTCATGAATGTAATGCAGCAGCTCCGGCGTCAGTTTCTCTGAGCTCTGATCTGTCACAATATCCGCACACTGTCCGCCCACCATTCCGTGAATTCCCGCATTCTCCGCGAGAATACCGAGCGCGCGGACAGCTCTGTCCTTCTCCTCTTCGTTTTCCGCTGCGCCATAGGAAAGGAGTGCCGTTTCATAGGCATAATTCAGCAGGCCGTCTCCTGCAAGAACGGCCATGCCGTCCCCGTAGACCTTCCAGGTTGTCCTGCGGCCTCTTCGGAATTCATCATTATCCATGGCCGGCAGATCATCATGCACCAGAGAATAGGTGTGAATCATCTCCAGCGATGCCATAAAGGGCCGTACCATCTGCTCCTTCGCCCCGTACATGGCTGCGGTCTCCTGCATCAGAAGCGGCCGCAGCCGCTTTCCGCCGGCCTCTACGGAATAATCCATCGCATCGATCACCCGCTCGGCATACCCTTCCCTTGCGGGAAGATAGTCTGCAATGATGCGCTCCACCTGCGCCGTCCTGCTGCTGAGCTGCTGCTCAAACTCTCCTGTTGTCACCGTCCTGCCTCCTTTCTCCACAGCCTTACGCAAAATCCTCGGCGGTGCCGTCCGCATTCAGCTTCTGTACCTTTTTCTCCACCCTGTCAATCCGGTCATTGGCATAACGCAGCAGCTGCATTCCTTTTTCATAATTGTCGAAGGTCTGTTCCAGGGTGGCAGACTCTTCCTCCATCTGCTGCAGAAGATCCCTGATCTGTCCGAATGCCTCCTCTACCGTAAGTTCCTTTCCCTGTTCATTTACGAATTTCTTCTGCGCCACGATTGCTCTCTTCTCCATTCCTTTCCCGCGGGGTTTCCCCCTCCGGTATAATCGCCGTCACTCTTGCATCCACACATCCGTCTCTCATGTGAACCCGTATGGCCTCCTCCGGATGAAGCGAGCATACACCGGATATCTTCCGTCCCTCCGCATCCGTCACCAGACCGTAGCCCCCGGACAGCCTTGCGGCAGGAGATGCCTTTTCCAGCTCCGCTGCCAGCAGCTGCAGCGTATGCCTTCTGTGCACGAGCCTGTCCTCCATCGCCTTCCGGAGCTTCTCCTGCTCGTTCAACGCCCTTCGGCTGCGCTCGATGCAGCCTCTCATCCGCTCTTCCAGCTGATGCCGCAGGATCTGTCCGCTTCGTGCTCTCTCGATGCTGCGAAGACACGCATGCCGCAAATGCTCCTCCAGCTGTCCCGCCGCCATTCTCTGTATTTCCATCCGCCGCTTCGGCGAGCAATGAAGCAGTTCGCTCTGCAGCTGTTCCGAATGCTGCCGCTGCAGTTCCAGCTTCCGCAGCATCGCCTTCTGCATATTCAGCTGCAGCTGCATGCAGTCTGTCTGAAACTGATTCCAGTCGAACACGGCGATCTCCGCCGCCGCCGATGGCGTCGGTGCTCTCAAATCCGCCACATAATCCGTGATCACCGTATCCACCTCATGTCCGACGGCCGATATGATCGGTGTCCTGCATTGGAATACCGCCTCCGCCACAGACTCCTCGTTGAAGGCCCACAGATCCTCGATGGAGCCGCCGCCGCGGCCTGCAATGATGACATCGACCCCGGCTGCATCCATGGTCCGGATTCCCCGGATCAGGCTCTCCGGCGCATCCTCGCCCTGCACAACGGCCGGATACAGGAGAATCTCCACATACGGGTTCCTGCGCCTTGCAATCTGAATGATGTCGCGCACTGCCGCCCCGGTGGGCGCCGTCACAACGCCGAGGCGCCGGATATAGCGGGGAATCGGCTGCTTGTACTCCTCGGAGAACATCCCCATCTCTTCGAGCTTCTTTTTCAGCAGCTCAAAGCGCTCATTCAGAATACCGACGCCGTCACGGACAATCCGATCCGCGTAAAGCTGGTATTTCCCCTGCCTTTCGAACACGCGGACAGAGCCGGAAACGACAACGCCGTCTCCCTCCTTCATATGAAAAGAAAGGCCTCCAGACCGCTTTCCCGCATACATCATGCAGGAAAGCGTACCGGAGGCATCCTTTAATGTGAAATAGATATGGCCGGAGGAATGGTACGTGCAGTTGCTGATCTCTCCCCGGACCATTACCTGCCGCAGCAGATAGTCCTCGGAAAACATCCGTGCAACATACGTATTGATCTGTCCGACCGAATAAACCGTTCCGGCTGCCATGTCAATCCTTCTTGGTGAAACCTGCCAGCACACCGTTGACGAAGGGACCGGAATTCTCTGCGCCGAATTTCTTGGCGAGCTCCACAGCCTCTGCGATGGCAACACCTTCCGGAACCTCATCGTCCCACAGGATCTCATAGACTCCCAGCCGCATCACCGCAAGCTCCACACGCCCGAGACGCTCCAGCGTCCATCCGCGCATCTTTCCGCTCAGCATTCTGTCAATTTCCGGAAGACGTTCCAGTATGGAATTCACCTTTTCCGTGATGTAATGCCTGTCCTTTTCCGTGAATTCCATGTCGCCGCTGGCGAAATACAGTTCCTCCTGTCCCGGCATCTCTGTCACATCATTGAATTCCACCCGAAACAGGATCTTGAATATCTGTTCTCTCTGAATGCTCCTTTTCATGACTCGCGGCTGCCTTCCTCCGGCATCTTAATGCCTGCAATACGGACATTCACGTCACTGACCTCGAGTCCTGTCATATTCTCCACCGCCTGCACCACCTTGCTCTGAACCGTGCTGCAGGTCGCCGGTATATTGTATCCGTAGTCCATGATCAGGGACAGATCCGCACGGACGGTTCCGTTCTCAAGCTCCACGCGAACTCCCATCGACGGGCGCTTCACGCCTGCCTTCTGCAGGAATCCGTCTCCCGCATTTCCCGCAAGTCCGGCAACGCCGTCCACTTCCTTCGCAGCATAGGCAATGATTGCAGAAACGACCTCGTCCGCAATGCGAACCGTTCCGATCTCCTCTGCACTGCCCATCTTCTGAACATCATTTTCTGCCATATCAATCTCCTTGCAAATATCATCCTGTCTGCAGCCGTTCCTGCCGTATCCCGCACGCTCTTTGCCTGTGCAGATCCGGCAGATGCCGAACAGGTATCATTATACCAGATGTTCCTATTGACAGCCACCTGCAAAATGCTCTGTGCAGCTCCGGGCGTCACCGTGGTTACTGTACAGGCGCCAGCCACGACGGGTCCTGGCGGAGTTGTCCGGTCCTGGGACGCTCTCGCTCCATCCTCGGACCTAGCGGTGCTAAGCTCGCA
>CAVKMX010000058.1:0-14403 GCA_963657295.1 Clostridium sp. CAG:302
CCCCCGGAGCAGCCGATGCGGTGCGGAGTCCCCGCTGGATATGGGGACCTATCCGACGGAATATTCCTGGGTGGGACGTTACTATGAGCTGCTGAACAAGGTGGTCGGCATGTACCAGCACATCGTGCCGTACCAGGAGTATTCAAGAGGCGTTCCGCCGACCAGAATGCCGCGGGCCTTTTATGAGGCAGGACTGAAGGAGGTCAGCGTTTATCCGGTGGGGAGCTTCTGGTCCCTGAGCAACGCCGCGGTACCGGCGGAGAGGAAGAGGCGATACCTTGAGCTGGACTACATCGCAGAGACGAAGCACCTTCGGTCCGTATGGGAGCTGGAGGAGGCCAGACAGTATCTGACGCAGGAGGAGAAGGAGGAATTCCTTGAAATCCTGAAAAGGCGCCGGGACGATCTTCTGAGGGATCTGGGGGAGAATCAGGTCTGGGACTGGGTAGGCAACGGAAATCTTCTGGTGATCGGGCGCAGCGAGTAGAGGCGGTTCTGTCCCCCGGAGCAGCCGATGCGGTGCGGAGTCCCGGGCCGGATAATTTCAGACACCTCCGCTGTAATAGTTTTCGGTCTGCTGCGTACGATACAAGGTAGGAAACAGACACGGTGACACAAGGACGTGCACAGGAACGGGGACGCAGGAATTCGGCAATGTCCGCGGCGGACGTTCAACGGGAGCCGGACAGCATACAGGAAAAGAGAGGTTACCGATATGGAAGATTGGAAAATGCGTGGCAAGGAGTCCAGCCCGGAGGAGACGGTGGCAAGGATTGAGGGAATTCTGAAGGAATACGGCTTTGAGACAGAGCTGCGCGATATTCCGCAGTCCCTGCCGGACTGCTACTCCTGCAGACTGACCATCAAGGGAGCGGCCGGCCCGGCCATCGGCACCAACGGAAAGGGAATGACGCGGGAGCTCAGCCATGCCAGCGCCTACGGCGAAATGATGGAGCGCGTGGAGAACCGTATCTTCAGCTCTCTGCCGCGCATGGACGACAGGGAGTATTCGGACTTCCTGGTGCCGCAGTACCCGCTTTACGAGGTGCGCGGAGGAAAGGACCCGCGGTGTGTTGCGGCGCTGAAGAAAAGAGTCGCCGACACCATTTCCGAGGTGCCGCTCATGACGACAGCGGAGAACATGGTCGACGATCTTCTGGAAAAGCTCGCGCCTGCGGGACTGAACGGCCGGTTCGGAACGCTTCCCTTTTATTCTCTGACGGACCAGAAGGTGGTGTATCTGCCGGACTGGATGATGATCTTTATCGGGAGCAACGGCCTGGCGGCAGGGAACACGCTGCAGGAGGCCATGGTCGAGGGAATTTCCGAGCTGGTGGAGCGCTATTCGCAGCTGGAGCTGCTCAACGGCACCATGATTCCGCCGGTCATTCCGGACGAGGTGGTGGACCGCTATCCTCACATCCGCCGAATCATTGATTCCATTGAAGCCGACGGATATCACAAGGTGCGCGTGCTGGATGCCTCCCTGGGAAAAGGAATTCCCACGGTGTGCGGGGTGGTCATTGACACGAAGACAGGAAACTTCGGCGTGAAATTCGGCGCTCAGCCCAATCTGGGGATCGCGCTGGAGCGCGTCTTTACCGAATCCATGCAGGGGAACAACCTGGAGATGTTCTCAAACTGCTCGCGTCCCGGATTTTTCGTAAACGACGGGCAGACAAGGGCGAACAAATGGAACAGCATCAAGATTGCGTCCAGCAGCATGCCGGCTACGCTGCTGATGGATGACGCCAGCTATCCCTTCCGGGAGTGGCCGAACGTGGAGCAGAAGAGCAATCAGGAGCTGATGCTGGAGATGCTGCACAAGCTGCAGGAGCTGGGTGCGGACATCTATGTGCGCGATGCCTCCTACCTGGGCTTCCCGGCGGTGTATATTTATGCCGCGGGCGTGTCGGAGGTGCGTCCCGTGGACTTCCTGGAGCTGAAGGTAAACCGACTGGCCCTGGACGTTCAGGATTATTTCCTGCATCTGGGTGACCTGACGGATGAACAGGTTCGCGACATTGCGATTCTTGCATCGGCCAAGCGGGGAGCGGTTCTGGAGAATACGATCGGAGCGATCAGCGGACTGTTCTTTCTGGAGGACATGCCGGGGAGCCCCTTCGAGGCGGATTTCCTGCTGGCGGCCTGCCTCTACCGGCTTGGAAAGGTTTCACGGGCGATAGAGGTCCTGCAGCAGATTATGCGGGGACTGGCGGGAATGCCGGAGAAGATCCCCTTTATCAAGGCCAGCTTCTATTACCTGAACGCCATGGTGAACGGAACGGAACGGCAGGCCTACGATGTGGTCCGGTACATGCTGCCGGAAGAGGCAGAACGGGTGCGGGAGATCTGGATGGATCCGCGGAGGGTTCTGACGAAACTCTATCCGGACTGCAAGGGCAAGGCCTCGGCGGATGTCACGGAGGGCAGGAGCACCTATCAGGGTGTACGGGAATTCTACAAAAAGCTGGTGAAGGCCGAGGCAGATCATCCCAGAGACCAGATGGCTCTGCAGGAATTGTTCCGGGATTTCTGACGGTACGGGCACCGGCGGCTGCATTGGAGCACAGTTGCGTGAGCGGCGCGGATTTTCGCCGGCACGGGAGAGAAAGTGACGAGATGAATGCATTCTTCACGGAAGAAGAGAAGCAGAATATTTTCCGGCGCTCCTGCTGGATGCAGGAGCAGCCGGGAGCGGAGTGCCGGCTGCCGGATGAGAGTCTGTTCACGGAGTGGCTGGACCGCATCTGCGCGGCGGCGGATGCGCCGCGCAGTGAGGGTGCGGAATATCTGTTCGGCAGCGGTGACGAGCTGGGCGCAGTGCACATCTTCGTTCTCCCCTTCGTAAAGGGTCTGGTGCAGTCTGTGCATGTGCCGGAGAACGGCAGAATGCTCCGGCCGGGAGCCTTCCGGGAGTGGCCGGGCTCCTTTGCACAGTCGCTTCGCGGGCTGTTCATCCTGTGTGCGGATCAGAGCCTTTGCAGGGTGGCCGGAGAGATGACGCTGCCGACGGACGCGTGGATTCGGGAGCGTGTGATGCCGGTGATGAAGGACGGAAGCTATCTTCGTGCGCTCGCTGAGGATTGGCCGATTGCATTCCGCCAGATGGTGGAATTCACGGCCAGGCAGGCAGCCCACGTGCAGGAGCTGGCAGATGCTGTCTGTCAGGAGCTGCCGGCCGTGTGGAAGAGCCTCGGAGAGGAGGGGGAGGCCCCGGCCGTGGAAACGGTCGAGGCCTCTGCCGCCGATCGCCACAGAGGAGGCCGCTGCGTTCATCTTCTGAAGCTTTCGGACGGACGGCGTCTCGTCTACAAGCCGCACAGCATGGCCATCGACCGGGCCTTCGGCGGCTGGCTGAATGCCATGACAGAGCAGGCCGGCATCCGGCCGTTCCGGACGGTGTCGTCGGCGGATACGTCCCGCGGAGGCTTCTGCACCTTTGAGGAGGCGATTCCGCTGCAGAGCCTGTCGGAGGCGGCAGTGTTCTATGAGAGGATGGGCTTCCTTCTGGGCTTGGTGTACCTGCTGCGCGGAATGGATCTGCATGCGGAGAACATTGTCGCCTGCGGCACGGATCCAGTGATCATTGACATGGAAACCATGCTGATGCCGCCGGGCTGCCTGTTCCGGAGATGGACGGGAGAGGAGGCCCCTTATTCCATCAATCAGATGTCGGTTCTGCCGATGCTGATGGCGCTGCCGGGACTGCGGGAGTCAGGCTATGCCTGCCTTCTGGATGTGCAGCCGGGGACGCACAATCTGCCCGTGCTGGACGGAAGGCCCATCTCGGGAGCGGATTATGCGAAGGAGCTCGGAGACGGGTTCAAGCTGGCGATACGGACGGTTCTGCAGAATCGCGTGCATGCAGGGCAGGAGCTGGTGCGCCGGTTCACGGATTGCCGGGTGCGCATGGTGATGCGTCCGACGGCTGTCTACTGCAGACTGCTGAGTGTTCTCAGCAATCGGAATGTGCAGCAGGATGTGAAGAGCTACCGCCGCCTGATCGAGCGGGCCACGCAATATGTCAGGAAGCTGGAGGAGAGCGAATGCCGTCGCTTGGAGAGCACGGAGCGGGAAGCTCTGGACCGGCTGGATGTCCCTTATTTCGAGGATCGGATCACGGAAGAGATGCTGCGGGATCTGGCAGGAGAGTGGGAGACCATTCCTTCGGACATCGGAGAGCGGGAGGCAGAGCGGCTCGCCTTCTGCATGCAGCGCATCCGTCCGGAGCACGACGGCGTGCAGCAGGTACCCCGCGAACAGGAGAGCGGCGTCTCCGGGCAGGCCATACGGGAGCGGCTGCACGGACAGGCGCGCAGCGTCTGCAGGCTGCTGGGACTCCGGATGACGCCGCTTGCCGTGCCGCGGGGAGAGAATGCGGCCTACACCGCGGGCTTCGGCGTCCTTCTGGGAGAGCATTGCCTTCTGGACGGGAATTTCGGCGCTGTGGTTGCCCTGTGTGCCTATCTGACCGTCTGTCCGGAGGATGAGGAGATCCGGAGAGCCGTGAAGGAGACGGCAGAGAAGCTGACCGATCCGCGCAGGACGGGAGCGGCGCTCACCGCCGCAGAGCCGGGCCTTGCGGACGGAGCGGCCGGCTTCCTTCTGGGAAGCTGCATGTGCAGAGAGATGGGCTTCCTGACCGAGGAGAATTTCCGGACTATCCTCTCCAATCTGAAGCCTCTCGCGGAGGATCACGAGCGGATCCGGTACGGCACGGAGGATTTCCTCTACGGTATCTACGGCATGCGCTATGCTATTGACAGGATTCCGGAGGGAGCTTGCACGCCGCAGCTGCGGGAGCTGGAGGAGCAGCTGCGGGAAATGATGCGGGAGAACCCCGCATACAGCGGCCTGCAGGAGAGAACCGCGCTGCAGAGGGCAGTGCAGAGTGAGCTGGTAAAGCCTTCCTGCCGGGACGGGAACGAATCAGAGGGCAGATCCGTCAATGACACCCTGCGGTTTGGTAATGCAGGGCGCCTGTACCGGATCACGGAGAGGCTTGCGGACGCATCGGGCGAGGAGGCGGTGAGCCTTCGGGAAAGCGGACGCGACCTGGCCTGGGAGCTCTCCGGCGCGGCCCATGTGCTGCGGGATGTCCGTTTTCCGCAGGACTTTCTGGAGACGGGATTGCTGCACGGTCTGCCCGGCGTTCTGTACAGCGTGTGCCGCTTCCTGAATCCGGAGGGAGTACCGGCACTCTGAGAATTGCGCCGAATGAGGCTGAGAGGGAAGTGAAATGGATGAGATGGCCAGGAAAATCGAGGACAACAGTCCGGCATACCGTACCATTCATATGCGGCACGGATTCATGCTGGCGGCGATCCTGCTGATTGCGGCGGGACTGGGGCTGTGGATGTTCCGCGGAATTGTTCAGGTGACCATGACGGGGAACGGAGTTTATGTTCCGGGGACAACCACCGTGACCGTGCATTACCCGAAGGCCGGCATCATTGTGGGGATCTCCTGCACGGAGAATTCCTTCGTCAGTGCAGGGGATGAGCTCATGAGAATCTATATCTGCGCAGAGGAGGACGATTATCCGGACATTGCGCAGATGCGCCGGGAGGCGGTGCCGATCTGTGCAGATACCGACGGCTATATCACGGAAATCAACGCGGAGCCATGGGAGCGCGTGGACGTCACCAAGGATCTTCTCCGCATCCGGACGGACAAAGAGGGGACCGGCGGTTATCGGGTGATGTGCTGCATCAGGGAAAAGGCGCTCGGAGGAATTGAGCCGGGCGTAACCCGGGTAAAGTTCGAGCCGAACGACGACAACGAGAGCGACTGGATCTGGGGCACCGTGGAACAGGAGACATTCACCGTACGCGAGGACTATCAGCTGACCCACCTTGTGGGATCCGGTCAGCTGGCCGAGGCCCTGATGGACGGCGAATACGAGAAGCAGATGATCGTTGTCGCGCTGGATCAGACAGAGGACGGAAGGGTCTGCTATGCGAATTCGGGAAAGGAGTATTCCCTCTCTGTGTATGATGAGGGAAAGCTCACCTTTATCCTGAAGGAGCTGCATCCCTATGAGAAGATTTTCCTGGCGGAGAAACAGTGAGGACGGACATGGGCAAAGCTAAGGTACCGATTGTACTGCAGATTGAGATGTCGGAATGCGGCGCAGCCTCCCTGTGCATGGTGCTGGGATACTACGGAAGATTCGTGGAGCTCTCGGAGATGCGCCGCGCCTGCCATATTTCGCGGGACGGGAGCCGGCTGCGGAACATGATGCATGCCGCGGAGGAATACGGACTGCAGGCAGAGGCCCTGCGCTGCGCCCCTTCTATGACAGGCATCCGGCTTCCGGCCATTGCCTTCTGGAAGGGGTACCACTTTATTGTGGTAGAGAAAATAGAGAAGGAGACGGTAACCGTCTGTGATCCGGCTCTGGGAAGGCGCAGACTCTCCGCGGCGGAATTCACGAGAGATTTTTCCGGCGTGGTGCTGCAGCTCACCAGAAAGCCGGATTTCGTTCCTGGCGGGAAGCCCTACAGCACAAGGCAGGCACTGCAGAAGGTGCTGGGGGGCAAAAAGGCGGTGTATGCCTACCTTCTGATCGTCTGCGGACTGCTGCATGTCGTTACGCTGGTGATCCCGGGACTGACGCGTCTGTTCGTGGATCAGTATCTGCCGTCTCTGGGCAACGTGGATCTGAGCTCGTATCTGGCGGCCTTTCTGTTCGTCCTGCTGGTGCAGTTCCTGCTGCTCGAGGCGCAGAATGATGTGGTCCGGCGCTTCGGGCGCATCGAGTCCGGGCGGATGAACGGAGAGCTGGTGCATAAGCTGCTGCGGCTGCCGGTGGAATTCTTCCAGACCCGCAGTCATTCGATGCTGATGGCCAGGCTGGAGTCCATCGATGCAATGGCGGACTTTGTGACGGCCCGGTTCATTCCGCTGCTTCTGGGTCTGGCGTTCTCCCTTGTGTATGTGGCGCTGCTGCTGTACTACAGCGGGATCATCTGCGCAGCGGTCCTTGTGATCATCGCAGCTGTTCTCGCGGGGCTGAATCATATCATCAGCCACGGCAAGAATTACAGCATGCAGGTTTCCGGTTCGCGAATGCGGTTTATGGCATCGGCCGGACAGAATATCCACCTGTTCGACATCGTCAAATCAACGGCGCAGGAGGACAGGATGATGCAGGAGACCGTCAGTCATTTTTATCGGTATGAAAATGAGAACGGACGGGTCCGGCAGTATGAGGCGGTGGCGCGGACCATTCCGGTTTTCGTTCCCATGCTGCTGCAGGTGGTAGTGGTTGCCATCGGCATGTACCGGGTGTGGTACGAGACCATGACGGTCGGCGAGGTGCTGGCCTGCCAGAGCATCGCAATGTCCATTTTCGAGCCCATTGCGATGTTCGTTTCGGAGTTCGGTGCGCTCCAGTCCCAGGAATCGGATCTGCACTGTCTTCACGACATCGAAATGGAGCCGGCAGATGAGCTTGCCGAAAGAAAAGCTCCGTCCCCCGGGGAGCGTCTGAGGGGAAAGGTTGAGCTGCGGCAGGTTTCCTTCCGGTACAATGCCATGCTGCCGCCTGTGCTGCAGGACATCAATGTGATCGTGGAGCCGGGAAAGAGCCTCGCGATTGTGGGCGGCTCCGGCTCCGGCAAATCCACGATGCTCAAGCTCATCGAGGGGCTGTATGCACCGGGCGAGGGAACGGTCCTTCTGGATGACTGCCCTCTGGCACAGACGGGGCGGGATACGGCGGCCGGATCGATCGCGGTGGTGCAGCAGAAAACGGCGCTCTTCCGCGGGACCGTTCGCGACAACATTACACTGTTCAATCACCGGATTCCTACGGCGGAGGTGGAACGGGCGGCGGAGAATGCGTGCATTCTCGAGGATATTCTGAAGCGCGGAGCGGGCTTTGGCGAACGTCTTACGCCGGAGGAGTGCACCTACAGCGGCGGCCAGGTGCAGCGCATGATGCTGGCCAGGGCGCTGGTGAGAAATCCGTCGATTCTGATCATGGATGAGGCGACGAGCGCGCTGGATCCGGAGGTCGAGGAAGCGGTGATGAAGAGAATCGGGGAGCTGGGCATGACGCGGATCGTGGTGGCCCACCGGCTCTCGACAATACGTGACTGCGATGAGATCGTTGTCATGAACAAGGGGACCATCGCAGAACGCGGGACGCACGAGGAGCTGTTTGCCCGCACCGACAGCCTGTATCGGCGGCTGGTGCTGTCCGAGGAGGAGGTCTGAGGGAGCGGGCGGCCGGCTCCTGCAGAAAAGATGCGGAAACCAACGTGTTGCTGAAAACGGCAGCAGAAGGAGCGAAATGAGCGGCAACAGAAATTCGGCGGATTTGTGGGAGCGCGCATACGGGGTGCTGCTGGGAGCACGCGAAAGGGACGAGGCGCCGCAGGGTGTGAGTGAGGATCCCTTTGCCTGCCTTTTCCTGCAGCTGGTGAAGATCTCGGGCGGAGCCGTGGTGCCGATCGATGACTTCCGTCTGAACGGAAAGGACGATGTCGGATACCTTGCGGAGACGGAGCACGTCTATGCTTCCTATCAGAGCCTTGGTGCAGACTGGTATCGGGAGGATCTCGGGCCGTTCATCGGATTTCGCGGGGAGAAGGAGGAGCCGGTGCTCCTGAACCGCCGGAGAGGCCGCTATGTCTTTCGGACCGGGACCTCCGGAAGGGAGGAGACGGTGACGAGGGAGCGGGCCGGAGAGTTCGCCGGCCGGGGGCTGTTCGTTGTGCCGGTCGATTCCGGCAGGAGGACCTCGCCCCTCCTTATGATGGGGCGGGAGCTCCTGCTGCGCAGGCGGGTGCTCCTGCAGTTCGCGATGCTGACGGTGGCCTCCTCGGTTCTGACCATGGCGATTCCCAATGTGATCAACGCAATGGCAACCAATGTCATGGCGGTGGAGAATGTGAAAATGATCGTCATGATCAGCCTCAGCCTTCTCCTGACCATTTTCGCCAATGTGTTCATCCAGCTGGGAATTCACTACACGGCAGCAGGTCTTCAGTCCTTTGTCTGCGCGAGAATCTATGTGATGCTGCTGCATCGGATGATGCAGATGAAAACCGCTGAGGAGCACCGGCTGGCGGACAAGCTGGATACCATGCTGATGCCCTTTCTGGGAGCGGTGGAATCCATCATCGCCATGCTCTTCTCAGCCATTGTGTACCTGGCACAGGTCGTGATTGTCCTTTCCGTGTTCTCTGCCTACCTCTCCGAGCTGGCGCGGCCTCTGATGGCGCTCTTTGCGGCGGAGGTTGCGGCGGCCCTGGCGGCGGAGGGACTGATCCTGAAGAAAACAAAGGAGATGGGACAGCGCCAGGAGGAATATGTTGTCCGCCGGGGAGAGATCATCGACAACATCGAAGCCATCAAGAACAATCACATCGAGGACCGCATGTTCTACCGCTTCGCCGGCAGCTTCGGCCGGTATGCGGATCAGAGAGCACAGGTGAGCAGGTACCGGCAGTGGATCGGCCTTCTGGGCTCCATGGTGAGCGGCATCGGCGTTCTGCTGATCTTCATGTCAGCGGCGGCGAACGGAAAGGAGTCCACAGGGGCTGTGACCGCCACGGTTTCCCTGTTCACCCTGCTGGCCGGGTATCTGGGCTCCTTTATCAATGCGGTGTCGGAGATCATCGGAAGCTATCCTTATCTGCAGTATATTTCCTGGATCCAGAACGCAGAGACGGAGAGCGTGGAGAGTCAGGAAATGCAGACACAGATCTCGGGCCGCATTGAGCTGCGGGATGTGAGCTTCTGCTATCCGGGGAGCTCCTCGCCGGTTCTGAACAAAATCTCGCTCACGGTGCAGCCGGGCGAATATCTCGGTGTGGTGGGAGCCTCGGGCTGCGGGAAGAGCACGCTGGTGCGGCTGCTCCTTGGCTTTGAAAGAGCCACCGCGGGGACGATCGAGTACGACGGCGTGGACATCGGGCAGTACGATCTTCACAGGCTGCGCCGGCAGTTCGGCGTTGTGCTGCAGAACGCGGGCTGCATGAACGGATCGGTCCGGCACAATATCGGGATGTCGGACGATGCGGACATGGAGAAGGTGAGGCGGGCGGCGAAGCTCGCGGCCATCGATGCGGACATTGAGGCCATGCCGATGAAGTACAACACCTTCCTCTCCGGGGAAACGGATGTGATCTCCGGCGGTCAGGGACAGCGGGTCGCCCTCGCCAGAGCCCTGATGAACGAGCCGAGAATTCTGATTCTGGATGAGGCGACGTCGGCGGTGGACAACATCACACAGGAGGCCATCCGCTGCAATCTGGATGCCCTGAACATCACCCGCATCGTTGTCGCGCACCGACTCTCCACTGTGCGCCGGTGTGACCGGATCATCGTCCTGGGGAACGGAGAAATTCAGGAGCAGGGGAGCTATGAGGAGCTGATGGCACGGAACGGCCTGTTCGCACATATGGCAAAGAGAAACCTTTGAGGGAAAACCTCTGAGGCAGGACCCCTGATGGAGAACCTCTGACGGAGAGCCTCTGAGGCCGCATTTGCAAGGATAAAGCCTGCCCGCCGCACTGTAAGTGCGGCGGGCAGGCTTTGAAAGATGGGGCAAAGCAGGATCCGCGGCAGTGCAGGCGGCTCTTCGGGTGTATAATGTACTCTCATGACGTCCCGGGCATCCCCCTGCAGAACGGTGCCGGAGCGTCCGACAGCACAGGATCAGCAGCAAATGCGCGGAGGAAATGCGATGCCTTCCATGTATACACATCAGGCGTTCGGCAACGAGGTGGAACGGAACCTGCCGAAGGAGATACGGGAGCTGACGGACCGGCACAGAGATCTGTTCAGCATCGGCTTCCAGGGGCCGGATATTTTCTTTTTCTATCATCCGCTGTCCTGGGGAGAGGTGCCCAGATACGGGAACCGGATGCACGATCTCCCGGGACATGCCTTCTTCGGAAGAGCGCTGGAATGCTACCGGTGCCTTCCGGAGCACAGCCCGCAGGAGACGGCGTTCAAGGAGGCGGCGAAGGCATATCTTCTGGGTGTTCTGTGCCATTACACGCTGGACAGCACCTGTCACGGATTCATTGAGAAGGTGGCTGCCTCCGGGGTCACCACCCATGCGGCGCTGGAGGGGGATTACGACAGGCGGCTGATCGCACGCGAGGGAAGAGATCCGGTGAGGGAGGATGTCGCGCGGGAGTTCCGGCCGACCTCACGCGGCGCAGAGGTGATCGCCGTATTCTATCCGGAGATGAATGCGGAGATCATCGGGAAGGCAATGAAATCCTGCGTGCTGTTCCAGCGGCTGCTGCGCTGCCCCGGAGACGGAAAACGGAATTTTCTGTATGCGGGCCTGCGCCTTCTGGGGAAATACGAGTCCCTTCACCCGCACATCATGAACAAGGAGCCGGATCCCGCCTGTCAGGAGGCGGAGGAGAGGCTGGATGCCCTTTATCAGGAGGCCCTGCCGCTGGCGGTCGGGCTGATCATCGATATGGACCGGGATATGGAGCTCCTCGGCGCGGAGGACTTTGCCGGGGATGTGAGACAATTCACGGCAGGGGCTGCATACGATCGGAATTTTGGTGGTATCATAACGGATACATCGGAGGCGACAAGGGAGGACGCCGGGTGAGAGGAAACGGCACCGGGCGGAACAGAAACCAGGCGGCAGCGAATGGATACCGGGCGGCAGCGAATGGATGCCGGGCGGCAGGGAAGGCCGCCGGACAAGGCAGCGGGAAAGAGAGAGGACGGAAGAGAGAAGACTATGGCACAGAAGGAGCAGCTGACAATCGAGGCCTTTGAAAAGGCCTGTGAGATCGTACAGAAGGTTACATTGAACACCGACCTGATTTTCTCGGATTACTACAGTGATATGACCGATGCAAAGGTATATCTCAAGCCCGAGAACATGCAGAGAACCGGGGCCTATAAGGTCCGCGGTGCCTATTACAAGATCAGTACGCTGACGAAGGAGGAGAGGGCCAAGGGGCTGATCACCGCTTCGGCGGGCAATCATGCGCAGGGCGTTGCCTACGCGGCAAAGGCCTACGGCTGCAGGGCGGTCATCGTGATGCCCACGGCGACGCCGCTGATCAAGATCAACCGCACCAAGGCACTGGGAGCCGAGGTGGTGCTGTACGGCGATGTCTATGACGAGGCCTGCGAGCATGCGCTGCAGCTGGCAAAGGAAAAGGGGTATACCTTTATCCATCCCTTTGATGACCTCGCGGTGGCTACCGGCCAGGGAACCATTGCAATGGAAATTTACAAGGAGCTCCCGCTGGTGGACATGATCCTGGTCCCGGTGGGAGGAGGCGGTGTTGCCACCGGCATTTCGACGCTGGCGAAGCTCCTGAACCCTCGGATTCAGGTCATCGGCGTGGAGCCGGAGGGGGCAGCCTGCCTGTCGGCGTCCCTGGAGAAGGGGGAGGTGACGACCCTCCCTGCGGTGAACACCATTGCAGACGGCACGGCGGTCAAGACGCCGGGCACAAAGGTATTCCCGTATCTGCAGCAGAATCTGGACAGCGTGGTGACGGTGCCGGATGCCGAGCTCGTAGAGGCCTTTCTGGATATGGTCGAGAACCACAAGATGGTGGTGGAGAACTCGGGCCTGCTCACCGTGGCGGCGCTGCGTCACGTGGACTGCAGGGGCAAGAAGGTGGTCTGCCTTCTCTCCGGCGGCAACATGGATGTGATCACCATGAGCTCCGTGGTGCAGCAGGGACTCCTGATGAGAGACCGGATCTTCTCCGTGTCCGTGCAGCTGCCGGATAAGCCGGGCGAGCTCATGAAGGTCGCCGGCGTGGTCGCAAAGGCCAACGGAAACGTCGTCAAGCTCGAGCACAACCAGTTCATCTCCATCAACCGTAATGCGGCGGTGGAGCTGACCATTACGATGGAGGCCTTCGGAACAGAGCATAAAAAGCAGATTCTGCAGGCGCTCAAGGACGCGGGCTACGAGCCGAAGCTCCGGCGCATCCGCAGCTGAGAGGCAAGCCGCTGCGGGCATTCCGGGCAGCGGCCGGTTATTTAAAGTCGATGTACCGGAGGGATGAGAGGCTGGATATGGCAATCGTGCTGAAGGATCTGTTCTCCCTTACGCATTATGAATACGGAGAAGCTTATTTCGGGAGCGACCGCGGGATGCGGTTCCGTGTGGCAAGAGAGCCTCTGGCGAATGTGCATTTCACGCCGGTCGAGAAAAGAGGCGAGGCATCGCTTCGCGTGACGATCTGGCCGGAGCCGGACAGCTATCGGACGGCACCGCCGGAGAAAAAGACGGTGAAGGATTTTCCGGTCACCGAGGAGGGACTTGCAGCGGCCGTGGAGTATCTGAATGCCTATCATGAGGAGCATCCGGAACTGTGGCCGGAGGGAGACCGGTAGACAGGGGACTTATCCCCTTGCGCAGCCGCAGCAGGCTGCGGAACAGGGAGGTGTTTATGGAGGAACAGACGAAGCTGCAGAGACTGCAGGAAATTCTTCGGGACTCTTCGAATATCGTCTTTTTCGGCGGGGCCGGCGTTTCAACGGAAAGCGGCATACCCGATTTCCGCAGCACGGACGGTCTCTACAACCAGCAGTATGCCTATCCGCCGGAGACCATCCTGAGCCATACCTTCTATCGGGAGAGGCCGGAGGAATTCTTCCGCTTCTATCTGGACAAGATTCTGCTGCCGGCCGAAAGGGCCGTGCCCAACAAGGCCCATCGGAAGTTGGCGGAATGGGAGCGTGAGGGGAAGCTGAAGGCGGTGATCACCCAGAACATCGACGGACTGCACCAGGCGGCGGGCAGCCGGAATGTAATGGAGCTCCACGGCAGCATTCTGCGGAATTACTGCGAGGAATGCGGAGCCTTCTGTGAAACCGGCGAAGTGAAGCGGCAGCTCTCAGAAGGGCAGAGGGTTCCGCACTGCAGGAAGTGCGGCGGCCGGGTAAAGCCGGATGTGGTCCTCTATGAAGAGGGGCTGGACATGGCTCTTCTCAACCGGGCGGCGGATGCCATTGCAGGGGCGGACGTACTGATCATCGGCGGGACAAGCCTTGTGGTGTATCCCGCGGCCGGCCTGATCGATTATTATCGGGGACACAAGCTGGTGCTGATCAATAAGAGCGCGACAGCACGCGATGCGCAGGCTGACCTCGTCATCAGCGCACCCATCGGAGAAGTGCTGGATGCGATGGACTAACGATGAGTCTGCCGTCCGAAGCGGATTGCGGCAGGAACGACGGGCAGCACGCGCGGGAATTCCCTGCAGCTCTGCGAGCTCTGGACTCCTCCCGGCAGCCTGTCCGGGAAACGCATCTGCTGCGTTAATTTCCGATGCTGCCGGGGAGGAAGTCCACGCGGGCAGAGGCAGGGAATTCCCGCGGTATGCTCGTTACTGTACAGACGCCCGCCAGGCGACAGGGTGGCGGAGAATGTCCAGTCCG
>CAVKMX010000059.1:0-7827 GCA_963657295.1 Clostridium sp. CAG:302
CACCGAGGCCTCGCAAGGCCCCCGGACTGGACATTCTCCGCCACCCTGTCGCCTTGCGGGCGAATGAACGGTAACCCTTCGTAAAACATCAGGGCGGCCGGTCAAGGCGCGGGTTGACGGGAGGCGGGATGTGATTGACAATGTTCCATATTGAAGAGAAGAGGACGGACGAGCAAATGCGGGTACTGGTGATCATTGCAGCCTACAACGAAGAAGGGAATATTGAGAGCACTGTTCGCAGTCTGCAGCGGTGCTGTCCAGGCTGTGACTATCTGATTGTCAATGACGGTTCCACAGACCGGACGGCAGAGATCTGTGCGCTGCGCGGCTTCCACTATGTGTCGCTGCCGACGAACCTTGGCATCGGGGGCGCGATCCAGACGGGATACCGCTATGCCCTGCAGCATCACTATGACATTGCCGTTCAGATGGACGGCGACGGACAGCACGATCCCGCCTATCTGGCGGAGGTGCTGCGCCCCATTGAGGAGGGCAGAGCGGATTATGTTATCGGGTCCCGCTTCATTGCAGGGAGCGGGGAGGGATTTCAATCCTCGGCGGCAAGGCGCACCGGCATCCGGTTTCTCAGCGGTCTGATCCGCATCTGCTGCGGGAAGAGAATCTATGATGTCACCAGCGGCTTCCGTGCCGTGGGGAGGAGCTGCATTGCGGAATTCGCCGAGAGGTACCCGACCGACTATCCGGAGCCGGAGGCCATCATCGATGCCGTCCTGCGCGGAGAGCGCCTCGCGGAGGTGCCGGTGGTCATGCGGGAGCGGGAGCACGGCGTCAGCTCCATCAATCTGGGGCGGTCGGTCTACTATATGATCAAGGTATCGCTGGATATTATCATCTGCAGGATCGGCTACGGCTTCCGGCGCGATCGGCATTCCGGGGAATCAGGACAGGAACAGACACAGGGGAGACAGGAGCAGGGATGAAGATTCTGATTGTTCGAACATTTCCTGATGTCCTGGACATTGACCGGTACAACGTACAGGAAATCGGGCTGGCCAGGGCACTGACCGTGCGGGGGCACAGCTGCGGCATTGTCCTGTACAACGGCAGGAGCCCGGATCGCGAGGAGTGCTGCAGCTTCGTGCAGGACGGGAGAGAATACAGCTTTCGGATTTACTGGTGCAGAGGATACTCGTTTTTCAGGAATGGCTTCATGCCGGCGGTGCGGCGGATCCTGCCGCAGTATGACGCAGCCCAGGTACACGAGTACGACCAGCTCATGAGCTGGGAGCTGTACACGAGGCAGGTGATACCGACCGTGATTTACCACGGCCCCTACTACAACCCGTACGCGAAGGGGTATAACCTGAAGTGCCGCGTTTTCGACGCGCTGTTCCTGCCGCGAGGGCGGTATGAGGGGGTGCGCGTACTCGCGAAAAGCGAGATGGCGGCGGAATTCCTGCGGAGCAAGGGCTTTGCCTGCGTGCGGACGGTGGGTGTCGGGCTCAATACCGACAATCTGAAGACCACGGTGAAGAGGACGGACGATACTGCGGAAAGGGGTGCTGCAGCGGAGCAGGCAAACACATATGGCGCACCGAAGGGAGCGGCCGGAGAAGGAGGCTGCGCCGGCACAGGTGAGGAGGTGCGGGAGCTGCTCTATGTCGGCAAGATCGAAGAGAGGAGAAATGTCTATTTTCTCCTGGAGGTTTTCCGGAGACTCCGGCGCAATGGGCAAAAGGTGCATCTCACCATGATCGGAAGCGGTGAAGCAGCCTATGTGCAGGACTTCCTGCGGGAGCTGCAGCCGGAGCTGGAGGATCGGACGGTCACCTACCTTCCGAAGGCAGCCCAGAGCGAGCTGGCCGGCTTCTACCGTGCGGCGGAGCTGTTCCTCTTTCCGACGCAGTATGATATTTTCGGCATGGTCCTTCTGGAGGCCATGTACTGCGGACTGCCGGCGGTCAGCAGCCGGAACGGCGGCTCGGCCACGCTGATTGAGAACGGTGTCAACGGAGCCATCGTGCCGGAGTTTGATGTCTGCGCGTGGGCAGACGCCATTGCGAACCTGCTCTCCGACCGGAAGGCGCTGCGCGCCATGGGAGCAGCGGCGGCTAGGACCATCGGGCAGCATTTTACCTGGGATCGGATTGCCGAGGCCTTTGAACAGGAATACCGGAAGGCCATTGGACAGGGAGAAACATAGATGGAGAAGGTTTCGCTCATCATGACGACCTACAACAGCATAGAGCACATTGAAGAAACCCTGCAGAGTGCTCTTTCCCAGGATTATCCGAATCTGGAAATCGTGATCGCGGACGGGCTGTCCACCGACGGAACGGTGGAGGTGATCCGGCGGTATGCAGAAGGGTCCCGGGGGGCGGTCATCTCCTGGCGATCGGAAAAGGATCAGGGAATTTACGATGGGATGAACCGTGCGATCCGGCGCTCCACCGGGGAGATTATTGCAGTCTTCAATGATCTCTTCACCGAAAGGGATGCGGTCAGCCGCATGGTGGAGGCAATTCACCGCGGAGATGCGGAATACGGAGCGGAGCACTGCATCGGTGCGCATGCAGACCTTGCATATATGGATGGCAACCGCGTGGTGCGCAAATGGGTCATGGGAGAGGGCACGATCCGGGAGGGCTGGCTTCCAGCCCATCCCACCATGTACCTGAAGCGAACGGTTTATGAGCGGTACGGGCTCTACGACCTGTCCTATGCCTCCTCCTCCGATTATGAATTCATGGTGCGCGTGCTGAAGGAGCCGGACAATCACCTGGCGTATCTGCATGAGGAGCTGATCCATATGTACTACGGAGGGACCAGCAATGCAGGACTTGCAGGGTACGGGCGCAACGTAAGAGAAGCCTATCAGGCTCTTCGCAGGAACGGCGTGTCTCCGGCAGCGCTGATCATCCTCCGCAGGATCCTGCGGACACTGCGGCAGTTCCGGTGAGGGATAGGGAAATGAAGCCAAGACATCAGTTTGTCATCTGCGCCTGCGGAGACAGCCCCTATCTGGAGGAGTGCATCCTCTCCCTGAAGGCCCAGACCGTTCCGGCCGACATCCTGATTTCGGCAGCTGCGGCCGCCCCCGGGGTGAGGGAGCTGGCCGGACGCTACGGACTGCCGCTCGTGATCCATTCGGAGGACGGTGGCAGGGAGCATTCCGGGAGCCGATCCGGGAGGGAGGAAAACGGAGACGGGCAGAGGCCGGAGGAGCCGCCTGCGGGAGCGGAGAGAAAAAGCAGATCCGGCGGCATCGGGGCCGACTGGAATGCGGCACTGGCCTCCTCGGAGGCGGACTATGTCACGCTGGCGCACCAGGATGACCGGTACGAGCCGGATTACACCGAAAAGATCCTGCAGGCTCTGGAGGAGGCAAGGGAGCGGGGCGAGACGGTGCTCATCGCCTTCACGGATTATTACGAGATCCGGAACGGGCAAAGGTGCGGGAGCAACGGGAACCTCTGCATCAAGCGCCTCCTGCTGGCCCCTCTTCGCGGCAGGCACCTGCGGCACACCAAGCGGGCGAGGCGCCTTGCTCTGTGCCTTGGGAATTCCATCTGCTGCCCGTCTGTCACTTATGTGAAGGCGCAGCTGTGCGGTTCTCCGTTTCAGGACAACATGGACAGCAACCTTGACTGGCAGCTGTGGGAGGAGCTCTCGCGGCAGAAGGGGAGCTTCCTCTACCTGCCGCAGCAGCTCGTGGGGCACCGCATCCATGAGGCCTCGGCGACCT
This sequence comes from Clostridium sp. CAG:302, assembly GCA_963657295.1. Taxonomy (GTDB): domain Bacteria; phylum Bacillota; class Clostridia; order Lachnospirales; family Lachnospiraceae; genus CAG-791. Next base: position 3,707 of record CAVKMX010000059.1, read on the forward strand.
CCGCGCTCATTAAGAGCTCCGGGCGCCGTGCGGAGGACCGGCATATGCTGGAGAAATTCTGGCCGAAGGGGCTGGCCGGGGTGATCGGGTATTTCTATCAAAAGGCAGAAGAGAGCAATGAACGGCCTGCTGAAACCAGGTGACTATGAAGCTGTTGATTATCGTACCTGCATACAATGAAGAAGAGAATATCGCCGCGGTGATCGAGGAGCTGAAGGCCTGCTACCCGCAGCACGATTATGTCGTGGTGAATGACGGCTCGCTGGACACCACCTCACACATCTGCAAGCAGAACGGGTATCATCTCATCAGCCTGCCCCTGAACCTCGGACTGTCGGGGGCCTTTCAGAGCGGAATGAAATTCGCCTACCGGAACGGATACGACTGCGCACTCCAGTTCGACGCAGACGGGCAGCATGACCCGCGGTATATCTCCGTGATGCTGCGGAAAATGGAGGAAACGGACGCGGATATTGTCATCGGCTCCCGCTATGCGGAGGATCGGAAGAGCTTCTCCCTGCGGGCAGCAGGCAATACGCTGATCGATCTTCTGATCCGGTGGACGACCGGTGCAAGGCTGACGGATTCGACCTCGGGCCTTCGCCTTTACAGCCGCAGGATCATACGGTTCTATGCACAGTACATGAATTACGATCCGGAGCCGGACACCATTGCCTACCTCATCCGGTGCGGGGCCAGGGTGGAGGAGGTGCAGGTGAGCATGCGCAAGCGGATGGCGGGGCACAGTTATTTCAATCCGGTGTCGATTGCACAGTACATGATCCGCGTGTGCTCCTCCATCCTGTTCCTGCAGTGGTTCCGCAGAAAGGAGATTCTGTAATGCCTGCATCTTTGCGACTGATGCTGATCGGCTGCTCGGCCCTCATGCTGCTGTACGCGGCCTACCGGATCCGGCGGTCCGCCATGCGGCTGGAGGACAGCATTGTCTGGATCCTCATGGGAGCCTTCTTCATTCTCATCAGTGTGTTCCCGGACATCATATACGGCCTGTGCGCATGGCTGGGCATCATGTCCCCCAGCAACCTGGTCTATCTGATCGTCATCGCGTTCCTGATGATTCAGGTGTTCTACGACGCCATCAAGATCTCGGCGCTCAGCGGCCGGGTGGATTCCCTGGCGCAGGAGCTGGCCCTGCGGGATGAGCGCTTCCTGCACCTGGGAACCGAGGATGAGAGACTGGCGGAGCGCGGCAAGGAGTAGATCGGTGAGAATTCTGTATCTGATGAACTGCGACTGGATGTGGATTGCACAGCGGCCGCACCGGATCGCGGGAGAGCTGGACCGGAGATATTCCGTGCGGGTCCTTTATCCGCGGTATCTTCACAGACCCTGGGCCAAGCAGTACCACACGCCCCGAACCGCAGACTGCCGCGCCGTCCGGCAGCTGCCGTTTCAGGAGCGCTTCCCGTGGATACGCAAATGGCAGAGGCAGATCTATCGGCTTTTCATGAGGAGCGGGGCACCGTATGACATCGTGTGGCTCTCTTCGCCCATGCTGACCGCGTACCTTCCGAAGGATTATCAGGGAAAGGTCGTATATGACTGCATGGACGACGTCGCCGCCCTGCAGGGCTCCGCACAGGCGGCGCAATATGCAGAGCTCTGTGAGGAGCAATGCCTGAAACGGGCCGATCTTGTTTTCGTCAGCAGCCAGTATCTGAAGGAGACCATGGAGCGGAGGGGAGTCCGCGCCGTGCTGCTGCGGAACGGCTGCGATGCAGGAGCGGCGCAGCCGCCGAAGGCGGCAGGGCAGAAGGAGATGTACCGGATCGGCTACATCGGGACCATCGCGGAATGGTTCGACTGGGCCGCAGTGACAGAGAGTCTGCGGCAGATCCAGAACATCACCTATGAGCTCTGGGGACCCGTCTGCACGCACCTGCCGGAGCAGGATCGCCTTCATGCGGGAGGCGTCCTCGAGCACGGGGAGATCCGGGCGGCGGCAGAGAGCATTGACTGTCTGATCATGCCGTTTGTGATCAATGACATCACGCTGGCCGTGGACCCGGTGAAGCTCTACGAGTATATCGGCTGCGGGAAATGCATCATCGCCTCGGAATATCCGGAAATCGAGCGCTTCCGGGACTTTGTCTATTTCTATCGGACCCCGGAGGAGCTGACGGCGCTGCTGCAGTCGCTCGTGCAGAAGGGATTCCCGCCCAAATATACGGGGCGGCAGCAGGAGGCCTTTCTGCGAGAGAATACCTGGGCCTGCAGGGGCGATGAGATCGACCGGGCCCTCCGGGCGATGAGAGGACAGTAAGAGGACGGGAAGAGGATTGGGAATGGTGTTGAGAGGAAGGGAAAACAGCGGCACACAGCCAAAGGGCACGAAGCGGACTCCCTATACGGAGCTGAAGGGGGTATTCACAAGGCACCGGTTCCTTCTGTATGAGCTGGTGGGCCGGGACTTTGCGGTGAAATACCGCAGGAGCTATTTCGGCCTTTTGTGGGTTGTGCTGAACCCGCTGCTGCAGATGCTGGTGCTGTCGGCGGTATTCTCCTATATTTTCCGTTTCTCCATCGAGCATTATCCGGTGTATCTCATTCTCGGACAGGTGACGTTCGGCTTTTTCGCGGAGGCAACCCAGGCAGCGGCGGCCTCCGTGGTCGGGGCAGGGCAGCTGATCCGGAAGGTATACATCCCCAAATGCATCTTCCCGCTGAGCAAGGTCGCCTTTTCCTTTTTCAATTATCTGCTGACCTTCCTGCCGGTGGCGGCGGTCCTTCTGTTCTACGGAATTCCGATGACGGTGAACGTCCTGTTCCTGCCGCTTGTCCTGGCCGCTCTGTTCCTGTTCACCCTGGGGGTGGGGTATGTTCTGGCCCTGCTGCAGGTTTACATGCGGGATGTACAATATCTGTACGGCATTGTTCTCATGATGTGGACCTATCTGACGCCGGTGTTCTATTCGCTGGACTCGGTTTCTCCGGCGCTGCAGAGGCTGATGAAATTCAATCCGATGTATCTGTACATTGCGCTGATCCGGCAGATCCTGCTGTACGGCGAGGCACCGTCCCTCTCGATGAGCATCGGTGCCCTTCTCTGGGGAGCGGCGGCGTTCTGCCTGGGGACCACGCTGTTCTTCCGCAGGCAGGACAATTTCATTCTGTACATTTAAGGCGCAGGGATCCGGAGCGGCCGGCCCCGCCCGGATCGGCAGGGGAGAAGGGAGCCGGCACAGACAGAGGAGATCTATGGAATACGCGGTATTGGCAGAGGATGTCTCCAGACACTTCAATATGGCCTCGGAGGTGACGAACAGCCTCCGGGATTATCTGACGAAGCTGACGAAGAAGCAGCTGTTCTATAAGGACTTCATTGCGGTGGACCACGTTTCCTTTCGGGTGGAAAAGGGCGATGTGTTCGGCATTGTCGGCTCCAACGGGAGCGGCAAATCCACCCTGCTCAAGATGATCGCGGGTGTGCTCCAGCCGTCCTCCGGGACCGTGACAACGAGCGGGATCATTGCACCCCTGATCGAGCTGGGCGCCGGCTTCGACATGGAGCTGACGGGAAGAGAGAACATCTATCTGAACGGAGCGGTTCTCGGATATTCCAGGAGCTTTCTGCGGGAGCGCTTTGACGAGATCGTGGCGTTCTCGGAGATCGGCGAGTTCCTGGACATGCCGCTCAAGAATTACTCCTCCGGAATGGTCTCCCGCATTGCCTTTGCGATTGCCACGGTCGTGGAGCCGGACATCCTGATCGCGGATGAAATTCTCTCCGTCGGAGATTTCCGGTTCCAGCAGAAGTGCGAGGAGCATATCCGGAGGCTGATGGCAGCCGGGACCACGGTGCTGCTGGTTTCCCACAGCATGGAGCAGGTGGAGTCCCTTTGCAGCCGGGCACTGTGGCTGGAGAAGGGAAAGGCCATGATGTGCGGTGAGGCCAAAGCAGTGTGCGAGGCGTACCGCAGGGGGACCGCAGAGCCGGCATGAGACCGGACGGGAATCCCGAGGCGGCAGCAGGGAAATCGCAGAGCCGTCATGAGACCGGACGGGAATCCCGGGGCGGCCGCAGGAAACCGCGTGCCGGCAGGAGCGGCCGGCCTTATGCCGGAACAGAGAAGCGGACAGGGTGTGAGAATGGACAGAGA
>CAVKMX010000059.1:7862-14317 GCA_963657295.1 Clostridium sp. CAG:302
TGGGAGAAACGGTTCGAAACGGACTGGCTGGACTTTGCCGGAGATCGCCAGAGCGCGTTCTTCGCACAGCTTTTCTGTGACCTGCTGCCGGCAGCGATTGCCGCGGAGATCCGGGGCGGCCGTTATACCGTCTGTGATATGGGCTGTGCTCTCGGAGACGGCACAAGGGTCTTTACCAGGGAGCTGGGCGTTGATGTGGACGGCATGGATTTCTCGGAGACGGCTGTCCGCAGGGCGAAGGAGCGGAATCCGGAGCTGGCCTTCTGGCAGGGGAACCTGCTGGAGCCGGAAACGCTGAACCGGCACTACGATGTGGTCCTCACCTCCAATGTGCTGGAGCATTTCAACAACCCATGGAAAATACTGCAGAATCTCGCAGAGGTCGCGGACCGGTATCTGATGATGCTGGTCCCCTATCGGGAGGAGCTGCACATCGAGGAGCATCTGTACCGGTTCCGGGAGGAGTCGATTCCGGCATATCTCGGCGATTTCCGCGTATGCTGGTACGACATTGCGGACGCGGCGAAAATCCCGGATACGCTGTACCCGGGACGGCAGTGCCTGGTGATCTACGCCAGGCAGCAGGAGCGGTTCGTCTCCCTTGCCGATACGGGAGCCGGCCTCCTGCGCCTGGAGCAGGAAAAGGCGGAGAGAATCTCCGATCTGGAGGAGGCGCAGAGGAAGGCGGCGGTGAAGCTTGCAGACCTCACCGGGCAGCTGGCCTGCGCCCGGGAAGAGAAGGAGGAGCAGGTCCGGCTCCTTGCGGAGGATCGGCGAAAGGCGGCCGAGGCGCAGGAGGAAGCGGCAGCGCGCCTTGCGGACCTTACCGGGCAGCTGGCCGCCGCGGAGAAAGAGCAGGGAGAGCAGCGCACCCGGATGGAGGCAGAGCTGCTCGGCAGAGAACGGGAGCTCGAGACCTTAAGGAACGACCTTGCGGTGCAGACAGCGGCTGCGGCAAAGGGACAGGAGGCGGAGCGCCGGCTCCTCGATCGGGAGCAGTGCATGCAGGCCGCGGTGTCCCTGTGCTATGGGATCCACAGGCAGACAGGGTATCGCGTGCTGTGCGCGCTGCTGCGCTTTGTCAACCAGTTCCTCCGGGGGAGCCGTTCTGATAAAAGAGACTTCCTGGAAATCTGCCGCAATGCCCTGTTCCGGCACCGGAGCGAATTCACGAAGAACGATGGGTATAATTTCATCCTGAACGTTGCCAATCTGGTGGATGTCGGATATGTACCGGCAGAGCGTCCGAAGACCGCGGAGAGGGCGGACGCAGGAGCGGAGCAGGGAAATCCGCTGGTGCAGGGGCGGACGCAGGGAGGAAAAGAAAGCCTTCCCGCCCTTGCGGCAGACACCAGGGAGGCGCTGCGGCAGAGTTATACCAGGGCTGATGTCATTGTGCTCTCCGTCATCGACTATGACTTCCGCTATCAGAGGCCCCAGCAGTTTGCGGACCGGTTTGCAGAGGCGGGGCAACGGACCTTCTACGTCAATGCGAATTACACCGCGGCGGACCGCGTGCAGCAGAAGGGGAACCGGTATGTTGTCAATCTGCAGAGCAAGGGCTGCGAGGCCGTATATTATCTCGGCGAGCATCCGGATGCCGGGAGGGAGCTGTATGCGAAGCTCGAGGAGCTGGCCTTCCGCTACGCGATCGCGGATGCCTTCGTCATTGTGGATTATCCCAGCTGGTGGCCGCTTGCAAAGAGGCTCCGGGAGAGATTTGGCTTCTTTGTCATCGTGGATTATATGGATGATTACACCGGCTTCCTGAACACCGCGTCGCAGGCGCTGGTAAGAGACTGTGAGGCCATGCTGCGGGACAGCGATTACGTAATCGCCAGCTCGGCATTTCTCTCGAACATTGCGTCCCGATATACGGACCGTGTCGGGATCGTGCGGAACGGGACGGAATTCGAGCACTTCCATCAGGCCTATCGGGCGGAGCGGCGCGGCACGAAGGTGATCGGATACTACGGCGCGGTGTCGCATTGGTTCGACTGGGAGAAGGTGTGCGCTCTTGCGGAGCAGATCCCGGATGCGGAGATCGTGATCATCGGCGCCGTGACGGAATATGAGGAGCAGCTGCGGGCCAAGCCGAACATCCGCCTTCTGGGGGAGAAGCCCTATGCGGAGCTTCCGGGCTATCTGAGAGATTTCGACGTATGCCTGATTCCGTTTGATACCGGCACCGATCTGATCAAGGCGACGAATCCGGTCAAATTCTACGAATATCTCAGCGCCGGCAAGAAAATCGTGGCCACGGAGATTCCGGAGCTGGAGCCCTTCCGGGACCGGTACGTGTATATGGCCAACGACAACGCTGCGTTTGCGGCCTATGTGCGCAGCTGCCTGGACGGGACGGATACGCTGGCGGATCCTGCGGACTGTGCTTCCTTCGCGCGGGAGAGCGACTGGAACAGACGGTTTGAAGAATACCGGAGGCTGTGCATCGGGGCCGTTCCGAAGGTGAGCATCATCGTTCTGACGTACAACAATCTGCCGCTCAATCGGGCCTGCCTTGCCTCCATATGCACGCAGACAGCCTACCCGGCTTATGAGCTCCTGGTCGTCGACAACGGCTCGACGGACGGAACGCTCGAGTACCTCGCATCCCTCGAGGACGAGCACGTCCGCGTGATCCGGAATCCGGAGAATCTTGGCTTTGCCGGCGGGAACAACGTCGGCATCCGGGCGTCTGACGGGACCTATGTCATGCTGCTGAACAACGATACGATTGTCACCAGGGGATGGCTGACAACGGCGGTGAAATGGCTGCAGAACGACGGAAGGTGCGGCATGTGCGGGGCCGTCACCAACTCCATCGGAAACGAGGCCATGATCCCGGTGAGCTACCGAAACCAGGCGGAGCTGCGGGAATTCGCCTTCCTTCATGCCGCCCTGCACCGGGGAGAGTCGTATCCGAACGTGGACCGCATCGCCCTCTTTGCGACGCTGATCCGAAGAGATGTGCTGGAGTCCGTGGGGCTTCTGGACGAGGCCTATAAGGTCGGCATGTTCGAGGACGATGACCTTGCAATGGCAGTGAAGAGGGCCGGATATCATTTCTATCTGGCGGAGGATCTGTTCATCCATCATGTGAACAATGCGAGCTTCCGGAAGCTCAAATCCGGGGAGTATCAGGAGATCTTCGAGAGGAACCGGGCCTATTACGAGAAGAAGTGGAACACCGTATGGCGGATGCCGCATTACCGGAGCGGTGTGGATGCCGGGACGAACCGGGAGATGATGAAGGAGCCGCAGTAACGGTTTGACATCTCTCGGCTGCAGCAAGGGCCTGCGGCTGCGGATTCGGGATGGTGCCGGGCAGAAAAATGCAAGGGATGGTTTCCCTGTAGGGAACGGATTCCATGCAGGGAACGGATTCCATGCGGGGACGGGGTCAAAGCAGGGGACAGGTTTCATGCAGGAGACAGGTCCCATATAGGAAGTGGAGGCAGAATGGGAAAAGAGAAACGGCAGTGCCTGTTATGGATTCTGTTCGGGCTTTTTCTGATCCTCCAGCATCAGTTCGTGTTCCTGCACTATGATGACTGGGGATATGCGAGTCTTGCCTACGGGTATCTTGGCAATGCAAACGGGAGACACTGGAACCTCGCGGATCTGCTGGGATTTCTGAAGTGGCATTACCTGAACTGGGGCGGACGGGTCCTGTGCTTTGCCGCAGAGACGATCGCTCTGCGCTGCGGCGAACGGTGCATTCAGATCGTGCAGGCGATCGTTATTTTCCTTGTCTTCCGATGCATGTATCTGCTGGTCCGAAGGAGAAGGGAAGATGCCGCGGCAGCCCTGCTGTGCATCTGCATGTACGGAATGTACCGCCTGGAGACGGTCAGCAGCGGCGTCCTCTGGTATTCGGCAGCCGTCCTGTATGTCTGGCCCTTTTCCTGCCTGTTCGGTGCCATCTATCTCATGGAATACCGGCAGCCGTCCGGATGGAAAAGGAAGGCGGCGGCAGCGGTGCTGCTGTTCATGGCGGGCTTCTCGCAGGAGCAGGTTGCCGTGCTGGCTGTTGTCTATGCAGCGGTATATGCCGGCCTCTGTGTGCGGGAGAAGAGGCGGCGGTCCCATCTGTGGCTGTATGCCTTTGCTCTGCTGGGAGCGGCAATTGAGCTCCTTGCCCCGGGCAATTATGTCCGCTCCGAGGGGACACAGGACGCAGAGCGCAGCGGCCTGGGGTTCCTCGGGAACGCCTGCCTTCAGCTGCCGGAGGTGCTCCGGGCCAATCTGGACAACGGGTTCATCGTTTTCCTCCTGCTGGTCATTCTGCTGACCACATGGCTGTGCGGACTGCGGAGGCCTAAGTCAAGCCGGAGGCGGCAGTTTGTGATCGGTGCGGTGAATCTGGGGAGTGCGGCAGGGCTTCTCTATGCCTTTGCGGCAAAGGACCGGAACGGGGGTGCGGCGCTGGTACTCCAGCTGGGCTTCCTTGTGATCCTCAGCGTAGAGCTGACGGCATATCTTCTCCGCGAGAGGCAGTATGTTTTCCTCGGTCTCTTTGCAGGAGCCGTCTGCTCGCAGGGGATGATGCTGGCAGCGCCGTACATGGCGGAGCGCTGCACCCTGCCCTTTCAGTCGGTGGTGCAGGTCCTTGCGGTGTATATGGTGCTGCAATGCGCCGGGAGCTGCCGGAAGGCCGCGGTCGTGCTGACCGCCGTGACAGCAGCTGCGGCAGGCATCAATGCGGCCTGGATCACAGCGGGGTATTGCCGGAATGCGCAGGTGAATCAGATCAATCGATGGAAGCTGGAGGAAAAGGCAGCCCTGATCAGGGCCGGGGCATCGGTTGACAGCATTCTTCTGTACCGCCTTCCGGATGACCGGTTTGTCTCAGAGATGCCGTATGAGCTGAAGTTCATAGAGGCCTGGGTGAAGTGCTATTATGAAATGCCGCAGGAGGTGAATTTCCTGTGGCAGCGGCTGGACGGCTGCGAATACGAATACGAAGCGGTGGAGGAGCAGTGTCCGGAAATCAGCAGCATCTGGCCGGATCGGGTCGATGCGGATTATGAACGCACGGAGGATGGGGGCATCCATATCGCCGTTACGCCGACGAGAATGGATTCGCATCTTTGCATTGTGGTGAATGACTGTGAAATGGAGTCTGTCCGATCGGACACGGTCTATACCGCGCACATCCCCAGGGAAATGCTGGAGGGGGAGCTGCGCATCAGACTGCTGGATACCGGAACGGGGCTGTATTCCGATGAGGTGACGCTGAACGTTGAGAGTGACAATCATAATTCCGGCCTATAATGCGGAGAATACCATTGAACGGTGTGTGCGGTCGGCCCTCGGGCAAACCTGGCAGGACCTCGAGATTCTGGCGGTGAACGACGGGAGCACGGACGGGACAGGAGCCGTCCTCAAACGGCTGGCCTCAGAGCAGGAGCAAGCGCACCGGGCGTCGGCGCGGCAGGGCGGTTCCGTGCGGCTGAGAATCCTGGAGCAGGAAAATCAGGGCGTCTCCTTCAGCAGAGCCCGGGGCGCGGCGCTGGCGGAGGGAGAGTACCTGACCTTTCTGGATGCGGATGATTACCTCGCACCGGATTATATCGAGAATTTTGCCCTTGCTGCGGAGGAGACGCGGGCAGACCTGTATCTGTGCGGATATACCGAGGTGTTCGCGGACGGACGCGAACGGGAGCATCCGCCGGGAGCCGTGTATGAGAGAGGAGCCGCGGAGGAGTACGCGTACCGCATGCTGGCAGCCTGCTCCCGCTTCTATCGGACGGATTTCTGCAGGAGGTGCGGCTTTCCGGTGGTATCGGGGAAGGTACGGGGAGAGGACATCCCGGTCGGACTCCGGACGAATTTTATGGCGGAGAGGATCTGCCTTGTGCAGCAGTGCGGGTACTATTATGTGCAGCACGAGGCCTCGGCGCGGCATCAGCTGCGCGGTTTGCGAAGGTACGGACTGCCGCTGGAGGAGATCCGGCAGGTGATTCATGACTGCGCGGAGGGTTATGCACATCAGATCACATCGGCAGAGAGGAGCCAGGTCTCTGGCGCAGGGGAGTGCGCAGAGGCCTGGGCACTGCGATCCGGCGCGGATGCAGAAAAGCGCAGCTGCGCACAGGGGCATTGGTACTTCCTGGAGCTCGGCGTGCTGCGGGTCTTCGTCACGTTCCTCTGGGATCTTGGCAGAGGGGCCGGAAGAGACCGTCAGCGGGCTCTTTATGAGTGGGAACGGGACCTTCTGCGGAAGGACCTGCAGGACTGGAGAGACAATCCGCATCTGAAGCTGTTCACGAGGGTCCGGGTTCCCTTTTCTCAGAAGGCGGCGGTATGGCTGTTCCTTCAGCTGTACCGCACAGGGTGGCTGGATTTCGTGTACAGACACCGTGCAGCAGAGGAGGCCCCGGAGACCTGAGGAGGTCCGTGAGACCTGAGGAGGCCCGTGAGACCTGAGGAGGACCGTGAGATCTGAGGAGACC
>CAVKMX010000060.1:0-13184 GCA_963657295.1 Clostridium sp. CAG:302
AGCACCGAGGCCTCGCAAGGCCCCCGGACCGGACATTCTCCGCCACCCTGTCGCCGGTTGACGCCTGTAAAGCAACTTTCGGTGATTGGGCGGGATATGGAATTCGGAAAAACAGTTGACACCGATCGCCCATCACCTATAGAATAGAGCATGTGTGCGCAGGGAACTGTCCGTGTCCGGCTTCCCTTTTCGCATAACGACCCAAAACTACAACACGTGTTCGTTATATGGAGGTATCAACAAATGGCAAACATCAAATCTGCCAAGAAGAGAATTCTGACCAGCGCCAAGAGAGCTGAGGCCAACAAGGCTGTGAAGTCCGGCGTGAAGACCGCTGTGAAGAAGGTTCGCACTGCCGTAGAGGCCGGTGACAAGGATGCAGCTGCACAGGCTCTGACCGCTGCCACCAGCACCATCGAGAAGGCACAGAGCAAGGGCGTTCTGCACAAGAACACCGCTTCCCGCAAGGTCTCCAGACTGGCTGCTGCCGTCAACAAGATGTAATAACCTCGAAATGCCTGATGGCATTCTCCTCCCATTACAGGAAAGCGCATTTGCACCGCGGCTGGTGAGCTTTCGGGAGAGATTACAGGAATTTCAGCAAACCCCCGCTTCGTCTGATCAACGAAGCGGGGGTTCTTTTAATCTGAAGTATCCGTTTTAGCACCTGCCATATTTCAACGTGAACCGTTATCCTGCGAAATTGATCAGCGCATCCTTCGGCTCCTCGCAGGACGAAACCTCCAGCGCATGGAGCACGATGCCCTCTCCCTCATATTCCGCAAAATACTCCCGGCACACGGTCGCCGTGATCTGCACCCAGCTCTTCTCCTTCAGCTCAGCCTCCCTCTCATACCGGCAGGCGTATCCAAGGAACTGCATATCCTCGGCGCAGCAGGTCATGGCCATGCGTCCGGGGACAAAATACCCCTCGGGGAAATTCTCCGGTCTCGCGACGATGGCGCGGTAACGGATGGTTTTGCCCTCATACCGGTCCATATGCTCCATGGCGTCCAGATACCAGATGCCGTAGTTCAGGCCCTCGAGCTCGATGACGGGCTGGTTCACATCGTACGGAAGATCCTCCTCCGTGGTCATGTCAATCTCACCCTTGGAGTCCTCAAAGATCAGCTCTGCATTCTCGCAGACCGCCTTGACATTGCGCTTGAATTTCACCAGCTCTTCGGGGTCGATTCCGTCGCACCGGTTGAACATGATGAGCTCGGAATTGCGCAGCTCCTCGAAAAGGAGCGAGCGCATGGCCAGATTGGAGAAATACACGCTGAAGGTGGAGGCATCAATGCAGGAAATCTGCTGCTCCAGCTTAAAGGCATGCGGCAGCCGGAACTGCCGGAAGTCCCACATGCCGTTCCACTCGATGAGAACGCGGCCCGGATGATACTGCGCATTCCAGGTCATCAGCTGCGCCGGTGTGAAATCCTTGATGTCCTCCACCACAACCAGATCGGTTCTGCTCTGCTCGAGAAGCTTCCTGCTGTATTCCAGCTCTCCCTCTTCGCACAGGATCAGAAGAGTCCGGTCCTTCGACTGAAAATAAGGCTGTCCCAATGTATAGGCAAAAAAGCTGGACTTTCCTGCATCCAGGAAGCCGTTGATAACATATACCGGAATTTTTTCCATTTTGACCTCTGTATGCCGCAGCATGCTGCGGCCTGCGTGAGGAGAAGTTCACGAAGGCGAATTCTCCGTCAGCTGCGCCGCTTGAACAATTTCTCCAGATGATCCTGCTGCAGACCGGATCCGATGACGCAGATCTTGCCGGTCACATCCGGAGCTCCCGTGCGGATCTGCGGCTCGCCGGGAACGTAGTCGAAATGCAGCCAGGTACCGTCCGCTGCCGGCAGCATGCCCTTGGAGCGAAGGACGAAGCCGTACTGCTCCTGATCCTCCAGAGCGTTCAGGATCGCCTCCAGGCCCTCCTTCGTGTAGCTGTGCGGCGTCTCCATGCCCCAGCTCTCGAAAATCTCATCCGCGTCGTGGTCATGGTGATGATGCTCATGGTCATGGTGGTGGCAGCAGTGACCCTCATGCTCCTCCTCGTCATGATCGTGGTGGCGGCAGCAGTGACCCTCGTGCTCCTCCTCGTCATGATCGTGGTGGTGGCAGCAGTGACCCTCGTGCTCCTCCTCGTCATGATCGTGGTGATGGCAGCAGTGACCCTCGTGCTCCTCCTCATCATGATCGTGGTGGCAGCAGTGCTCTCCGTGCTCCTCCTCGTCATGATCCTCATCGTCGTGATCGTGATGATGCGCGCGATACACCGTATTGCCCTCCTCGTCGGTGAATTTCTCCGCATGCTCATCGTGATGATGGTGATGATGGTGCGCCTCCCCGGAAGCCATCACCTCTGCGAGAATCTCACTCTGCAGGTCGGATTTCCCCTCAATGGTCTCCAGAACAGTCCGGCCGTCGAGCTCTGTCAGGGGTGTTGTGATGATGGTTGCCTTGGCATTGTGCTCGCGGATCAGGGCAACCGCTTCATCGATCTTCTCCTGCGAGGCCTTGTCGGTCCGTGTCAGGAGAATCGTTCCCGCATTCTCGATCTGGTTCACAAAGAACTCGCCGAAATTCTTGAAATATACCCGGGCCTTTACGGCGTCCACCACCGTTACGGCGCTGTTCAGCTGCAGCTCCGGAAGCTCTGCCGCCGTCTTCTCAATGGCCCGCATCACATCATCCAGCTTGCCGACTCCCGAGGGCTCGATCAGGATTCTCTCCGGCGCATAAGTCGTCATAACCTGCCGGAGCGACGCATTGAAATCTCCGACCAGCGAGCAGCAGATGCAGCCGGAATTCATCTCGCGGATTTCAATGCCGGCCTCCTTCAGAAAGCCGCCGTCGACACCGATTTCACCGAACTCATTCTCAATGAGGACCACCTTTGTCCCCGCCAGCGCATCCGCGATGAGCTTGCGGATCAGTGTGGTCTTGCCGGCTCCCAGAAAGCCGGAAATAATATCTACCTTTGTCATCTTCCTCTGTCCTTTCTGCTGCAGATACGGAGTGCAGCACTCCGACGAAAAAGCCTTCTCATGGATTTCTCTCAGGAATTTCTCTCAAAAATTTCTCTCATGGATTCATCGCATTCTCAACGACATCCGCAGGAATGCAGGCCACGGTCCCATCGTCCGTGCCCTGCACCATCATTCCAAGATAATTGCCCGATTTGCCGTACAGACCGCTGCCGGACATTCCGTTTTCTCCGCCGATGTCCGCCAGAATGAGATCCTCTCCGATTCCGTCCACGCTGCTGCCGACCGAGCGGATCACGCCGGAGACCAGAATCTTCTCTTCCCCGCTTCGCTTCAGCACATAGGCGGGATCCTCCGCCCGCAGACGCTCGAGGAGATCTCTGGAGTAATATCCGTCCAGTTCCTCCTCACAGAGGCACTGCACGAAGACGAGATCGGAGGTCTCCTGCGTGTTCTCACCGCCTGCAGCGACAACCGTCCCCTCTGTCTCTGTGCCGTCCGGCAGGATAACGCGCACCGTCTCCGCATCGCCCGTCACGTGCCGGGCTGTGGCAATGGTCAGGGTATACTGCGCATCCTTCGTCGAATTCTTCCTGCCGTCCAGAATCGTTCCGCCGCCCGTCACGGTGCTCCCGGCCTGTTCCGACTGAATGGTTACCTCGTATTTCGCAAGGGCGTCATGCAGTGCATCCGGCTCCAGGGTATACATGCGTTCGATGGTGCCGTTTCCCAGAAGAATTGCCCGGATGAGGAACATGCCAAGGAGCGCTGCCAGAACGACAAAGGTAAAGAGCTTCTTATTTCCGATTTTATGATTGTACAGATTCATGCAGCCTGAACAGTGAAAAACCCGCAGCTCCGGAATGCACGGCACTCCGGAGGCGGACTCCGAATAAGATCATCGTAACCATCATCAATAAAAAATAGGAGCAGAGCGATAAGCCGGGTTCTGTCGTTGGACGATCATCTTTCTAGGACTGCCGTTGCCGACAGCCTCAAGCGACGCACCCGGAAACGGATCGGGCCAATCCATGGTTTCCGTTTCGGTCTTGCTTCGGATAGGGTTTGCATGGCTCCGCACATTACTGCACGGACGGTAGTCTCTTACACTGCCTTTTCACCCTTACCAGCCTTCGAAAAGGATGGCGGTATGTCTCTGTTGCACTTTCCCGGGAGTTGCCTCCGCCGGCCGTTAACCGGTATCCTGCCCTTTGAAGCCCGGACTTTCCTCACCCTCGCATGCAGCGAGGCCGCGATCGTCTGCCCTGCTCACAGCTACTAAACTTAGCACACCTTCTGCATTATTTCCAATGAAAACTTTATAATCAAAGCCGGAAGCAGCTGCCTCCGATGAATTCCCGGCAGATGGAGTTGGCCGGAAGAGACGCCGTATCCACTCCGACGAAATAATCCAGGAACTTGAGCAGCCGCTTGGCCTCATAGTATTCCGCCGACTCCTGCGGAATCGAGAAGAGCAGCGGCTCCGCGAACTGCTTCAGCACGGCCTGCTCATAAATCAGGACAGAATTGAAGACCGCGTCCACATTTTCCTGGTAAGGGAAAATATATTTCTCCTCCCCCTCCCGAACCTTCTTCCAGATCGCGATCGTCTCCTCCGCGCTGATCCTGCGGAACCTCACATCCCGCACCAGGCGACGCAGAAGGCGGGTGTCCGAGGAGGGAATCCGATTGTGCTCATCGATGTTCATCGAGGTCATCGCGGAAATGTAAATTTTAAACTTATTTTCATCCGGAATGCTGCGGCTCGTCTTCGGATTCAGGCCGTGGATGCCTTCGATGATCAGGACATCCTCCCGGCCGATGTGGACAGGGGCATCAGGATAGCGACGCCTACCGGATTTGAAATCATAGGTCGGCAGCTCGACCTCCTCCCCGTTCAGCAGCGCCACCATATTGTCGTTGAAGAGATCCAGATCCAGTGCCTCCAGGCACTCGTAGTCATACTCTCCGTTCTCGTCGACCGGCGTCTGTTCCCGGTTCACGAACCAGTTGTCCATCGACAGAATCTGCGGCCGCAGGCCGAAGGAGCGCAGCTGAATGGACAGACGGTTGGCAAAGGTTGTTTTGCCGGAGGAGGAGGGTCCTGCCACCAGCACCACCTTGGCGGTACCCCGTTCCGCAATCGCTTTTGCAATGTCTCCGATGCGGCGCTCCTGCAGGGCCTCCTGCACCAGCACCATATCCGAAATCCTGCCGCGGCAGATCTGATCGTTCAGCTCGCCGACCGTGGAAACCTCCACGAGCTGCCCCCACTTCGTCGACAGCATCAGCTGTTCATAAAGGTTGCGTCTCTCCTCCCGGAAGGGGGTCAGCGTGCCCGGCTTCGAGCGGCTCGGAATGTTCAGCAGAAGGCCCTCACGGTACGGCAGCACCTCAAAGGTCTGCACATAGCCGGCCGACGGCAGCATGTAGCCGTAGAAATAGTCATAATACCCGCCGAGAGAATAGACATTCACCGTGGAGCTGCGGCGGAAGCGGAACAGATCCACCTTATCCTGCATCCCCTGCCGGCGAAAGAGCGCCATGGCATCATCGATGGGATAGGTCTTCTTGAGGATGGGCTCCCGGCGGTCCCGCATTTCCTCCATGCGCCTCTGAATGCAGGCGGCAGCTCCTTTTGTCACACGGATGGAGCCGTCCTCGTGCTGCTCCAGACCGAGCTTCTCCATCTCTTCGGTCACTTTTCCGTGGAGCGTGCAGAAATACGCATCTCCCAGAGCGAACTCCGTCCGGACCCGCAGGCCGTCCGCCCTGCCGTCCGTTCCCGTCAGATCCGCCACGGCCTTCACCAGCATCAGCGTCGCCGTCCGCATGTAGGCAAGATAGCCTGCGTCGTCCTTCGTCGTGATCAGAGAGACCACCCCGTCCTTCTCCAGCTTCTTGCTCAGCTCCCGCATCTTGCGATTGAAATACACCAGTGCAATGCCGTTCTGATACCGCGGCTGAAACTCCTCCACAATCTGCTCAAAGGTTGTTCCCTTTTCGTACTGCCTCTGCTGTCCGTCCACGAAAATAGTAGGCATGGTCACCCCCTGCTGTCACCTTCTCCTGCTCTCTGTCCTTTCCTTCTTCCCCGGACCGGCCTACGGCCGAGGTGCCCGGTTCCTCACCGGCTGCTCATACGATGAAGAACGGCTCCTGCACGGGTGCGGTGATCACCCGCAGCTGCGGCAGCTCTCTGTTCAGGAAATCCCTCATGTAGGGAAGGAACATCTTCTCGATGCCGTAATGCCCCGCATCGATCACCGCAATGCCCTTCTCCACGGCATCCAGCCCGATGTGATGCGTGATGTCACCGGTGATCATGACATCGGCTCCCTTCTGCAGTGCCAGATCAATGTCATCCTTGCCGGAGCCCGGCAGAATCGCCGTCATCACGATCGGTGTCTCCGGATCGCCGTAAATCCGCACCTCCGGAACCTCGAAGACCTCCTTCACATATTGCCCGCACTCCTGCAGCGTCATGTGCTCCGGCAGCTCTCCGATGCGTCCCAGTCCCTCATGGGAAATGGCATCCTCGTAGGTGACGTCCAGTACGTCCGGATGCACCAGGTGCAGCCGCTCCGCCGCCTCTGCCGCCATCCCCATGACGTCAAAATTCGTATGCATGGCATACAGCGCCATATCCTCGGACAGGAGCCGGACAATTCGCTTCCCGATGAAATCCTGATCCGTCACATGCTGCACCCCGGTGAACAGGAGCGGATGATGCGTCAGGATCAGATCCGCATGCTGCCGGACGGCATCCTCGATCACGGCGCTCGTTGCGTCCACCGCCAGATATACCGTACCGACCTCCTTCTGCGTGCGGCCTGCCTGCAGACCGGGATTGTCCCAGCTCATCGCAAGGGACAGCGGACAGAAATCCTCCAGCTGCGCCATAATTTCCGATAAGAGCATTGCCTCTCCTTTCTGCCGCAGAACCGGTGCGGCAATCCGCTCACAGGCCCTCCCGGAAGCTGTCGCCGCACAGGCGGTGCGCGGCCAGCAGAGTCTGCAGGATGCCGACCTCGCCGCGCACCTGCTGTAGCCGCTCCTCCATGCTGCCGCCCGCCTCCGAAGCGCTCAGCTTCTCCAGCAGCTGCAGCTTCCCGCGGAGCCGTTCCCGGACGAACCGGTCGAAGCACTCCGCAGAGGCTGCCGCCGTGGATTCTGCCGCCGGGAACGCGCCGGCAGGAGCGAGATAGTCTGCCAGAATACACGGGCCCCAGTTCTCCTCCGCCAGCCTGTGAAAGGCCGCATCTCCCAGAATCCGGAGCAGCTGCCCCCGGCTCACCATTGCCCGGGCCAGGGTCTCCTCCGGCAGCTCTTCGATCCGCTCCGCCAGCCTCCTCCAGTCCGGGCGCCGCTGCGCCGGAGGCTCCTGTACCGCGCTCTCCGCACCGCCGGCTGCAGGCTCCTGGGCCGCACTCTGCAGACTGACGACTGCAGGCTCCTGGGCCGTGCTCTCCGGACTGCCGGCTGCAGCCTCCGGCCTCTCCGTCTCCGATGCCGGAGGGTTTTCTGTCCGAAGCGTGCTCCCTTCCTCCGGGCAGCGGACGTGCATGACCGTGTAGTACTTCCCCTCGTCCTGAAGGAAACGCTCCTCCAGGATCCGGCATCCGTTTGCGAACAGCCACTCCCGCACCAGATTGATTTCCCGATGCGGCGAGAGAATCATTTCCCGGAAGGACAGGGCCTTTTCCGGCTCCGCCTCCAAGAGACAGCGCATGAGGATTCCGCCCATGCCGGCGCAGATCAGAACCTCCGCCTCCCCCGGCACATAGGCGGCAAGTCCGTCGGATCTGCGCACCTCGCACAGACCCTCACGCCCCGCATCCTCCTCCCGCTCCAGCAGCTCCGTCAGCTCCAGATTGGCCCGGGCCGCCGCCAGCGGTCCCTCGGCCACGTCCATGGCCAGCGCATGCACCACCTTCCGCTCCTGCAGCAGGCGGATGTCCGCATAGGCATGATCGCAGCCGACGTCGCAGATCCGCACGCCGGAGGGGACCATGTCACATATGTTCTGCAGCCGCTGCGAGAGTCTGATCATTTTCTTCCTGTATTTCCTTCTGATACCTGAAACTGTAATTATTATCGATCCCGGACAGCACTGCATTTAATCCAGGTAATCCCGCAGCTTCCGGGAGCGGGACGGATGGCGGAGCTTGCGCAGCGCCTTCGCCTCAATCTGGCGGATTCTCTCTCTTGTGACGTTGAACTCGCGTCCAACCTCCTCCAGGGTTCTGGCCCTGCCGTCATCCAGTCCAAAGCGCAGGCGCAGCACCTTCTGCTCGCGCTCCGTCAGGGTTCCCAGCACATCCTGAAGCTGCTCCTTCAGCAGCGTATAGGCTGCCGCCTCCGCAGGCACCGGCACATTGTCATCCTGGATGAAGTCTCCCAGATGGGAATCCTCCTCCTCGCCGATCGGCGTCTCCAGCGAAACCGGCTCCTGGGAAATCTTTATGATCTCCCGCACTCTCTCCACCGGAATGTTCATGCGGGCGGCAATCTCCTCCGGTGTGGGCTCTCTCCCCAGCTCCTGCAGCAGCTGTCTCGAAATGCGCACCAGCTTGTTGATCGTCTCCACCATATGCACCGGGATACGAATGGTCCGGGCTTGGTCCGCAATGGCACGCGTGATGGCCTGGCGGATCCACCAGGTCGCATAGGTCGAGAATTTAAATCCCTTGCGGAAATCGAACTTCTCCACCGCCTTGATCAGACCAAGGTTCCCCTCCTGGATCAGATCCAGGAAGAGCATGCCGCGCCCCACATAGCGCTTGGCGATGGAAACCACCAGACGCAGGTTTGCCTCCGCGAGCTTCTTGCGTGCCTCTTCGCCGCGGTACACCGCCTCCTTCAGTCCCTCCTTGGTCTTGCCGCAGAGGATCGGTCGCTTTTCCTCGATCTCAGCCCGCTGTCCCTCGTCCTTGAGGAAGCTCATGACCTCCTCCTCGGTCGTGACGCGCTCCGTATCATTATCCGCCACATCCTTGAAGAGCGTGTTCAGCATCTCCTGGGCAATGTCGCCGTTTTCCATCGTCTTGGCAATTTCCACCTCTTCCGCTGCCGTCAGAAGGGCCACCTTGCCGATCTCCTTCAGATACATCCGCACCGGATCCTCGATGTTCACCGCGTCGAGTCCGATGTTGTCGAGGTCATCCGTCTCTTCCTGCTCGATGAGCTCCAGCTCCTCGTTGGGAACATCATCGTCCACATCGACATCATCCGCATCCAGCACCGGGATCTCCTCGGGCGTCTCCGCTGCCGTCACAACCTCGATGTCCTTTTCCTCCAGATAGGCTGTGATCTTATCCAGCTTCTCATCCTCCAGCTCCATGTCGGCGAAGGCCTGCAGAACCTCCTGATAGTCCAGCACGTCCTCCTTGGTCCTGGCGAGCTCCACCAGCTTGCCCAGACGCTCCCAGAGCTGCCGGTTCTCCTCCTCCTGAGCCCCCGCCCCGGCGTCATCTTTGCGGGCGCTTTTCTTCGCCGTATCCTTCTTCACGTCCGCCTTTTCCTGCTCCGGCACTGCCTTTGCGGTATCGCGAACCGTCACGCTCTCTGCCTTTTTCCTGGTCATAACAGCCTCCCTACTCCTCTTCGTTTATGTTCAGGGTCAGCGGCAGCGCCTGCAGCCCTGCCAGTTCCTTTTTGCTCTCCATCAGTTTCCGGAGTGACTCCGGCCCCGTAATGTTCTCTGAAAGATCCTGTATGGCGGCCCGCTTGATGCTGCACAGAACATCCCGCAGCGCCTTTTCCAGCTCCTGCGCAGTGATCCCATGGAGCCTCGTCTCGAATAAGGCCGCAGCCTGCCGCTGCTCCTCCTCATCCTCGAACAGGGCCACCACCGCGCCCGGTGAAACTCCCGGCGTCCCGCCGTTTCCGGAGGCCACCGTCAGCGCATCGCCGGTTTCCCGTTCCAGCATGGCAAAATACCCGGCGGCCGCTCTTCTTGGCACGCCTTCGCTGAAATCCTCCGCGGAAATGTATCCGCGCAGCTGCGCATACAGACCGGGATCATCCGAAATCCAGGTCAGAAGGAGCCGCTCGTTCCGGAGCCTCGCACGGTCCCCGGGTGACATGCGGCCCTCCGGACGCTGCCTCTGCATTGCAGCCTCCTCCCGGCCGGCGGGGGCGCGGGTCCTCGGCTCCTCTCCTGCCGGCTGCCTCTTCGGGCGATCTGCAGCACCCGGCAGCCCGAGCTGTCCGTCGGTCAGAACTCTCCCGTAGGCCGCCACCTCTCTTCGCAGCATCGCTTCGTCCACATAATAGCGCTCTGCCGCCGCCCTGAGATAGGAATCCCGTTCAATCTCATCCGTGAAGCCGCACAGCCGCTTCGCGAGCTCATGGTAAAACTCTGATCTGGAGGAGGGATCGTCCATCCGGTACTCCTTCTCCAGATGCCGGAGCTGGTAGAAAAAGGCGTTCTCCGCCTCATCCAGCCGCTTCTGAAACTCCTCCGGCCCCAGATTCTTCATGAATTCATCCGGGTCCTTGAACGGCTCCAGATTCACCACCTTCCCGGTCAGTCCGGCAGCTCTGAGAATACCGATGTTCCGAAGGGCCGCCTTCACGCCGGCGCCGTCGGAATCATAGGCCAGGAGCACCTGCTTCACATAACGCTTCAGCACGGCCGCCTGCCCTTCGGTGAAGGAGGTTCCGAGGGAGGCCACCGCCTGGGAAAACCCCGCCTGGTGCATGGCGATGACATCCATATATCCTTCACAGAGGATGAAATATCCGCATTTTGTTTTTTTGGCAAGGTTCAGTCCGTACAGATTCCGGGACTTGTCGAACACCGGCGTCTCCGGAGAATTCAGATATTTGGGCTTGCCGTCACCCATCACACGCCCGCCGAAGCCGATGACCCGGTTGGTGACATCCATGATCGGGAACATAACGCGGTTCCAGAACTTATCATGGAGGCCTCTCTTCTCATCGTAGGCGCCGACACCGGACAGCAGGATGTTCTCATCCGAGAATCCCCGGGCGCGCAGGTGCGCCACCATATCCGAGCCCGTGCCGTCCGCGTATCCAAGGCCGAAATTCTGCATGGTCTGCGGCGACAGCTGTCTCTTCGTCAGATACTCCAGCCCTCTTTGCCCCTTATGCGTCCGCAGCAGCCGGTAGTAATAGGTGGCCGCCTCCTTGTTGATGGCCAGCAGCTGCGCGCGCTGCTCATTCTGCTGTCTGGCCTTTGCAGAATAACTCTCCTCCGGCAGCTTGATGCCGGCGCGGTCCGCCAGCACCTTCAGGGCCTCCTGAAACGAATCGTTCTCATACTTCATCAGGAACGTCACCACATTGCCACCCTCTCCGCAGCCAAAGCAGTGAAAGACCTGCTTGCCTGGATGGACCGAGAACGAAGGCGTCTTCTCGTTATGAAAGGGGCACAAGCCCATGTAGCTGGCGCCGCTTTTTTTCAAATGCACGTAGCTGCCGATGATGTCTACAATGTCATTGGCAGCGATTACCTGCGCTACAACCTCTTCGGGATAATACATCGCGCTTTCTGCATCCTCGCCTTTCCGTCTGCTCCGCTGTTCCCGCGCTGCGGGCCGTCCCCCTGTTCCCCGGTGTCTGCCTCGTGCAGCCGGCCGTCCCACCTGTTCCCCGGTGTCTGCCTCGTGCAGCCGGCCGTCTCCCGGTCCCCCGCGCCTACTGCCAGCACTTCGGCACGTAGATGTCCTCGTAGCGGGCAATGGCAAAGCGGTCCGTCATGGAGGAGATGTAATCGCATACCACCCGCTCCCTCGTATCGCCGAATTCCTCCATTCTCCTCTGGAGAGAAACCGGCAGCAGCTCCAGGTGCCGGTAATAATACGCGTAGAGCTGCTCCACAATGCCCATGGCCTTGGACTCCTCGCCCTTGGCCTTCGGATTGGTGTATACGCGCTCGAACATGAAGCTGCGGAACTGCCCGAAGGCCTTTTCCACCGGTGCGGACATCTCGACCACGGGCTTCCCCATGGAGTGCGAAATGATGTCATGCACATAGGTGTCCAGCCGCTCCTCCATGGTGTGTCCCAGAACCGCCGCGATCTCCTCCGGCACATCCCCGTCGGTCAGAATACCGCCCCGGATGGCATCGTCCATATCATGGTGAAAATAGGCTATCTTGTCCGAATAACGGACAATCCTTCCCTCCAGCGTCGCGGGTCTACCCGCCGTCTGATGGTTGGCAAAGCCATCCAGCACCTCCTCCGTCAGATTCAGCCCCTGGCCGTCCTTCTCAAGGTATTCCGCGAGCCGAACCGACTGCACGGCATGGTCGAACCCATCCGGGCAGAGCCTGTTCAGGACGCGCTCGCCGGCATGTCCGAAGGGTGTATGCCCCAGGTCATGTCCCAGCGCAATGGCCTCCGTCAGATCCTCGTTCAGGCGGAGTGCCTTCGCGATCGTCCTCGCATTCTGGGAGACCTCCAGCGTGTGCGTCATGCGCGTACGGTAGTGATCCCCGTCCGGCGTGATGAACACCTGGGTCTTGTCCTTGAGCCTGCGGAAGGATTTGGAATGGAGGATGCGGTCGCGGTCCCTTTGATAAACCGGCCTCAGATCATCCTGGGGTTCCTCCCTGCGCCGGCCTCTGGAGGCTGCAGAATGCGCCGCCCACGGAGCCAGAATCTCCTGCTCCCTCTCCTCCAGCTGCTCCCGGATCCGCTGTGTCATCATTGCCTCCCCCCGCATTTCCGAACATTTTCCTGCTATTGTATTTATTCTGCGGAGATCTGCTTTTTCCTTTTTTGCTGCCAGGAAAAATCCGCTGCGGCAGCTGTCCCGGACCGATCCCTCTGCATCGAATGAAAAAAATACGCAAAAATCCCCTCGCATGCAACATGCGAGGGGACTCTCTACGGCCAGCAGGGCTCGAACCTGCGACCTCGTCCACGTCAAGGACGCGCTCTCCCAGCTGAGCTATGACCGCATGCGCATCAGAAATGACTCCTGACGCTAATGCGGGAGATGGGACTTGAACCCACACGGCCTTACAGTCACAAGAACCTTAATCTTGCTCGTCTACCAATTCCGACACTCCCGCGTATTCCTTATAAAACAGATCAGAGCCTGCAGACACCTCTCTGCCGGGCTCTGAATCGTGCAGAAGAAGGGACTTGAACCCTCACGACATTGCTGCCACAGGCACCTGAAGCCTGCGCGTCTACCAATTCCGCCACTTCTGCAAGC
>CAVKMX010000061.1:0-13078 GCA_963657295.1 Clostridium sp. CAG:302
AAGAAGACAAGAAATAAGAAAAAGAGCTACCTGACTTCCTTATGAAATCAGATAGCTCTTCTCTTATTTTACGGAATAATGAAAATTGTTGCCATTTCGTTGCCACGAAAGGCTTTAGTGGTCAAAAAAGCACGTATTTATCAGCTTTTTCAAGCCCTTGAAATCATTCCAGTTCGATGGTTCCCGGCGGCTTGCTCGTAAGATCGTAGAGCACGCGGTTCACGCCCTTCACCTCATTGATGATGCGGCGCATGCAGATCTGCAATATGTTCCACGGAATTTCGGCGGATTCTGCCGTCATGAAGTCCGAGGTAAGGACGCCACGCAGGGCCACGGCATAATCATACGTGCGGCCATCGCCCATGACGCCGACGCTGCGCATATTGGTCAGTGCGGCAAAGAACTGCCCCTTTCCCATGTCGATGCCGCCCTTCTCCAGCTCCTCGCGGAAGATGGCATCGGCATCCTGAACAATGCGGACCTTCTCTGCGGTCACCTCGCCCACAATGCGGACCCCCAGTCCCGGACCGGGGAAAGGCTGCCGGAATACCAGCGCCCTCGGAAGTCCGAGCTCCAGACCGGTTTTCCGAACCTCATCCTTGAACAGATCCCGCAGGGGCTCGACAATCTCCTTGAAATCCACATTCTTCGGCAGCCCGCCTACGTTGTGGTGCGACTTGATCACAGCACTGCCAGAGCCGACGGCTCCGCTTTCCACGACATCCGGATAAATGGTTCCCTGTGCCAGGAAATCCACCTGTCCGATCTTTCTGGCCTCCTCCTCGAAGACCTTGATGAACTCTGCGCCGATGATCTTCCGCTTCTGTTCCGGATCCTCCACGCCGGCCAGCAGACCGTAAAAGCGCTCTGCCGCATTGACCCGGACGAAATTCAGTTCAAAATTCCCCTTCGGTCCGAAGACGGCCTCCACCTCATCGCCCTCGTTCTTGCGAAGAAGACCATGGTCTACAAATACGCAGGTCAGCTGCCGGCCGACGGCCTTGGCCAGAAGCGCTGCCGCCACCGAGGAATCTACCCCGCCGGACAATCCCAGCAGCACCTTGCCGTCTCCGATCTTCTCGCGCAGCGCACGAATGGTATCCTCTGCAAAGGAAGCCATCTCCCAACTGCCGCTGCAGCCGCAGATGCCGCGAACGAAGTTCCGCAGAATCTTCATTCCTTCTTCCGTGTGCTCCACCTCCGGGTGAAACTGCACGGCGTACAGCTGCCGCTCCGGATCCTCCATGGCCGCCGCCGGGCAATCCGCCGTATGCGCCGTAATGTGAAAGCCCTCCGGCACCTGTGCAATGTAATCCGTATGACTCATCCACACGGTGGATTCTGTTTTCACGCCGTCAAACAGGGCAGACGATGCATCGTCCACCTGTGTGCTCGTATGGCCGTATTCGCTGACAGGCGCTGTAGCCACCCTTCCTCCCAGGCGATAGGCCATGAGCTGCGAGCCGTAACAGATTCCCAGAATCGGAACGCCGATCTCAAAGAGCTCCGCCGTATAGGTAGGGGAGGTTTCCTCATAAACGCTGTTGGGTCCGCCCGTCAGAATGATTCCCTTCGGATGCATCTCCTTGAGCTTCTCCAGAGAAATGGTGTAGGGATGAATCTCACAATACACCTGATTCTCACGGACTCTCCTGGCAATCAGCTGTTTATACTGGCCGCCGAAATCCAGAACGACGATCAATTCTCTTTCCATATGCACCTTTCTCTTTTTCCGCTGCTGTCCTTCATGCTGTGGGGGCTGAACGCTTCCCGGTGTCCGGTGACCGGACGTCACTCATCTGCCCGCACGCTGTCCCACTTTGGTCGTTGTCCGATGCCGTCTTCCTAATAAATTACTCTGCGGATGCAGATGTAGGCCCGATAGGTCGCCGCGCTGTATTTGATGCCGGTGGCCGCCGTGCTGGCATGCACAACGGTGCCGTTGCCGATATACAACGCAACATGTCCCGGGTAACAGATAATATCTCCCGGCAGGGCATCGGCCAGAGAGTCAACCGCAACCCCCGCGCTTCTCTGGGAGGAATCGGTTCGTCCGATGGAATAACCGAAATGGGCATACACCAGTGAGGTGAAGCCGGAGCAATCCGTTCCGTTGGTCAGGCTGTTGCCGCCGTACACGTAAGGGTTGCCCACAAACTGGCAGGCATAACTGGCAACCGTCTGCCCGGACACGCCGCTTGAATTCACCGGAGCTGAGCCGCCGGAAGAGCCGGACGTGGTCTCCTCCTTTTCCGCAGACTCCGCTGATGCGGTATCCTCCGATGCCGCATCCTCCGCTCCGTCGGTGGCGGTCCCATCGCCGGTTTTCTTTGCAGCCGCCTCGGCCGCCTTCTTCGCCGCCTCTTCCGCAGCCTTCTGAGCCGCAGCCTGCCGTTCTGCCTCTGCCTTTGCCGCCTCTGCCTCCACGGCAGCCGAGAGCTCTGCATTCTGTGCCTTCAGCTGAGCGGCCAGCTCCTGTGCAGCAGCCTGTGCCTCTTCGAGCTGTGCGCTGATGTCCTCATTCTGCGCCTCCAGCTCATCAACCGTTTCCTGAAGTGCCTCCTGCTCGCCCTCAAGGCCGCGCTTGGATTCCTCGTGCTCCGCCTTCTGCTCCTCCAGCTGCTGCTGAATCTCCGCCACCTGGCGCTGCACCTCCTGGAACTCCTCCAGCTTCCTTCGGTCATACTCATAGAGCTGCTCAACATAATCCACCTTGTTGAGGATGTCCGAGAAGGACGTTGCCTTCATCAGAATCTGCACGTAGGTGGCATTGCCCTGCTCGTACATGTATTTGATGCGCCGCTTCATGGCCTCATACCGGGCCTCTTCATCCGCCTTCGCCGCATCATATTCTTCCTGCTTCACCGCGATCTGATCCTCAAGATCCGCGATGGTCTCCTCGAGCATCTGAATGCTGGCCAGAATTTCCACCAGCTGCGCGTTCTTCTCCTCCAGCTCCGCGTTGATGGCCGCTTCCTGACTTTTGAGGCTGGAGGCCTCGCTCTGCGCTGCACTCAGCTGATTTTTCGTCGCATTGGTTTTCTTCCGGAGACTGTCCACGCTGGACGCGCAGACACCTGCCGACGGCCCGGCCGCCAGAACCAGCGCCAGCAGCACGCCGATGCATCTCCTGCGGAGTATCCGCTTCCCGCGATGTCTTCTAAAACGAATTGTCATGAACCATACTTCCTGAATTAGCTTCGAACCATCGTCTGCGCGAAGAGCGTCTTACAGCTCACAGTTCCCGACCGTCCTGGGGAACGGCAGCACATCCCGGATGTTCTCCATGCCGGTCAGATACATGATGGCGCGTTCGAATCCGAGGCCAAAGCCCGCATGCCGCACCGAGCCGTAGCGCCGCAGATCGAGATAGAACCCGTACTGGCTCTTGTCCATGCCCAACTCCTCCATCCGGTTCTCCAGAATGGACAGGTCGTCCTCGCGCTGTGAACCGCCGATGATCTCACCGATGCCGGGGACCAGACAGTCGCAGGCCGCCACCGTTTTGCCGTCCGGATTCAGCTTCATATAGAATGCCTTGATGTCCTTCGGATAATCCGTGACGAAAACCGGACGCCTGAATTCCTTCTCCGTGAGGAACCGCTCATGCTCCGTCTGCAGATCGCAGCCCCAGCAGACCTTGTTCTCGAATTCGTCATTGTGCTGCTCCAGGATCTTTACGGCCTCCGTATAGGTGATCCTCCCAAAATCCGAGGTCGCCACATGCTCCAGCCGCTCCAGAAGGCCCTTGTCCACGAACTGGTTGAAGAATGCCATTTCATCCGGCGCATTCTCCATGACGTAGCGGATGATGTATTTGAGCATGTCCTCTGCCAGCTCCATGTCGTCCTCAAGATCTGCAAAGCAGATCTCCGGTTCAATCATCCAGAACTCCGCCGCATGTCTCGTCGTGTTCGAATTCTCTGCACGGAAGGTGGGTCCGAACGTATATACGTTGCGGAAGGCAAAGGCATAGGTTTCCACATCCAGCTGTCCGGATACCGTCAGATTCGTCGGCTTCCCGAAGAAATCCTTCGAATAATCCACGCTGCCGTCCTCCCTGAGGGGAAGGTTGTTCAGATCCAGCGTTGTCACCTGGAACATCTCTCCGGCGCCCTCTGCATCACTTCCCGTAATCTCCGGCGCGTGCACATAGACGAAACCGCGCTCCTGGAAAAACTTATGGATGGCAAAGGCAGCCAGGGAGCGTACCCGCATCACAGCCTCAAAGGTATTGGTGCGGACGCGCAGATGCGGAATGGTCCGCAGATACTCAAAGGTGTGACGCTTCTTCTGCAGCGGATAATCCGGTGTGGACTCTCCCTCCACCTCAGCCCTGAGGACCTGCATCTCCAGCGGCTGCTTGGCCTCCGGGGTGGCGACAATCTTTCCGGTAACGATAATCGCCGCACTGATGTTCAGCCTGGCCAATACGGCAAAATCCGGAATCTCCGCCGAATAGACCAGCTGCAGATTGCGGAAGCAGGAGCCGTCATCCAGCGCAATGAAACCAATGGACTTGGAATCACGGTTGGACTTCACCCATCCTGCCACCGTGACCTCCCGGTCATAATACTCCTCCGGTCTGGTGAAAATATCCCGGATTTCTGCAAGCTCATATGTATCTCTCATGTCATCTCTCCTGCCCGTCAGCGCACACGGATCCGCAGGGAATCCCGCTGCGCCTGCGTTTTCTGACACGCACCCTCAGAAAAAAGTTCTGCGTTATCAGACCGGTTATCCTGCAACCACTGTACTAGTTCTTCTCTGTGCTGTCTGCTGCGTTTCCGTCCACGCTCTCCTCCGTGCTCCCGTCTGCACCTTCCTCTGCGCTTTCCGCCGTGCTGTCTGCTGCGCTCTCGTCCGCACTCTCCTCCGTGCTCTCGTCCTCATCCTCGGAGGGCTCGCTGACGACGGCCTTCTTCTGCAGGAACTCCAGTACGTTCTGCAGCATCATGGATTCGCGCACCGACTCGGCATCCTCGTTCTTCTTGAATTCATCCACACTGCTGTAGCCGGCCTGCGCCGCATAATTGGACAGCTGCGTGTTGAACTCCGTGCGGGAGGGATTCAGATCCTCCCTGTCCGCGATGACCTTCATAACCAGCAGCTCCTTGGCCGACTCGGTCGCATTGTCCGTGAGAATCTGCTCCGGATTGTCCTCATCCGCTCCGAGGAAGGTCGTGAGGAAATCGTCAAGCTCCATGCCGTACTGGGTCGCATAACTCGTATAGTAGGTCTTCATGGACTCCGCCAGACGGTCGATCATCTCCTGCGGCGGATCCTGCGGATAGGTGCTGTTCTCCACAACATACTGCGCAGCCTTGTTCTGCACATCACTGTCATAGGTGCTCTGCGCCTGCGACAGCAGCTGACTGTAAACGTAATCCCTGTATTCCTCCACCGTAGAGACACCGTCTATGTTGTTGCTGACAACCCAGTCATCCGTCAGCTCCGGCGTCACCTTCTGCGAAATGGAGTTCACCTTCACCGTGAACACAACCTCCTGGCCCGCCAGCTCCTCATTGGAATAATCCTCCGGGAACGTCAGATCCAGATCAAATTCATCCCCCACCTTGTGGCCGATGATGCCGTCCTCAAAGCCATCGATAAAGGAGCCGGAGCCGATGGTCAGGTCATAGCCCTCCGCACTGCCACCGTCGAAGGCCTCTCCGTCCTTTTTGCCGGTGTAATCGATGTTGGCGATGTCGCCTTCCCGGACATCATCACGGTCCGTGATCTCCTCATTGACTGCGGAGCTGCTGAGCTGGTACTGGATCACATAATCCAGGTAGGTATCTGAAACAGAGGGGGCGGACTCCTCCACCGGAATCTCGTCATAATCACAGGGGACCGCATAGCTCGAAGCCTTGATCCCGCTTAAATATGCCTGGCTGCTCCCGCTGCAGCCCGCAAGAGAAGCGGCCAGAAGAACAGCTCCCGCCGCTGCGATGAGTCGTTGAATCTTCATGAATTTCAATCCTTTCTGTGTAAAACAATGAACTACAGTTTAGCACAATGTCTCCCCCCATTAAACCCCTTTTTCCTTGCCCTGCGAACGGGCCAGGTGTTATGATAAGCCATGCATTACACAAGACTGCAGGTTACTGTACAGACGGTCGTGCCGGGTGAGCAGTAACAATTTCAGGAGGAGATTGCCCGTGAGTACGTCCCTTATCATTGCTTTGGTTATTGCCGCCATTCTCATTGCCGGTATGGTCGGTCTGTATTTTCTCGGCAAGAAGATGCAGAAGAGACAGGCAGAGCAGGAGCAGGCTGTGCAGGCCAGCAAGCAGCCCGTCACCATGCTGATCATTGACAAGAAGAAGATGAAGCTGAAGGAGTCCGGTCTGCCGCAGGCTGTAATCGATTCCACTCCCTGGTATCTGCGGCGCTCCAAGCTCCCCATCGTCAAGGCAAAGGTCGGTCCCCAGATTACGAATCTGGTGGCAGATGAGCGCATTTTTGATGAGATCCCGGTGAAGAAGCAGGTGCGTGCCATGGTCAGCGGCATCTACATCGTAGAGGTGAAGGCTGCTCACGGACAGAAGCTCGAGAAGCCCGCCCCCAAGAAGAAGAACTTCATCGGCCGCTTTATGGACAAGGTGCGTGAGGTCGGAAGCGCCGGCCCCAGTAAGACAGGCAAGAAATGATGCTCTCTGCATCACCCGTTTAAGGTTCGCTTAAGTTTTAAGAAAAAAGGACTTCCGGAATCCTGCCGAGGATTTCGGAAGTCCTTTTTTCTGTCTGTGCATCTGCTCCTGCAAAAGTCCTGCGCATCGTCTGCAGAATAACCGTCCTGATCACGCCGAACCCTTCTGTGCGCACGTGTCCCGCGGGGTGATGAATTCCGTCCGGAAGCATTGGAAGTCCCGGTATTCCGCCCGTTCACGCAGCTCCCGGTATGCGGCATCCGCCGCAGCCGCATCCTCGTAGACAGCGAACACCGTGGGACCCGAGCCGGTCATCCGGCATCCATCGGCGCCATGCTCTGCAAGGAAGCGTTCCAGCTCACCAATGACCGGATATTCCGCGCCGGTCTGCTGCTCCAGCACATTGCCGAGGCCCCGGCACATTGCGGACAAATTCCCCTGCCGAATGGACCGAATCATCCCGTCCACATCCGGATGATGAATTTCCTCCTCCGGAATGCTGTCATAGGCCCTGTATACCCAAGGTGTTGCGACATAGAGATTCGGCTTGCAGACAACGAGTGCTGCCTTCGGCGGAGCCGGAAGCGGTGTCAGCACCTCGCCGATGCCCTCGCACAGCTGCGTGCCCCCCTTAATACAGAAGGGAATGTCTGCACCCAGAGGAAGCGACAGCTCCTCCAGCCTTTCGTCCGGGGCATCCAGCCCGTACATGGTCCGCAGGAGCCGGAATACCGCCGCGGCATCTGCGCTGCCGCCTGCCATGCCGGCGGCAATCGGTATTCTCTTTTCCAGAAGGATCTCCAGCCCGTCCGAAAGTCCGAAGGCCCTGCACATCACATCTGCCGCACGCCACACCAGGTTGGAAGGGTCTGGCGGAAGGATGCCGCTGTCTGTCCGCAGTGCAATTCCCGCCTCCTCTGTCTTCCGGATGGTGATCGTATCATAGATGTCCACCGTCTGCATGATCATGCGAACCAGGTGATAGCCATCCTCCCTGCGCCCGACCACATCCAGGCTCAAATTGATCTTGCCGTAGGCCTTTCCGCTGATTTCGTCCATATGCTCCTTTCCCGCTGCGCAGCGGGGCGTCGTCTGCAGGTCCCTTCTGCCTCCGCCTGTCCTGCTGCCCATGCCGCCGCGCGGCTATCGCACCGCGCCGACCAGCTCCGTGATGGAGGACAGCCCATGGCGCTCCGCATACGCTTCCATTCCCTCGAGCACGTGCACGGTCGCCGCAGGATCGTGGAAGTTCGCAGCTCCCACCGCCACAGCCGTTGCTCCCGCCAGCATCAGCTCCAGCGCATCCTCTGCTGTCTGCACACCGCCCATGCCGATGACGGGAATCGAGACCGCTGCAGCCGCCTCATAGACCATCCGGACCGCCACCGGATGGATCGCCGGCCCGGACATTCCGCCGGTCCGGTTCGCCAGCACAAAGCGTCTCCGTTCCACATCAATCTTCATACCGGTGATGGTATTGATCAGTGAAATCGCATCCGCTCCGCCTGCCTCGGCTGCTCTCGCCAGCTCTGCAATGCTGGTGACATTCGGCGTCAGCTTCATGATAATGGGCTGTCCCGCCGCCTTTTTGATTTTTGAAGTGATGTCATAGAGGCTGTCCGCTCTGGTCCCGAAGGCAATGGCGCCCTGCTTCACGTTGGGACAGGAGACATTGATCTCCAGCATGTCCACCCGCTTCGCATCCCGGAGCCGTTCCACGACCTCCAGATATTCCTCCTGGCTGTGTCCGCAGACATTCACAATGACCCTGGTGTCAAATTGCTCCAGAAAGGCGAGATCGCGCTCCATGAAGACATCGATCCCCGGATTCTGCAGGCCGATGGCATTGAGCATGCCGCCGTACACTTCTGCAACCCGCGGCGTCGGATTTCCCTCCCAGGGCACATTGGATACACCCTTGGTCACCACCGCTCCCAGGCGGTTCAAATCCACAAAATCACAATATTCCATTCCGGACCCGAACGTTCCGGAAGCCGTCATCACCGGATTCTGAAAGCGGATCCCGGCAATCTGCACGGACATATCCGGATGGCGCGGCACTTCTGTCGTATTCTGCATCGTCTCTCTCCTGCCCCGGTACATCGATTGCTGATGTACTAAATTTCCACATCCTCTGCCGCGAAGACCGGCCCCTCTGTACAGACTCTGGCATTTTTCACATGGGAGTGATCATCCACCCCTGTGGTCTTTGCCACGCATCCAAGGCAGGCGCCGACCCCGCAGGCCATCCGCTCCTCCAGCGAAATCCATGCCGGCACCCCCCATTCTCCGGCCAGGGCCTTCACCCCGCGCAGCATCGGAAGCGGGCCGCAGGCGCAGACCGCATCATAGGGAGGTTCCAAGCTGCCGGCGCCGGCCGGCGCAGCCGCGCTCTCTCCGCTTTGTTCCGGCTCTGCCTTCACCGCCTCCACCACGTTGCCGTGAAAGCCCGCCGTTCCGTCGTCCGTTGCGACAAGGAGACGGCTCACCGCGGCGAACTCCTCTGCCAGGAACAGGTCATTGCTGCGATACCCCATCGCCGCCGTCACAAGGCCCGCCGGATCCTGCACAGCCTTCGCACGGTTGACGCGATACAGGGCCTTGGCAAGTCCCAGCATCGGCGGTGCACCGATGCCGCCCCCAAGGAGCAGCACGTGCTTCCCCGCCAGTCTCTCCACATCATAGCCGTTGCCCAGAATTCCCAGGACATCTGCCGTGTCTCCCGGCTGCAGCGCAGAGAACTCCTTCGTTCCCTTCCCCGCCACCCGGTATACCAGGCGGAGCCATCCCGCCTGCGCATCATAATCGCAGATGGAAATCGGCCTCGGCAGGAGCATCGCCGGATTCTCCGGATAGACGCCGACGAACTGCCCCGGGCGTACCGTCCGTGTGAATTCCCCCGACGGATCCAGGAGTGTTGCGGAATACACGCCCTCTGTGAGGCACTCTGCCGCCGCAACCGTCAATTTTTTCTTCATCTTCCGCGAGGATTCTCCCATCGCCGTTATCCTTTCCGTCTTCATCCTGCCCCGCCGTCACGCCGGGCAGATCCTGCATATTGCTGATAGGTGTCGGCAATGATGCCGGCCACAGCCCCCGGCAGGAGCTTGCGTTCGGCAATCGGCATTCCCTTCGTCTCAATCGGCGTGCCGAACACAATGGTGACCGGTGTCCTGCAGATCCGGTAGAGATGATCTTCAAAAATATTGCCGGAGCCGATGATCGTCACCGGAACCACCGGTGCTCCGGCGCGAACGGCAATCTTAAAGCTGCCGCCCTTGAATTCACCCAGTGCCCCCTCCGTCTTGGTCCTCGTCCCTTCCGGAAAGATCAGAACGGATTTGCCCGTCTTCATGGCTTCTGCCGCGTCCGTCACCATCTGTGCCCCGGCCCGGATGTCCTTCCGGTCCAGAAACAGGCAATGGATCCTGGTCATCCAGAAATGAAGCAGAGGGATTTTCCCCAGCTCCTGTTTGGCCACGATGAGAAAGGGGCGGGGCAGGAGCGGGGCCGTCAATACAATGTCGAAAATAGACCGATGATTGCCCGCATACATGGCAGCGCGGCCCGGCTGCAGATTCTCCCGGCCCACAATGGTAACCGGACATCCTGTTGCCTTTCCCACGAGCCGCAGCCCCCAGCACACCGTCGCATAGGAAATGCGGTCTGCCGTTTCGGCGGAAAATCTGCCGACGACCAGGACAATCAGCATAACCGGCAGGCTGCACAGGAAGAAGGCCGCCGCCGCAAGCGCCGTCCAGATTGTACGTAATGTCATGACTGCCTCTCCATGCCGCGGCGGCACACCTGCCGCCGCGGTCTCCTCCGGAGAATCCGGCCTGCGGAATTCTCCGGTGCGTCTGTTTGCTATGCCTGCAGGGATCGCCTGTTGTAATTGATCAGGCAGCCGTCCAGGATGATCTGCCTCTCTTCCTCCGTGAGCTCACCCAGCGTCACCGTGAAGGGCACCAGCTCCTCTCCCTTCACCACATAGCCGCAGAAGGTCTCCGCCTTCTCCTCCACGGCTTTCCGGATCTCCGGGAAGAACAGGTAATCCATCTTTGTGAACGGAAGCTCTCCCTCCGGAATGACAAAGGGCAGCATGCCCCAGTTGATCAGATTGCTGCGGTAGCGCTTGGTTGCGTACTCATTGGCGATGTTCGCCCAGCCGCCCAGTACCTTCTGGCAGGAGGCAGCCTGCTCTCTTGCCGATCCATCCCCCGGCTTCACCGCGAAGATGGCGGAGCCGATGCCGATGTTGGTGCGGTTCACCTCCGGGAATTTCCCGCGGATCGCCATCATGACGTCGTGGAAGCCGGGCAGAGCCTCTCCGATGCAGGTGCCGGCCACCTGCGCTCTCTCGCCCTCCCGGACCTCCTTGGCAAGCTTCACGTAGTCCGGTGCCTTTCTGGAAAGCGCGAACTCCGCCAGTCCCTCCGGATTCGAGCGATAGGAGGAGGTCTCGCCGGAAGGAATCAGTTCATCCGTTGTCGTGACGGGATCATGAATCTCCGCCACAATGCGCAGCGCCAGATGCTCCGGCAGCGGCTCCATTTTCGGCCAGTCGCGAATGTTCGGTCCCAGCTGAATCGCGACCTTTTCGTCGGCAACTCCGTGGGAGTCGAATACCCTCTTCTCGTAAATGCTCTTATCGAAATGATAGTGGTATGCGGGCACGTCCTTGTCCATCGCGGTTGCGGGCGTGAGGAACCCCTGGTTCGCCGCCGTTGCCGCAATCGACCTGGCATCCATGAGCGCCACATAGGAAATCTGTCCGTTCTGCGGCTTCGAGCCCTCGCGGTTCGGGAAGTTCCTCGTCGAATGCCGGATGGAAAAGGCGTTGTTCGCCGGCGTATCTCCCGCACCGAAGCAGGGTCCGCAGAAGGCGGTCTTGAGCACTGCTCCCGCATCCATGAGCGACGCTGCCACGCCGTTGCGGATCAGCTCCGCATAGATCGGCTGAGAGGCCGGATATACCGAGAGGGAGAATCTGCCGTTACCGATGTCTTCTCCGGCCAGGAGCCCTGCCGCCTCGCAGATGTTCTCAAAGCCGCCGCCTGCGCAGCCCGCAATAATGCCCTGGTCCGTCAGGAGACGCCCGTCTACAATTTTATCCTGCAGCCTTGCCTCCACCTGATCTCCAAAGGAGACCTTCGCTCTTTCCTCTACGGCATGGAGAACATCAGGAAGATTGTGGTTCACTTCGTCGATGGTATATGCCATCGACGGATGGAAGGGCATGGCGATCATGGGCTCCACCGCGGAAAGGTCAATCTCGATCACACCGTCGTAATATGCTCCCCTGCCGGGTGTCAGCGCACGGTAGGCATCCTCACGGCCATGGAGTGCCAGCCACTCCTTCGTCTTCTCATCCGTCTCCCAGATGGAAGAGAGACAGGTCGTCTCCGTGGTCATCACGTCGATGCCGATGCGGTACTCCTCAGAAAGATTGTGCACGCCTTCCCCGATGAACTCCAGCACCTTGTTCTTCACGAAGCCGCTCTCGAACACAGCACCGATCAGCGCAATGTTCACATCGTGCGGCCCGACGCCCCTCTTCGGCGCACCGGTCAGATGCACGGCAATGACCTGCGGTCTCTGGATGTCATAGGTCTGGTTCAGCAGCTGCTTTACCAGCTCGGGTCCTCCCTCGCCCATGGCCATCGTTCCCAGAGCCCCGTACCGTGTGTGGGAATCGGAGCCGAGAATCATGCCGCCGGAACATGCCATCATCTCTCTTGCGTACTGATGAATGACGGCAAGGTGCGGCGGAACGTACACACCGCCGTATTTCTGCGCTGCCGTGAGGCCGAACATGTGATCGTCCTCATTGATGGTGCCGCCTACGGCGCAAAGAGAATTGTGACAGTTGGTGAGGACGTAGGGGATGGGGAATTTCTCCAGTCCGGACGCTCTGGCGGTCTGAATGATGCCGACATAGGTGATGTCATGGCTGGTCAGCTGATCGAAGCGGATCCGGAGCTTCTCCCTGTCTCCGGACACATTGTGAGAAGAGAGAATTCCCCAGGCCATGGTGAGATCTCTGGCGGTCTCCTTGGTCAGGGACAGCCCTTCTGCTGCCAGCTGCGCACCGGCCTGTGCGCCGTCCTCGATAAAACGCCCATTTCCAAGGTAATAGGCTCCCCTTTCGTGCAATGCTACCATGCGATTCTCCTTCCATGATGCCGGTACGGCGTGCCCGGAACAGCCGGTCCAAAGCGCAGCGCGCCTTCTCTGAACAACACGGAGCACACAGAGCGGCGTTCCGTTCTGTGTGCTCCACCTGTAATTGTATACAATCGTATCGCTGTGTCAATCACGCGCCGCACGGGCATGGACCGCTGTGCGGCGGGCAAGTTACAGTTCATTCGCCGCCAGGCGACAGGGTGGCGGAGAATGTCCAGTCCGGGGGCCTTGCGAGGCCT
>CAVKMX010000062.1:0-13066 GCA_963657295.1 Clostridium sp. CAG:302
CCCAGGACGGACAGCTCCGCCAGGACCCGTCACCGGCGGGCGTCTGTACAGTAACCATCCGGTCACATCCGATTACATCCGATCACATCCGTCCCACGGACAGCCGATCGGTCAGCCACTGCACCCACGCTTCAAACCCCTCTCCGGTTTTCGCGCTGACAAAGAATACCTCGGCCTCCGGATTCAGCGCATGAATGCGGCGCTTTACCGCCTCATCGTCAAAGGCAAAATACGCCCGCGTATCGATTTTGTTGACCAGAACAGCCTGCACCACGCGGAACATCAGCGGGTATTTCAGCGGCTTATCATCCCCTTCCGGAATCGAGAGGATCTCGATGCTGGCCGAGGCTCCCACATCCTCCTCCGCAGGGCAGACGAGATTCCCGATGTTCTCAAGGAACAGGAGCTCCGGCAGCTCTGCTCCCTCTCCCAGCTCCTCCTGCATTCCGTCCAGCGCCTGCCTTGTCATCTGTGCCGTCATGGCACACTCGCCGCCGGTATGAACCTGAATGGAGCAGACCCCTGCCTCCCGCAGGCGCAGGGCATCCACCTCCGCCTCGATGTCTGCCTCCATGACACCGATGGAATACCTCTCCCGGAGCATTTCAATGGTTCGGAGCAGCACGCTGGTTTTACCGGCCCCGGGGGAGGCCATCACGTTGAGGAGAAAGGTTCCCTTCCTCTTGAGCTCCTCGCGGATCTCCTCCGCCAGCTTCTCATTCCCGGCATAGATGCTCTTATTCACTTCAATGACGCGCATTGCCATTCTCCCTCCTGTTCCTCACATGCTCCGCAATGCAGTCTGCCAGAGGCGCGATGCCCTCTCCGGTGGCGGCACTGACCTTATAGATGCGGGCAGCTTCATTCCGCAGCCGCACATATCTTTCAAATCTTCCGGTGTCGAAATCAAAGGCCGGCATCGCATCGATCTTGTTCAGTACAATGACATCGGCCTTCTCGAACATGAGCGGATACTTCAGCGGCTTATCATCCCCCTCCGGAACAGAGAGAAGGACCAGATTCAGATCCGCACCGGTGTCAAATTCTGCAGGACACACGAGATTCCCCACGTTTTCCAGAATCACAAGCTCAAGGTCCGCCGCCGATTCCCCGCGCAGCGCGGCCATCCCCTGCCGGGACATCTGCGCATCCAGATGGCACATCCCGCCGGTGTGCAGCTGCACACACGGATATCCGGCATTCTGTATGGTTCTGGCATCGACATCCGAATCGATGTCCGCCTCCATGACGCCGCACGAAAGTCTCCCTCCGAGGGCTCTCAGAAGGGCCAGAATGGTGGTGGTCTTGCCGGCCCCCGGGGAGGACATCACATTCAGATAGCTGCAGCCGGCCCTTTCTGTCTCGCCGCGCAGCTTCTCCGCGTCCTGATCGTTGTTCTCCAGTATGGTTTTCTTCAAGTCAATGATCCGTGTATCCATTTTCCTCTCCTGCCGCATGGAATCCGCTGCCGCGCGCCTGCACACCGCGCAGATACGAATATACCAAAAAAGAGCTGATCCTGCGATCAGCTCTCCATCCGTAGCTCGTACGGGAATCGAACCCATGATTCTGCCGTGAGAGGGCAGCGTCTTAGCCTCTTGACCAACGAGCCATATCTTCCTGTCCCTCGAAACCCTCAATCCATCCGCCAGTCATCTGTCTTCTGGAATGTTCCGTTCCGCTCGGGACAAGTAAGATAATACTATAGGATTCCGAGTCGTGCAAGTACTTTTAAATAGACGTAATATTTATCATATTTTCTGACTACCGTGACTTTTTACCCGGTCCTCTCCGCCGCTCTTCACGTCAGCAGATCAAAAATCGAGAACTGATTGGACTGCGGCAGATCGCCCAACAGCCCCAGCTCACTCATTTTCTCCAGAATCGTCTGGGATACCTTTGCCCGTTCGCGGATATCCTGCTGGGATACAAAGGGGCCGTTCTTGCAGGCCTCCTCCAGCGCATCGGCCGCGTTGGCACCCATGCCGTGAATGGACGTATAAGAGGGCATGATCTTCCCGTCCACAATCTGAAACGCCCTGCCGCGGGCCGTGCCCAGCTGAATGGGGGTGAAGGAAATGCCTCTGGCGTACATTTCCCGCACCACCAGGGCATCGTCGAGCTGCGCCTCCTCTGCCGCCGTCAGCTTGTCACGCGACCGGTACTCCTGCATGCATTCCAGCAGATGCTGCTGTCCCTGAGCCATCATTTCATAATCGAACGCCTTCGCGCGGATGGTGTAATACGCGCAGTAATAGGCCAGCGGCTCATGCACCTTGAACCAGGCAATCCGCAGCGCCATCATGACGTAGGCGGCTGCATGTCCCTTCGGAAACATGTATTTGATCTTCAGGCAGGCATCGTGATACCACTCCGGCACACCGGCCGCCCGCATGGCTTCCTCCATTTCCGGCTTCAGTCCCTTGCCCTTCCGCACCGATTCCATGGTTTTGAAGGCCATGGAGGGATCCTCTCCCATGTTGATGAGATAGGTCATGATGTCGTCGCGGCAGCCGATGCACGTGGACAGCGTACAGGTTCCCGCCGCAATCAGATCCGAGGCATTTCCCAGCCACACATCCGTTCCGTGGGAAAGGCCGGAAATCTTGATCAGCTCCGAGAGCGTGGAGGGTTTGGTGTCCTGCAGCATGCCCATGACGAATTTCGTTCCGAACTCCGGAACCCCCAGGGTTCCCACCTTGATGCCGCCGTTCTGCTCCGGCGTGATCTTCAGGGACTCCAGGCCCGTAAAGAGCTGCATCACCCCGGGATCATCCAGCGGCAGCTGAATGGGGTCCACGCCCGTGATGTCCTGCAGCATCCGGATCATTGTGGGATCATCGTGTCCGAGGATGTCGAGCTTCAGCAGGTTGTGGTCGATCGAATGATAGTCAAAATGCGTGGTGACAATGTTGGTGGTCATGTCGTTGGCGGGATGCTGCACCGGCGTAAAGGTGTTGATCTCCTCCCCCAGGGGCAGGACCACGATGCCGCCCGGATGCTGTCCGGTTGACCGACGCACGCCGGTGCACCCTCTGGCCAGCCGTTCCATCTCCGACCTTCTCTTGACAATGCCCCGGTGCTCGCAGTAGCCAAGCGTATATCCGTAGGCTGTCTTGTCAGCCACGGTTGCAATGGTTCCCGCCTTGAAGGTCTGCTCATGACCGAAAATAACCTTTGTATAGGCGTGGGCCTTCGACTGATACTCGCCCGAGAAATTCAGGTCAATGTCCGGCTCCTTATCCCCCTTGAAGCCAAGGAACGTCTCAAAGGGAATGTCAAAGCCGGCGCGCACCAGCTCTTTTCCGCAGCGCGGGCACAGCTTCACCGGCATATCCACGCCGCACCGCCCCGCATAGGCGCGCACCTCCTCGGAGTCGAAATCCGAATAATGACAGCTCTCACAATAATAATGGGGTGCCAGCGGGTTCACCTCCGTGATCCCCGCCATGGTCGCCACAAAGGAAGAGCCGACCGATCCCCGGGAGCCGACGAGGTACCCGTCCTCATTGGATTTCCACACCAGCTTCTGTGCAATGATATACATAACAGAGTATCCGTTCCGGATGATCGAGGTCAGCTCCCGTTCCAACCGCTCTCCCACCACCTTCGGCAGCGGATCTCCATACATCTTGTGTGCCTGCCGGTAACAGATCTCCCGAAGCTGCTCATCCGAATTCTCGATCACCGGGGGGCATTTGTCCGGGCGAACCGGCGAGATGGCATCCACCCGATCGGCGATCCTCTGCGGATTGGTGATGACAACCTCCTCGCACTTGGCCGCACCCAGATAGGAAAACTCCTCCATCATTTCATCCGTGGTTTTCAGATAAAGCGGGGCCGGCTTCTCCTCCTGATTCATCCCCATGCTGTCCTGGATGATGGAGCGATAGATTTCATCCTCCGGATCCAGGAAATGCACATCTCCCGTTGCCACAACCGATTTGCCGTGCTGCTCGCCAAGGCGGACAATCCTTCGATTGATCTCCAGAATATCCTCCATGCTGCGGATGTTCTCATACTTCTCCGAGGCGATGAGGAATTCATTGTTCTCTCTCGGCTGGATTTCCAGATAATCGTAGAAATCCACAATTCCGGACAGCACCTCTTCCGTCTTTTCATCCAGAATCGCCTGGTAAAGCTCTCCCATGACACAGGCTGAGCCGACGATCAGTCCCTCCCGGTATTGCATCAGAAGGGTTTTCGGAATCTTCGGCTTCTGATGGTAATACGTCAGATGGGATGCACTGATCAGACGGTACAGGTTGGTCCGCCCTGTGACATTCTTGGCCAACAGAATGCAGTGGTAGGGGCGGAGTCTGCGGATCACATCCGGATCCTGATCCGCCAGCGCATTCATTCCGCCCAGAGTCCGAACGCCCCGCTGCAGGAACATCTCCCGCAGCCGGATGAAGATCTCTGCCGTAGTGGCTGCATCATCCACGGCCCGGTGGTGGTGCGGATTGACCACGTTCAGCAGCTTTCCGACCGCATCCAGATTGTAGGATTTGTGTCCCGGCAGCATCACTCTGGCCATGCCGATGGTATCGACTGTCGTAAAAGGGCAGTCGAATCCCAGATCCTTTGCATTCTTCCGGATGAAGCTGATGTCAAAGCCTACATTGTGTCCCACCAGGACGCAGCCTCGGCAGAACTCCAGGAATCTCGGCAGCACCTTGTCGATGGTCTCCGCCGGCAGCACCATCTCATCCGTGATGCTGGTGAGCTTCGTGATGCGGAAGGGAATCGGTACCTTCGGATTGACGAATTCCGAGAAATCGCCGGTTTTCCTGCCGTTTTCATATCGGACCGCTCCGATTTCGATGATCCGGCTGCGCTCTGCAGAAAAGCCGGTGGTCTCAATGTCGAAGATGACGTACCGCCCGTTTTCGATGTCATACTCCTCCGGAGTCCTTCTGCCGTTCTCCTGCGCCGCACCGTCTGCGGCAAAGGCAGGATCTGCCTCTGTGTCCCCGAAGGTGACCATTTTCTTCAGATCATCCACAAGGTAGCATTCCACACCGTAGATCACCTTGAAGAAATCCTGCCGGTCCACCGGTGCCAGCCCCCGTTCCTTTCTCGCCGCGCAGTCATCTCCGTACAGCTTCTCCACCATGTGATTGGCATCCGGAAAGGCCTGTACGTTTCCGTGATCTGTGATGGCAACCGCGGGCCACCCCCAGCTGTACGCACGCTTCACCAGATCCCTGCACTCGGAAACGCCGTCCATGTCACTCATCTTCGTGTGCATGTGGAGCTCTACACGCTTCTTCTCGTAATGATCCTTCCGCTTGGTCTCAAAGGACGGGATTTCCATGATTCCTGTGGGAGAGGCAATGGTGACCTCATGCTCAAAGCTGTCCTCCTTGGTATATCCCTTCACCTTGACAAACATCCCCGGCTGCAGGCGCTTCATGGTCTGCTCTGCGAACATGGTGGGGGCAAAGAGCTTCACAGCAATCGAGTCCGTGAAATCCGTCAATGTGAACTTGAGAATCGACTTCTCGTTCCGGATGTCTCTTCTCTCGCTCATCATGATCTTGCCGCGGATCGTGACCTCTCCCATTTCGCCCAGAATGTCCGCTATGGCAATGGCCTCATCGTCAAAGTCCCTGCCGCAGATCACCTCGGGCCGATTCGACCGGACGAAGCTGCGGATGCCCCGCTCTGCCTTCTCTCCGGACTTCCCGTCCCTTTTGCCTGCGGTGAATTTGCCTGCGGCGCGGTTTCCCGAGGAGCCCCTGACGGAGCCGGCAGCTCCGCTTCCTCCCTGCCTTTCCTCCGCCGCTCCTTCTCCGGCCGCAGCCTGCAGTGAATCCATCGAATGCGCCGTATTGTCCGCCCCTCTGCCTTCTCCCCGCTCTCCGGTTCCGGCCGCTGCAGGCACACGCCTTTCCGTCTCCGTTTCATCCAGAACAGCCTTTGCTCTTTTCCGGACCGGCCGGTCGCACAGCAGCGTAATCTCACAGTCCATATCGCAGCGCTCCCGGAGAATGTCCGTGAGCATTCTCCGGATGGTCTGGCCCTCATCTCTGGCATAACCGGAGTTTTCCAGATGAATCCGCATCTGATATTCTTCCGGATAATCAAAAGAAGCTTCCCGAAAGAAGCTTCCCAGGATCGGACTCACCTGCCAGAATTCCTCTGCCAGGGAGTCCATGTATTCATGCAGCAGCATTTCCGGATTATACTGCTGCGACAGGGAATAATGCTCCACCAGAACCGCCCGGACACCGGAGCCGCCGCACACCCGCCGCGTCAGCTGCGCCTCCATCTCCCGGATGTGCCTGTTGTGAATCAGATGCCTGCTGTCCAGATAAATCCGGAGCTTCTGATGATCCTTGCTGTATGCAACACGCGTCACCTGCGTATCCCGGAACAGATCCTGCAGCTCCCCCCGCAGAGGAACCGTGGGAAATACCTCCGAAAAAGTCTTCGCCATATCATTGCTCCTGCCAATGGTCCAGTTCTTCCCTGAGCACCTCCAGCAGCTGATCCTCCGGAACCTTCCGGACCACCTTTCCCTTTTTGATAAGGAGTCCCTCTCCATTGCCGCCGGCAATGCCGATGTCCGCCTCTTTGGCTTCCCCGGGGCCGTTCACCGCGCATCCCATGACCGCCACCTTGATGCTGTACGGATATCGCTGCACCATCTCTTCCACCTTGGCTGCCAGTCCGATCAGGTCAATGCGGGTCCTTCCGCAGGTAGGACAGGAGGTTACCTCCACCCCCTCGTTCCGCAGCTT
This sequence comes from Clostridium sp. CAG:302, assembly GCA_963657295.1. Lineage (GTDB taxonomy): Bacteria > Bacillota > Clostridia > Lachnospirales > Lachnospiraceae > CAG-791. The sequence continues at coordinate 6,747 of CAVKMX010000062.1, forward strand.
GAGGTCCCGCAGAATTCCCTTGGCCGCCCGGACCTCCTCTGCGGGATCCCCCGACAGAGAAACGCGGATGGTGTCACCGATGCCCTGGTACAGGATGATGCCCAGTCCCACCGAGGATTTGATGAGTCCGCCGTATGTGGTTCCCGCCTCCGTGATTCCTACGTGCAGCGGGTAATCGCTCCTCTGTGCCAGCAGCTCATGTGCCCTCGCACAGGTCAGCACGTCTGAGGATTTGATGCTGATGACAATGTTGTCATATCCGCATTTCTCCACCATGGACACCTTGTCCAGCGCGCTCTCCACCAGCCCTTCCGGTGTCACCCCGCCGTATTTCTCCACCAGATTTTTCTCCAGAGAGCCGGAATTCACCCCTACGCGGATGGGGATATTCCGTTCCCTGGCGCAGGAAACCACCGCACGGATGCGGTCCTCTCCCCCGATGTTGCCCGGATTGATGCGGATCTTGTCTGCACCGTTTTCCATGGCTGCAATCGCCATGCGGTAATCAAAATGAATGTCGGCCACGAGCGGAATGTGGATCTGCTTCTTAATCTCCGCCAGAGCCTTTGCGCATTTCTCATCCGGCACCGTACAGCGTATGATATCGCAGCCGGCCTCCTCCAGACGCAGAATCTGGGCAACCGTTGCCTCCACATCATCCGTCCGGGTATTGGTCATAGACTGAATGGCAATCGGATGTCCTCCGCCGATCACAACCTTTCCGATGGAAACTGCACGTGTGTGCTCTCGATATGTATTCACGATCCCCGTTTCTTCCTTTCTCGCGGTTGTCTTCCGGATCACCGGAAGAATCTGCTGATATCATTGAACATGACCAGAACCATAATGGCCGCCAGCACGACAACGCCCGCCAGCGTAATATACCCTTCTGTCTCCGTGGAGAGCTTTTTGCCGCGGATCAGCTCCGCGAGCAGCAGGAGGAACCGTCCGCCGTCCAGTCCCGGGATCGGCAGAAGGTTCATGATCCCCAGGTTGATCGACAGGAGGGTCGTCAGCGACAGGAAGGTCAGCACGGTCGTTGACCACCCGTAGGCCCTGGTCGCTTCGTAGGTCTCGTCCACCACCTGCACCATTCCGACGGGTCCCGCCAGATCATCCATGGAGAACCGGCCGCGGAAGATCATCTCCAGAGACCTGACGGTGGCGCGGACCCAATATTCCGCCTCATAGAATCCGTATTGGAATACCTGAAGGGCATTGCACTCCATATATTCGCCGGAGCCCACGAGTCCGATGTAGTATCGTCCCGCCTCCTCATCGTAGTGCGGCGTGAGCTCCACCGTATTCCATGCGCCGTCTCTCTCATAGGTGATTGTCAGCGCTTCTCCCTGATTCATGGAGGACTCCAGCATCACCTCCCGGTACAGATGAATGGATTCCCCGTTGATCCTCCGGATGATATCTCCGGAGCAAAGTCCCGCCTCCTCGGCCGCAGAATTCTCCTGCACACTGCCGACCACCGGAAGGTCCGTCCCGCAGAAGGCCACCGTCACAACGGCGAACAGAAGCCCGATGATGAAATTGGCTGCCGGCCCGGCCAGAACCGTGGCAATTCTGGCACCGACCCCTGCATTGCGGTAGGAGTGCGGGTCCTTCTCCCACTCCCGCAGCACCGCATTCTCCTTTTCCTTTTCCGGACCTGCCGCGGAATTCTCCCAGGGGGATTCTGCATCCTCCGGATTCTCGAACAGGCACGCACCGCCGATCGGAAACGCGCGGATGCAGAAGGTTGTCTCCCGTCCTTCTCTTTTCCAGAGTGCAGGCCCCATGCCGATGTCAAATTCCCTCACCCGGATGCCGCAGCGCCTCGCCACCGCATAATGGCCAAACTCGTGGCCAACCACGATCACAGAGAAAATGACCAGGAAAATAAGAATACTAACCAGCATGCCGGATCGCCTCTATTCTTCTCCGAACATCTTCCCTTGCCGCCTCTTCCGTTTCCAGAATCTGGTCCAGCGAGGGATTCGCGATCAGGTCGTGGTCATCCATTGCTCCCTCGATCAGGTCGTAGATATCCAGGAACTCGATCTCATTCTTCATGAAATGACTGACTGCCTCCTCGTTGGCGGCATTGAACACCGTCGGCATGGAGCCGCCTGCGCGGGCCGCACGATACGCCAGCGGAAGTCCACGGAAGGTCTCCGTATCCGGTTTTTCAAACCGCACCTCTGCCAGCTCGAACAGGTCCAGCGGCTTAATGGCCAGCGGCCTCCTGTCCGGATAGAAAAAGGCATACTGAATCGGCTGCCGCATGTCCGGTGAAGCCAGATGCGCCAGCACGGAGCCGTCCACATATTGAACCGCGGAATGCAGGACGCTCTGCGGCTGTACCACAACCTGGATCCGATCCACGTCCACATCAAACAGCCATCTGGCCTCCATCACCTCCAGCCCCTTGTTCACGAGGCTTGCGGAGTCAATGGTGACCTTCGCCCCCATATCCCAGTTGGGGTTGTTCAGCGCCTCCGCCGCGTGCTTATGCAGCAGCTCCTCCCTCTTCTTCCCGCGGAAGGTCCCGCCGGAGCAGGTCAGGAGAATCTTGTCGATCCTCGATCTCGGTTCTCCGTTCATGCACTGAAAAATCGCGCTGTGCTCCGAATCCACGGGCAGCAGCTCCACTCCCATAGCCTCCGCCGCCGGCATGATCAGATGTCCGGCTGTGACCAGCGTTTCCTTATTGGCAAGGGCAATGACCTTCCCTGCCCCGATGGCGGCAAGCGTCGGCTGGATGCCGATCATCCCCACCACGGCATTGAGGAACAGATCACTGTGCTCCATCATGGCAATCTCGCACAGTCCCTCCATGCCGCAGACAATTCTGACCGGCAGATCCGCCGTTCTCGTGCGAAGATCCGCCGCGGCACTCTCTTCCCACATACACACCAGCTCCGGATGAAATTCCCGGATCTGCTCTTCCATTCTGACGGTATTCCTGCCGGCTGCAAGCGCCGTTACCTGCAGCTCGTCCGAATAAGTTCTGACAACATCCAGTGCCTGGGTCCCGATGGATCCCGTGGAACCGATGATTGCGATTCGTTTCGCCATAATAAACACCTATGCCGGGCGCTGCCCGGCATCATCCAATCAGATTCTGTATCTGTTCAGCACCTGCCGGTCTCAGTGCACGAGGAACAGGACCCCCAATGCATAGATGACAGGCGCCGTGAAAATAATGCTGTCGAAGCGGTCCATGATGCCGCCGTGTCCCGGGATCACCTTTCCGTAATCCTTAATGCCGTGATTGCGCTTGATGGCAGAGGCCGCAAGATCTCCCACCATGCCAAGAAGGGCTCCCGCGACACCGATGACAGCAAACGGCACATAGAGATGCAGCGGCACCTCCGGCACGAGAACATCCACCAGCCATGCCATGAGAACGCACAGAACCGTACTGCCCAGAATTCCGCCGACGGCTCCCTCCACTGTCTTGTGCGGGGAGAGCACCGGTGTCATCTTATGCCTGCCGAAGGCTCTTCCGGCTGCCCAGGCACAGGTGTCGCAAATCCATGCACAGAAGAAAATCAATGCATAAACGAACTTCCCGTAGGGCAGGAACTGGGCCCGGTAGATGCACGCAATCAGAAGCGGTGCATACAGAAAGGCAAAGATCGAATCAATGACCTGCCCGGCCTCATAGCGTGGGAAGGTCAGCACATACAGAATCATATTGACCATGAACACTGCAACCACTGCTGCGATCGTCAGTGCATCGGCAAGGTGGATAAAGCCCTCCGGCGCGTAGGAACCCCACAGCAGGAGCAGATCTTCCTGCTCATAGCAGCCGTAAACATAGCTGAGGACGATCAGCGTCCCATAGTAGACCGCACACGCCGCAAGTCCCGTAATCTCCAGCCCGTTCACCCGCTCCCTGCCTGCATCATGCACGCCAAGTGCCCTTGTCAGCTCATAATATCCGACAAAGGCGCACAGACCCAACATGATTCCCAGCGGGGCACCGCCGATCAGCCCCAACACTACAGCCAGAACTGCAATTACGATTCCGCTGATAACGCGTTTGCTCATCCGTTGACCAATCCTCCGAATCTGCGTTCTCTGTGATTGTAGGCATCAATTGCCTTCTCCAGCTCTTCCTTATTGAAATCAGGCCATGCCGCATCTGTGAAATACAGCTCCGCATAGGAAAGCTGCCACATCAGAAAATTGGAAAGTCTCTGTTCCCCGCAGGTACGGATCAGCAGATCCGGATCCGGGATCCCTCTTGTGTCCAGTGCCTCCGAGATCATCTCCTCTGAGATCTCTTCCGGTGCCAGCGTCCCCGCCTTCACCCTCTGCGCCAGCTCTGTGACCGCGCGCCGCATCTCATCCCGCGCACCGTAATTGATTGCGATCTGAAAACCGATCCCGGTATTCGTTCTGGTGGATTCCTCCAGGTTCGCAATGCTGCGCTGCAGATCCTCATCGAGTCTGGACTTATCTCCGATCACGCGGATGCGGACGTTGTTCTTCGCACATTTGGCCAGAGAAGTCTTCATATAGGTACGGAGAAGATTCATGAGCGTCTTCACCTCCGTATCCGGTCTCGCCCAGTTCTCGGTGGAGAAGGCATATACCGTCAGATACCGGATTCCCAGATGATCGGCCTCCTCCAGGATCTGCTCCACAACCCTTGCGCCCTGCGCGTGCCCTGCCGTGCGGGGAAGCCCGCGTCTTTTCGCCCAGCGCCCGTTGCCGTCCATAATGATGGCAACATGCGCCGGAATTCTGTATTCCTTTTCAGCTGCCATTTTCCTCAGACCTTCATGACCTCAGCGGTCTTGTTCTCCACGATGACGTCCACCTTCTTGATGAATTCATCCGTCAGCTTCTGCAGCTCATCCTCCAGCTGTGCCGCGATGTCCTCCGAGATCTCGGCCGCCTTTTTCTGCTTCTTGAACTCGTCCATGCCGTCGCGGCGCGCGGCGCGAATGACAACCTTGGACTCCTCCCCCTTCTTCTTCACATCCTTGGCCAGATTCCTGCGGTTTTCCTCCGTCATCTCCGGGAACACCAGCCGGATCGTGGTGGCATCGCTGGTCGGGTTGATGCCGATCTCCGCCATCTGAATGGCACGGCAGATATCCTTGATCAGATTCCGATCCCAGGGCTGAATCTGAATGATGCGCGCCTCCGGTACCGAAATGTTGGCAACCTGCTGCAGCGGTGTGGGCGCGCCGTAATAATCCACCCGCACGCGGTCCAGAATATGCGGATTCGCACGGCCTGCGCGCACCGTCTGGAGATCTGTCTCCAGGAACTCAATGGCCTTCTTCATCTTGTCCTCGTATGCCTTAATCTTGGGATCGCTCATCGTCTCTGTCCTCTCCTGAAATTGTATGTGCTCTGTACCCTGACGAACGCCTCGTCCGCCTGCTCAATCCACCGTCACTGTCGTCCCGTTGAATTCTCCGCCTGCCGCATGGAGAATACTGTCCTTTTCATTCAGATCAAAGATGCGCAGCGGCATGTGATTGTCCCTTGCCATGATGGAGGCCGTCATATCAATCACCTGCAGATTGCGGTCAATGATTTCCTGAATGCTCAGCTTCTCATATCTCCTGGCATCCGGGTTTCTGGCCGGATCGGCATCGTATACGCCGTCGATGTTCTTCGCCATCAGGATGCAGTCCGCATCCACCTCAATGGCCCGCAGCACCACGCCGGTATCCGTGGAGAAAAAGGGGTGTCCCGTACCGCCTGCGAAGAACACCACCATGTGCCTTGCAAAATACTTGTTGGCCCTGTCCTTGGAAAAGAGCTTCGTCACGCCGCTGATTTCAAACGGTGTCAGAACATTGGTCATAAGCCCTGTTCCGCGGAACACTTCCGAAACATAGAGACAGTTCATTACCGTAGCCAGCATTCCGATCTGATCGGATTTCACACGGTCAATCTCCGTTCCGGTGCGGCCCCGCCAGAAGTTCCCGCCGCCGATCACAACACCGACGTCATTTCCGTCATCCACCAGCTTCTTCACCTGCTCCGCAACCATCTGGACGACCTCCAGATCAAAGCCGGTTTTCTTCTCTCCTGCCAGCGCCTCTCCGCTCAGTTTAAGGATGATCCTGCTCATGCTGCCTCCTGTTATCCGGTACCCCCGCTGCTGCCTGTTGCCTGCCCTCTGCCGCAGCAGGCCGCACCTCCGCCGCCTGCCGCTGTCCTACATGATACCATACTGCGTTCCCTGTTGAAAGCACGGCCCGCTTCCGTATGGTTTATAAAGCGCGGCCCGTTACAGTTCACTCGCCCGCCAGGCGACAGGGTGGCGGAGAATGTCCAGTCCGGGGGCCTTGCGAGGC
>CAVKMX010000063.1:0-12975 GCA_963657295.1 Clostridium sp. CAG:302
GCCATTCGATGTGAGAGAAGATGTGCTTCGCTTCCGGCAGAGGCTGCACAGTCAGCTTCCGCCCGTCCCGCCGTTCTGCCGCACAGACACTCTCTCCGGAGAGAAACAGCTGCCGCACCAGCTCCGGGACCTCATCCCTGCGGTAATGCCCCTCCAGATTCGGGAATTCATACAGTCCCGCCAACAGGCCCTTTTCCGGGCGCCTGCGGATGGCAATCCGGCCCTCTGCCCGCAGGATCAGCACGGTACGCTTCTCCTTCCTCCGTTCCTTCTTCACCGGCAGCACCGGGAATTCCTGCTGCCGCTCCTCCCTGCAGGCAAAACATCGCTCCCTCCAGGGGCAGGCCCCGCACAGCGGCTCGCCGTTCGGAAGGCAGATCCCCGCGCCGAGATCCATCAGCGCCTGATTGAAATCTCCGGGCCGCTCCCCCTCTGCCGGAATCCGCTCCGCATAATAGGCAAGCGCAGCCCTTCGCGCCGCATTGCTCCTGATGTCCTCACCGCATTCCGTCATGCGGGCGTAGACCCGCAGAAGATTCCCGTCCAGCGCCACAGCCGGCTTTCCGAAGGCAATGGAGGCAATGGCGGCGGCAGAATACGGTCCGATCCCTGGCAGCTTCTCCAGCTCCTTCGCCTCGTCCGGCATCCGGCCGCCGTATTCCTCCTCAATCTTCACGGCGGCCTTGTGGAGATTCCGCACACGGGAGTAATATCCCAGTCCCTCCCACAGCTTCAGATACACCTCCTCCGGTGCCGCCGCGAGGGCTGCAATGTCCGGCAGCTGCTCCACGAACCGCAGGTAGTACGCCTTTCCGGCCTCCACCCTGGTCTGCTGCAGCATGATCTCCGAAATCCACACATGATACGGCGTCGGATCCTCCCGCCAGGGAAGGATCCGACGATTCCGATCATACCATTCCAGCAATTCACTTGTCTGTCTGCTGCTCTCCGTCACGATCTCACTCATATACAAACCGATCCGCTGCCTCAAAGGCAGGAATCTGCTCCGCCTCATAGGCGGCGATGATCTCCCGCGTGCGTGCAAAGGTACCCTGCAGATTCTCTGCGGTCACCTCATACTCCCCGCCCGCCATGGCCTGACAGATTTCATAATTGGTCTGCGGGTCGAAATGCACCGTATCCATATAGCGGTTCAGGTCGATCACCGTCTCCGTCACATTCTGAAAATCATAAAAGTGTACGTTGTCATAGGCCAGCAGTGTCCCGGCTGCCCGCTCTTCATCGTACAGATAGACCTCCTCCAGCCCGTTCCGCACGGCATCGTCCCACCAGATCATGGAATAGGGCGGCAGGAAGAAATAGAACTGCGTATCGGGATGCGCCTCCACCATCTCCGTCAGCAGAGCAAGGTTCGCTTCCAGCTGCTCTCTTTTCGCCTCGGCCGCCAGGACCTTCTCCGGCTCCTTCCGACGCAGATAATGCGTCAGGACGCCGTTCTCCGAGAAATCCTTCCCCTCCGCCCAGTTGTAGGAGAGTCCCTCGTTGTAATCCGAAGACAGCGACTGCGCAATCTCATAAGGGATTTTTTCCAGAAGGACGGTCTTGTTCAGCAGGTACCGGATGTCGTTGAAGGGATTGTCGTCGTACAGATACATGGGGCACCCGGAGGCCTCAAAGGTGGTTTCCGCCTCCTGGGTCAGCGAGGCCGGATCCAGATTGAAGAACACCTGACGGATTTCCTGTGCATCAAAGGCCAGATTCAGGTACCACACAAGATCTGCGATGCCGCCGTAGCTGCGCACGGCCTTGACGGTCGTTCCGCCGAAGGCTTCGTCATACCAGGCATTGTCATTGTTCTCCACCACGGAGGAGCCCACCAGCACCGAGTCGTACGTGAAATGCCGAAGGCTCCCCGGAACCTGATATTCCTTCTCGCTCAGGACGGATTTCAGCCCGAACCACGGTGCGTGATAGTGGTAAAAGGGGTCGAACAGATAGACGGCAAGGGCGCAGCCGCCCGCCGCTGCGCCCGCCGCTCCTGCCAGTGTCCGCAGGAATCCCGCTGCGCTGCCCGACCGCTTCTCCCGTTGATGCAATTGGCTGTCCCGATTACCCTTCATCATCCCGTCTAAAATTGGAAATACAAATACGTCGATACCCCCGACACCGAGCAAAGGCACAGCGCCAGCAGGAGTCCCATGCACACTGCATTCCGCCTGCCCAGTGCCATCGTCCCGGACAGCTTCACCGCCGTTCGTCTTGCGTTCACCAGGAACAGGGCCAGCGCCAGCACCAGCAGGAGCTCCGCAAGGCGCACAGCATCGGCAAGCCCCGGAGCTGCTGCCGCCACCAGCTTGTTCAGCAGCCAGAATTCCGGCGCATCCATCTGTGCCGCCATCCGATACAGCCATCCGGGGTAGGTCGGCACCAGGAAACGCCGCAGAACGGCGCCGCTGTAGGCAAGGCTCGGTGCGCCGAAGAATACCAGCGTCAGCAGGAAAAGGAAGAACACTCTTGTCCGGCAGAGGACCGTGGAAAGAACTCCTCCGTGTTTTCTCTCCGGCCCGGTGTGCTGCGCCCTCCGGTGCAGATTGCCGGCAACGACAAAGGCGCCCGAGAGAAGTCCCCACACGAGATACGTTCCGCCAAGGCCGTGCCAGAGTGCGGACAGGAGGAACACGATCATCACATTCCGGCAGGCTATGGCCCTTCCCCTCCTGCTGCCGCCGAGAGGAATATACACATACCGCGTGAAGAACCGCGTGAGCGTCATATGCCACCGCTTCCAGAACTCCGGAAAGCTCTCTGCCTGAAAGGGGGCATCAAAATTCAGCGGCAGCTCAATGTTCAGCATCCTCGAAAGGCCCATCGCCATGTCACAGTAGCCGGAAAAGTCCATGTACAGCTGCATGGCATAGCAGGCGAAGGCCGCGAGCACGGAAAGTGTATCCAGATAATAGGCACTTTGTATGCCATAGGAGGCAGGCCCTGCGAGCACATCCGCGATCAGCAGCTTTTTGGCCAGTCCCAGGATGAACAGGCTCAGTCCCCTCGCACAGTTTTCCCTGCAGAACGCCCGCTTCCCCGGATCGCGGAACTGCGCCGCCACCTCCTCATAGCAGGTGATCGGCCCCTGGATGATCTTCGGAAAATAAGTGACATACAGAAGATATTCCCGGACGGATTCCTCCGCAATCTCCCCCCGGTATTTCTCGATGAGATAGGAAATCAGACTGAAGGTGTAAAAGGAGAGGCCCACCGGCAGCCCGATGGAGGCAAAGCCCGAGAGCTCCGGTGCCAGATACTTAAACCATCCCAGGAACAGAAGGTTGCCCGCAATGCCGAACGCCAGCAGTCCTCTTCCCTGCACCCGGCGTCCCACCACATAATTGAACAGGCAGCTGGCCCCCAGCACGGCCAGATACGGCAGACCGAAGCAGCCGTAAAACCAGATGCCCATGGCAATCAGGAACCAGTCCGCCGCCCTGTGGCTGACACGGTTCAGCAGGAACCAGCCGGCTGTACAGACAGGCAGATATATACAGATAAACAGATAGGAATTAAAAACCATATTCAGAAAGCCTGATGCCGCACGACGGCATACTCATCCCCGTTCACCCAATAGGGACAGCGTGTCCTCGGATGGCCGCCGGCCTCGGCCTGCAGCATCCTGCCGTAATCATCCTCATCCACATCCGCGACGCAGTAATAGGTCTGATCCTCCTCGTCCCATTCCACGTTGCTGCAGGTATCACAGTCTGACATAAACAACCTTTCCGGCCTTAAATCTTAAAGCGATAGCCGACGCCCCAGATGGTTTCAATGTACTGCGGGTTGGAGGTGTCATATTCCACCTTCTCCCGGATTTTCTTGATGTGCACGGTGACGGTGGCGATATCTCCCACGCTGTCCATGTTCCACACCCTGCGGAACAGCTCGTCCTTGGAGAAAACATGATTGGGATTCTCCGCCAGAAAGGAGAGCAGGTCGAACTCCTTCGTTGTGAACTGCTTCTCCTTGCCGTCCACCCAGACGCGCCTTGCCGTCTTGTCAATCTTCAGACCGCGGATCTCAATGATGTTGTTCTCGGGTCTTGCTCCGCCCACCAGCCGCTCGTACTGCGCAAGGTGTGCCTTGACCCGCGCCACCAGCTCGCTGGGGCTGAAGGGCTTGGTCATGTAATCATCCGCGCCCAGTCCCAGGCCGCGGATCTTGTCGATATCATCCTTTTTCGCCGACACCATGAGAATCGGAACGTTCTTGTTCTCACGGATTTTCCTGCAGATTTCAAAGCCATCGATGCCGGGCAGCATCAGGTCCAGAATGATCAGATCATAGCTTTCCGCCAATGCCTCCCGCAGGCCGTCATCTCCCCGGTTTTTCACCGTTACCTCGAAATCCGACAGCTCCAGGTAATCCTTCTCCAGATCTGCAATGGCCTCTTCGTCCTCGATGATCAATATCCTGCTCATGCTCCTCCCGTCCTTCCTCTCTGCTGCCTCTCTGCCCGTGCTGCGTCCGCCCTCAGGCATTTTCCTGCATCCGGACTGCCTCCGATGTCTGCTTCACCTCTCTGTACTTGCGGAACACCATGTGCATGCAGGTTCCCACGTGCTCCTTCGAGGTGGCCCAGATGTATCCTCCGTGGTCCTCCACGATCTTCTTCACAATGGACAGACCGATGCCGCTCCCTCCCGTTGCGGAATTCCTCGAGGAATCCGCCCGGTAAAAGCGATCGAAAATATTCGGCAGATCCCGGGCGGCAATGCCCTTCCCGTTGTCCTCAATCTCAATGCGCAGGCTGTCCTGCTCATCCAGCAGCCGAATATCAATCCTGCCGTGGTTCTTATCCATATATTTTACACTATTGCTGATGATATTGTTGATCACCCGCTTGAGCTGCTCCGGATCGGCAATCATCTCGGTGTCCGGAGGCAGGAGATTGGAATAATTCAGCTCAATGTTCTTGGATTCCATCTCCATTCCGATTTCCTCCACGCAGTCGCTGAAATATTCCGCCAGCCGGATTCTGCTGAAATTATATGGGATCTTATCGTTGTCAATCTTGGAATACAGCGTCAGCTCATTGATCAGCCGCACCATGTCTCCCACCTTATTGTAGATGGTCCGCAGATATTTTTCCTGCTTTTCCGGTGTGTTGGCCACGCCGTCGAGCAGTCCCTCCACATACCCCTTGATGGAGGTGATGGGGGTCTTCAGATCATGGGAAATATTGCTGATCAGCTCCCGGTCATGCTTATCATTCTCCAGCTTTTCCTCTGCCGTTTCCTTGAGACGCAGCCGCATGTCCTCATAGCACTGGTAGAGCTCGCCGATCTCCCCCTTCTGCGCGGTATCCAGCAGATAATCCAGATTGCCGTCACGGATCTGGATCATCGCCAGCTTCAGCTGATTCACCGGATCCAGAATGCTGGACTTCAGCCAGCCGGTCAGCAGGCTTGCGGTCACGATCAGGATGGCAACGATGGAAATCCCCAGGATCAGAACCACGCTCTTGGGAACCATGGCCGCATCTCTCGGCAGCACCATCTGTATGATTTTGAATGCCGCAAAGGTCAGAATTGCCGGCAAAATAATGACAATGGCAAAGGCCAGCAGCAGTTTTTTGCGAAAAGACATCCCCCACCTCTCTTTTGATTGCGGCACCTCTCCGGGAGCCGCCGTTCTTCCTGCTGATTATAACAGCTGCTGCCCGGGATTTTCACAATAACCGTATCTGTTTCGCACCTGCAACATTTCAACGGGATAACAGATATTTCCGCAGGCGGCCGCCTTCCGCAGGAATCGGCCGCCTGCGGACGAATTCCTACCGGAAATCCGCAAACAGGCGCAGCGAGGTTTTCCGAAGGAAAATTGTGTCTATTTAGCATAGACTAATTCCCTTCGGATACGGTATATTATTGCTATCAAGAACAGTTCTCAATAAGAATGTGTTCTTGATTGCTTTTAGGGTATTCATTGTTCTGCCTGCTGTGCAGGCACCATTTTTGAAAGGAGTCTATGATTATGAAATACAGATGTCTTGTCTGCGGTCACATTTACGACGAAGAGGCGGAGGGCGTAAAGTTCGCCGATCTTCCGGAGGATTGGAAATGCCCTACCTGCGGCGTTCCGAAGTCGAAGTTCGTTCCCGTGGAAGATGAGGGCATGAGCTGGGCCGCGGAGCACATCATCGGCGTTGCCAAGGATGCGCCGGAGGATATCAAGGCGGATCTGCGCGCGAACTTCGAGGGCGAGTGCTCCGAGGTCGGCATGTATCTGGCAATGTCCCGCGCCGCCTTCCGCGAGGGATATCCGGAGGTCGGTCTGTATTATGAGAAGGCTGCCTATGAGGAGGCGGAGCATGCTGCAAAGTTCGCAGAGCTTCTGGGTGAGGTTGTTTCGGATTCCACCAAACACAATCTGGAGGTCCGTGTGGCCGCAGAGAACGGCGCAACCGCCGGAAAGGTGGATCTTGCAAAGAGAGCCAAGGCACTGAATCTGGATGCCATTCATGACACCGTTCATGAAATGGCAAGAGATGAGGCGCGGCACGGCAAGGCCTTCGCCGGACTCCTGCAGCGCTATTTCGGATAACCGGGGGCCGCACCGGCCGATTTCAACAGGAATCGACCGCCGGACGAATTCATGATGGTATCGCCCGGCGGCCGGGGTTCGTCCTTACGCCAGGTGTGTCACCATATACTCCGCAATGGCTGCACAATGCTGTGCAGCCTTTTTTTCGAACACGTCGTAGCTTTCTTCGGCGCTTTCATCTGCCTTGTCCGAAATCGCCCGGAGAATAACGAACGGGATCTGATTCACGAAGGCCGCCTGCGCGATCGCCGTTCCTTCCATCTCGCAGCACAGTCCCTCCGGGAAATCGCGCATCAGCTGCAGCTTCTTCTCCTTTGACGAAATGAACTGATCTCCGGAAACAATCTGTCCGCGGAACACTCTGACCTCCGGTGCCGCCTTCTCCACGGCCTCTGCCGCAGCCTCCTGCAGCTTCTCATCGGCCGGAAAGGATACCATACCCTGCTGCGGGATTTCGCCGGGCTGATATCCGAACACGGTGGCGTCCACGTCGTGATATCTGGCACTGGTGGAGACGACGATGTCTCCGATGTTGATTTCTCTGTTCAGGGAGCCGGCAATTCCCGTATTCATCACCTGTGTTACGGCGAAGTGATCCACCAGCAGCTGGACACACAGGGCTGCATTCACCTTGCAGATTCCGCTCTTCACCACCACAACAGGCGTTCCGCCCAGCGTCCCCTCCTGAAAGGTCATTCCGGCGTATTGCTCCACCCTCTCCGTCTTCATGTGCTCCCGCAGAAGAGCCACCTCTACATCCATCGCACCGATAATTCCGATCTTCATTGCTCCTGATCCTTTCCTGATTCTTTCCTGATCCTTTCCTGATTCTTTCCTGATTCTTTCTTGATTCTCTCTTGATTCTTTTCTGTGCACCTGACGGATTCACCGTTAAATTTTCGTATCTGTTTATCCTCCATCTGCACACACGGTGTCAGAATGCCGCATATATGAAGGACTCTGCCTCGAACCCCGGTCCGTACTGTCCCAGAACGATCACCGTGCAGAACAGCGCCAGCAGCAGAATCCATCGTACCGGCAGACTTTGCTCCGCCAGCATTCCGCGAACGGATCCCCCTTGCTGCAGCGCTTCCACAAAGGCCAGCAGCAGAATGCCCAGCAGCAGGATCAGCAGATCCGGAAGATCCAGTCCCAGCGCCTCCAGTCCGTTCAATGAGAACACCGTCGGATTCCAGCGGACGGCCGCCCGATACATGTGCAGTGCCTCCGCCGTGCTCTCTGCACGGAAGAATATAAAGCCGCTGCAGGCCAGGAGAAAGGTCCGGATCCTCCGGAATGCCCTGTGTCCCGCCGATTCCGTCCGGATATGCAGCAGCGCATTCAGCCGGTTCCACAGAGGTGCCCCCTCCTGCCCGATCACAATATAACAGAAATGCAACAGGCCGGAACCGATGATATATTTCAGATAGCCGCCGTGCCAGAAGCCGACCGTGAACCACATCAGGAACATGGCCAGATACATCGGAAGCTTTTTGCCCTTTTTCCGCCCGAATCGCTTCACCGATCTTTCCCGGAGGCCGATGAACAGCTCTGTTTTCTGCAGCGGATAGAACACATAATCCCTGCACCAGCCGCCCAGTGTGATATGCCACCGTCTCCAGAACTCGGTCATCGACTGTGAGAAGAAGGGTGACTGAAAATTCTCCGGAAGCTGAATTCCCAGAATCTGCGACATTCCCAGCACAATATCCATGCAGCCCGAGAAATCCGTATAAAGCTGCACGGCGAACATCGCGGCCCCCACAGGAATGTAGCAGCCGTCATACACGCCGTAATTGCCGAATACCGCGTTGGCCAGCGCCGCGGCCCGTTCCGAAATCACCAGCTTTTTGAAAAAGCCCCACAGCATCCGCTGCGCGCCCTGTGTCAGATTCTGATATCCCGGCTGCCTCGCTGCCCTCAGCTGCGGCGCCATCTCCTCATAGCGCGTAATGGGACCGGAGGTCAGCTGCGGAAAATAGCTTCCAAAGACCGCAAACCGCACAAAATCGGTCTCCGCCTTCAGCCCTCCGTCATTGACGGAGATCAGATATCCCAGCAGCTGCAGCGTGTAGAAGGAAATGCCGAGCGGTGCCATGGCGGTGAGCTCCGGCAGCCTGACCGACAGACCGAATACCGACAGCATCGCCTCCGCACAGGGCAGATATTTATACAGGAACAGAAGGGTCAGGTTCAGCACCACCGTTCCGTGAAACGCAATCCGCTGTCGCAGGGTACCGCGGTTCGCCTCGATGATTCTCGCCGCCGCATACACACTCAGAACGCCGATTCCCAGCGAGACAATGGCTCCTCCCCCATAGGTCAGCGGCAGCAGAAAGCATACATTTGCCGCCAACAGCACCAGGTTCTGCAGCTTTCCCGGAACCAGATAGTACACAACGGCAAGGAGCAGACAAAAGCCCAGGAACTCCAATGAAATCAATGCCATATCCGCACCTGCAGCCCGAGTTATGCAATGCGGCCGAGAATAATGTCCGCCATCTCACCGACGTTCTTCATCCCTGTCGTCTCCGACATCGTGAACTTCATGCCGAAGGCCTTCTCTACCGAGACAATCAGATCAATGTGCTCCAGCGAATCCCAATCCTCAATATCCGCAGAGGTGGTTTCCTCCCCTACCGTAATGGAATCGTCATCAAACACCGAGCGAAACACCTCATTCAGTTTCTCGAATACCTCTTCTCTCGTCATCCTCTTCTCCGTTCTGTGTGCGCCGCCTGCACCCTCGCTCCCGTCATCACTCTGCGTTGACCGCAATCACGTCTGTTCTGTGCGGATCGTCCGCACTCGGCGACAGGCTCCAGACGGTGTTGCCCTCCGCATCCTCCGAAAGCTTTGTAAAGCCCTCCAGAGCATAGAAGTCCTTCACCATTTTGTTCTTTGCCGTGGGATAGTAATACCCGCGAATCTCATGAATTCCTCTCGCAAGGCATTCCGCCGCCAGCTGATCCATCATAGCATATTCCATCTCACGCTTGAGAACCCGGCAGCTCATGAGCCACAGATCAATGTGGAACAGCGTCCTCTCCTCCGAATCCGTATGTCCGCAGACTACACTGACAACCCCGTTGTCGCCGAATTTATCCTGGAGCTTCCCGTACAGCGTGATCCGCGCAGGATCCGCCGCGAACTGCTCGATCTGCGCCTGCGAGCACCGCAGCGTTGTCAGATTGAACTGATTGCTCTTGTTCGTGAGCTGCGCAATCCGTGCCATGTACATCGGTGCAAAGGGGCGAATCTCCGCCTTCATCTCCAACGACAGAAGATAGGCATGATAATCGGTAAAGCTCGCTTCCTGTCTGGCCCGCTCCAGGTTGGCCCGATACATTTCGTTGCGGCCAAGGTCATCGGCGGACAGGGAGGTAACCTCGTAATATCCGGCCCGGTCCAGCTCCGTAATATAATGCTCCGGTGCCGTGAGCTCCGGAACCCCCACCCCCGGCAGCTGTCCCTTCACAATGTGCCGCTCAGCCGGGTTGTCATCTACGAAAACCAGTGCGTCCGTTCCGATGTTGATTTCTGCTGCGATCTGCTCAAGATTCCGGTCTTTGGGCTCCCAATTGGCCTTGATCACGAGAAAGTCCTCCGGATGCAGAACGGAATCCGGGCGGGACAGTCCCGCAAGGGCATTTTCCTCATCATTCTTGGAATCCACCGCCAGGAGGACTCCGAGATCCTTGTGCTCCTTTACATAGCTCTGGAATTCGCTGTACAGCTGTGCCGTCGGCGTTTCCTGTCCGATCTCCAGATTCTCCGGGCCGTCATCTCCGACAATGCCGCCCCACAGAGTGTTGTCCAGATCCAGCACCATGGCCTTCTTATTCCTGCCGTAAATCGATTTGATGATGTTGGAAAGGTTATAGGCGAGCTCCGGTATCGCCGGCACCGCCATCGCATATTTATACATATGCCAGTAATACGGATCGGACCATTTGGTCAGGCCATAGCACGAGGCCAGGAAGTTAATGTCCTGCACGTAGAAATTGTCATGGCTTTCTGCATAAGCATAGATTCTCTCGTTCAGTTCGGCTGCAAAATGCAGCTTTCCGTGCGGATCCGATACATCCTTGTTGCCCAGCAGACGGTAAAAGGGCTGTTCGAAATTATTCTGAATCACCGGACAATGATATACCGCAACGATTCGGTCCCACATCTGCTCAAAGGGGGCAATGGTGTCCTCCAGAAGATCTGCGATTTCGCTTTTCGTCATCCGGACGGTCGGAAACCTGCGGATGTTCCGGCTCGAGGTATGAATGTAAATCAAATCCGGCCGGAATTCCTCCAGCTCCGGATTGTCGAACATGGCATCCTGCCAATACTGTGCATATTCCGATTCATAGAAGTTCGGCTCAATTCCGACATTCAGCAGGAACAGCTCCAGAATCTTCCTGACATCACTCGTCGTGGAGCCGCCCAGAATCGCGATGTTCTTATGGATGCGCGGAGCGGACGTATCCTCCAGCAGCCGCCTCCGAAGGGATTTCTTCTTCTGCAAAATCTGTTCCGCATCGAATGGATATTCCAGTTCTGCCAGCATGCTCGCCTCTTTCTCTTTCCTGTGCCCTGCGCAGCACAGGATCCTCGTGTTCATTTCCAGTGTGTCACAGAAGTGCCGTCTGCGGAGAGATTCATGCAGTCAATCAGGCTTCCGGTCTCCTTGCTGTATACTGCGATGCGGATTCCCGCTTCCTCAAACGAATAACTGCCGCCCTGAAGGGAAATTTCCTCCTCCGTATAGGTCGTATCGCCGCGGAAAAAGGTATAATCCTGCGGAAGTCTCTCCCCTTTTTCATCCAGAAAGCCGGCCGCCGAAAGCCTTATGCGCAGACCGTCGACGGTTCCCTCATATGTCAGACCCGTCAGATCGGTGGAAACCTGCTGCTCACAGACAATGCCGCCGTCGATCACCGCCAGAAAATTCAGCGTTGTCGCCGCGGCCTCAGACTCTTCCGCGCCCGCATCGAACCCGGGCGAGGCCGCCGCACTCACCGTAAGTCCCAGCTCCTGCAGACCGGTACGTATCTCGGAGGATAACTCCTCCGCCGGGAGCTCAGAGCCCACTGCGACATAGATCAGGTCCTCATCCCTGCGGTAGGTGTTCAAAATCTCCATGGCTATATCCCCGCGGCTTGCCGTGGAAATTGCCCTGGATCGCTTTGTCGTCTCATAACGCTCTGCGACCTTATTCAGAACCGCAGCCGTATCTGCATCCCCCCGCCTGTCCGGAACAGAGGAATAATTCTGTGAGATGTAGCTCCCCAGAAAATCCGTAAGCTTTTCCGCACCGAACATGTTCAGATGCACGCCGTCACTGTAATCCGTATATCCGTCCAGATACAGCGCATCCGGTGTCTCAAGAAAATTCAGAAATGTCACTCCCTCGTCCGCCGCAAGAGCCGCCACATCCCGCATGACAGCACGGCGGGCATTGAAGTGCCCCTCGTCACAGTCCCCGTTGGCCGAGCTGACCGGACAGCTGATGAGCAGCAGCTCCGTCCCATTTTCCCTACAAAGATCCATGATCTTCTGCAGATACCGGCGCGGAATTTCCTGCAGGGATCCGTCTGCGTCATAACGTTCAAACAGCTCCGCAGATTTCGAGACCGTACGGGAATACAGCGTAGAACCCAATGTATCGTCCTGGTAGTCATCCCGCGCAAAATCCTCTGCAGTGATTTCCTTCCAGCGGGAGTGAAAGGAATAGAAGGGAAGATAGAATTCCAGCCGTTTCTCCTCCGGGATCAGGGCCTGTATCATTTCATAGCGATAACGGTCATTCCACGGCATCCGATCGGTAATGTAGTGAACAAAATCGTCACTCCTCGTCAGCCCTGCCTCCTCCGCATAGGTAACCTCCAGAACCACCAGCTCCGGGTGATCCCTCGAAACAGCATCCTCCAAAAGATAATAGCTGCAGGCGAGCGACTGGTTGCCGCAGGCTAGATTGTATGCTGCGATGCCGTAATTCTTCCACAATTCCACCGGCTGCACGCCGTTCTTCATAAGCGACGGACCAATCAGGATCACATCAAAGGTCCCGGGCTCATAGGAATAATAGGACGAAGAAAGCGTTTCCCCCTCCTTTGCGAGCAGCACGCGATCCGCCCCGACATAGACGAGGGCTGCAAGGAGCAGAAAGCAGACAACACAGGCTGTATGGGCCAACACCCTGCGCACCCTGCAGTGCTGCTGTATGCTGCAGTTTCTCTCTGCATCCTGATTCCTCTCTGCATCCTGATTCAATACAATGTCCCTGTTCATAGATTCACAAAGGGCAGTCTTCGCGCACCCATCCTTAAAAAGATTCATCCGTCGTAATTGTGAGCATTGGTACCGCTCTCTCCGTGCTGCAAAGAGAAGCTGCAGCAAACCGCAGAACGCTGATTTCATCAGCAC
>CAVKMX010000064.1:0-12934 GCA_963657295.1 Clostridium sp. CAG:302
TGGTGAAGTTCAGGTCCTTGTCAAATACGATATGGCCTCTTCTGTGGCTCCAGCACCCTACGTTCACGGCAACACCGATGGCGGAAGGATGACGTGCGGTATTCTCAATGTTCACGCCCATGACGGAGTAATTGCCGCCCATTCCCTGCGGGCCAAGGCCGATGGCGTTGATGCCGTCCTCCAGCAGGCGCTCCATCTTGGCGGCATTGGCATTGTCATTGTGTGAGCCGATGGGACGCATCAGGGCCTTCTTGGAATTCATGGCTGCGGTCTCCACCGAGGTTCCCACGCCGACGCCGACCAGAAGGGGCGGGCAGGCATTCAGACCGTAGCTGGTCATGCGGTCGAGGACGAATTTGGTGACGCCCTCATACCCTTCTCCGGGCATCAGAACGGTGGCATTGCCGGGAAGTGTGCAGCCGCCGCCTGCCATGTAGGTATAGATCTCACACTGATCCGAATTCGGCACGATGTCCCACCACACCGTGGGGGTTCCCTTTCCGACGTTCTTGCCGGTGTTGTACTCGTCAAAGGTCTCCACGGAGTTGTGACGCAGGGGAGTCGCGAAGGTCGCCTGTACCACGGCCTCCTTGAGGAGCACCTCCAGATCATCGATGAGGGGGAATCTGGTGCCGCACTTTACCCAGAACTGCAGGACGCCCGTGTCCTGACATGAGGGGCGGTTCAGCTTCATCGCCAGCTCCTGGTTGCGGAACATGGTGTCGTAAATGACCTTGGTCATCGGGGACTCCTCCTTGTCCCGCAGCTCCTGCAGTTTGGCGATGACATCGTCGGGGAGCTTCTTGGCTGTGAAGCCCACGAACTGGGCCATGATATCCGTCAGTTTCTTAACCTGTGCTTCGTTTGACATTCTTTTTTCCTCCGTTTTCTGAAATCAGATGTATGTTTGCTGTCCTCCGTGCCGCCTGTCACGGATTGATCACGGATAGAACGGGAACGCAATGGGCAGGATGACCATGCTGATGACCGTTGCGATGATGATGAGCGGCATTCCTGCCTTCACATAATCGATGAATCTGTAGCCGCCGGCGCCGACGACCATGGTGTTGGCCGGCATGCCGATGGGTGTTGCGTAGGCGCAGGAGCCGCCGATCACGCAGGCCATCAGGACTGCTCTGGGATCCGCTCCCATTCCCTGAGCAATGGAGAGACAGATCGGCGCCATCAGCGCGGTGGTTGCTGTGTTGGACATGAAGTTTGTCATCACGCAGCACAGAACGAAAACAACAAAGGTGAACAGGACCGGAGAAGGATTGCTGCCGAGGACACCGATGACCGCGTCTGCGATCATCTCGCCGGCACCGGTGTTCTCCAGGGCCGTTGCCAGAGAAAGCGTTCCGCCGAAGAGGAAGATGGTCTTCAGGTCGATGGACTTCAATGCATTCTTCTCGGAGATGACACCGGTGAGAATCAGAAGGATGGCGCCGATGCAGCCGCTGATGCAGAGCTTGATGCCGATCTTGTCCTCGAAAATCATCCCCAGCAGCGTCGCGACGAGGATCACCAGCGAGAGAACCTTTTTCCACTTCGGGACCTGACTGAAATCCTGTGCCTCATCGAAAACGGAGTCGTCTCCCTCCGGTACGTCATGATTCGGCAGAAAGCGGAAGCCGATGGTCGCGTAGAACAGGATGCCGACCGCCAGAATCGGAGCTCCCACGATGGCGTACTCGAAGAAGCCGAACTTCAGACCCAGCGGCTCCAGTGCAGACTGTGCGATCATGTTGCCGGGCGCACCGATGAGCGAAAGGTTGCCGCCCATCGCCGCTGCGAAAACCAGCGGCATCAGCAGCCTCGATCTTTTGAAGCCGGATTTTGCAGCGATTCCGATCACCACCGGGATCAGGACAGCCGCGGTGCCGGTGTTGGAAAGAAAGCCGCTCATCACTCCCACGATCACCATGATCGCAACGATGAGACCTCTCTCTGTCCTGGCGAATTTCGTGACAAGACCGCCGATCTCATTCGCCATGCCGGTCTCGAACAAGGCGCCGCCGACGATGAACATTGCCACGAACAGGATGACATTGCTGTTGATGAAGCCGTTGAAGGCCTCGCTCACGCTCAGCACCTTGGTCAGCACCAGACCGACACACACGATCATGGACGTCAGCCCCAGCGGAATCTTCTCCGTGACGAACATGACGATGGCAAATGCCAGAAAAATTAAGGTAATAACAGCCGGGCTCATAACTCCCCTCCTTGTATATCCGGAAGATCTGCTCCGGGCAGCTCTTCCAAAGTTGTGATGCGGTTGCAGCAAAGGTGATACGGCCATATCGTCTGCTCTTGATAGCTTCATCATAGCGGACGGCCAGTATAATGTACATTCGATTTAATTGACGTCAGCATAGGTTTTCCCTATGCTGACGCATGACAAAGCCCACCATCGGAAAGTGCCTGCCTAGATGAACAGGCAGGCGCATTGGTTGCCGCCCTTCCCCGATTTTGCTCTGCATCCCTTGTTCACCGGGGCAGCTCATATTAGAATGCGATTCAGACAGCCGCAGCGGGTGCGGCAGAGAGAGGTGATTATGACACTTACACAGCTTGAGTATTTCTGCACGGTATGCCGCTATCACAGCATCACGCGTGCCGCGGAGGCTCTGTATGTTTCCCAGCCGACGATCTCTGCGTCCATCCGCGATCTGGAAAAGGAATTCCACCTGCGGCTGTTCAACCACGGACGCAACCGCATCCTTCTGACCCGGGACGGCGAGGCCTTTTATCAGAAGGCTGAGTACATCCTCCGCCAGTCTCAGGAGCTGTATGACGAATTTTCCAATATTGACGAAGGCCGACACCCTCTGCGCATCGGCATCCCGCCGATGATCAGCACTGTTTTCTTCCCGCGGGTGACCAACCTGTTCCAGGAGCAGTACAACATTCCCATTCAGCTTTTCGAATACGGTTCACTGCGCGCCAGAACGCTGCTGGATGCAGAGCAGCTCGACGTCGCCATGGCCAATCTGGATTTCTATAATCTGGATAAGTACAATTGTCATGTAATGATGGAGGATCGCTCCGTGTATTGTGTTTCCAGGACACATCGATATGCCGGAGAATCGGTTGTTACAATGGATATGCTGCAGGATGAGCCCATCATCCTGTTCAATACGGATTCCGTGCAGACGCAGACCGTAACCACGCGGCTGCGCTCTGCAGGCATCACGCCGAATGTCCGCATGTACTGCAGTCAGCTCGTGACCACGCTGAACTATGTCCGCGGCGGGGACTGCGGCGCCTTTCTCTATTCCTCCATTGCCGTCAATCCCCGGGATTTCGCAGAGATTCCCGTTGTGCCGGAGATCACCAGCAAATTCGGGGTTATATGGAAGAAGGGCATTTTCGTCCCCGACCGTCTGACGAAATTCGTGGACTTCATTCAGCACTATGACGTCTCACCCTATCTGCCGAAGATGGAGACATAGCCCTCCAGAGAGTCGGCCTTTCCGCGCAGGGCGGCCGCCTTCTCCCAGACCAGGATCGTCGCATCGCCCTTGCCGTTTCTTGCCTCCTGGATCAGGTTCAGGGCCGCCGCATTGCCGTCCATGGCGATGACCATGGACGGACGCCGCTCGAAGATTTCGTAGTTGAAGCTCTTGTAAATTCCCATGGCCTTGCTCTCCGTCGATACGCGAATGCATACCCGGGCGCGCCGAAGAGCCCGCACCTTGGCGGGAGAAAGCCGTGAGGGAACAATCGCAAAGACCAGAAACGGCCGTTTCCCTTCTTTTATCAGGCGTTCGTTGTATTCCAGAATGTACCGCTCATACCCCTGCAGACTGCTGCCGATCACAAAGAACACCTTCCGGGGATCTGCCGTCTGCAGTGCACGGTCCATCAGCTCCTTCCCCTCCGGCGTGACCCTTGTGGTGCGGTTCTGGGAGTTAAAGCTCCCGCCGGCCACCACCACCGGCTGCCGATCCCAGGGGAGCTCCTCGATCTGGCTCTCCAGCTCCGTGTTGGCATCCAGCAGCTGCGGTATCATCGCCTGCGGCTCCAGAGACTGCAGTCTCTCCGCCTCCTCCATCCGGCTCAGCAGATATTCCTCATAGTGCTTGT
Source organism: Clostridium sp. CAG:302 (assembly GCA_963657295.1). Taxonomy (GTDB): domain Bacteria; phylum Bacillota; class Clostridia; order Lachnospirales; family Lachnospiraceae; genus CAG-791. The sequence goes on from CAVKMX010000064.1 coordinate 4,087, forward strand.
TCCAGCCGCCGGCTTCCTTTACGAGCTCCTGCAGCTCCTTCTCCTTGCGTGCAAAGACCTCCCTGCTGCGTGCAAGGATCCGGTCCTCCGTCCTTCGCATGGACAGGAGCTCCTCGTGCGTCAGATTCAGGAGCTTCTCCAGCGACAGCTGTTCGTCCACGGAATTGGTCCCGTAGAGCGGTCCGCCGTCGGTCCCCTGCACGCACCAGACGCCAGCCTGCAGGTACTGGTGCAGCGGATGCCTTGCCAGATTGTTCAGATTGTTCAGGCGCACATTGGAGGTGATCTGGAATTCCAGCACCACGTTGTTGTCCCGGATGCTCTGCAGGAGCTCCTGCCCCTTCCGGGAGCGCAGCCCGCAGGTATAGAGTCCGTGTCCGATCCGCAGGTGCGGCATCGGCTGTCCCGGCTCCAGGGCTTCGCGGACGCAGGCAATGCTGCCGGCTACATTGTCCCGCAGGTTATCATTCTCTCCGGCATGGATGCGGATGACAAAGTCCGGGTTCTCACCCGCAATGCGCACCACCTCCCTGATGACGGGTGCCAGCTCGCGGACGTCATTGATCTCCTCTCCCACGAAATCGCAGCCCGCCACATAGGGATCCCGCGCCACGGCGCGGAGGACGGTGAGGTTCGCCGCCAGATAGTTCTCCGGCGTCACCTGATCCTTTACGATGGTCAGTGGAATTCTGCGCATGGCGGCAAGGAAACGCAGGAGCACCCCTGTTTCCCGGTAAACCTTGGGCAGGATCTCATGGACCTGGGCGAGCATGCGCAGCGACTCATATTTTTTGACCAGCGTGGTGTCGCTGATCTCCGCATAATCGATGCCCTGTCTGCGGTAGGATCTGCCGATCCACAGGAGCTTGTCCTGGAAAATGGTGTTGTTCCTGTAATCCGGATTCTCGCGGTCCTTCAGCATCTGAAGAACCGTTTCCCGCACATCCGCATCGGGGATGTTCTCCATGCCGGCCAGCGGAATTCTGACCGCGCACTCCTTCCCCTTGGTGAAAACATACCGGTACAGGTAGACCTTCTCCAGATTGGTGAAGACGGCCTGTCCGTCCTTGAGAACCGCCAGAGAGTCACGGATCTTCACGATGTTCTGCTCCGCGTTCTCCGGATTGTTCAGAATGAGATCTGCGAAATTCAGAAAGGTATTGTCGTTGATGCGCCGCTCCAGATACCTGCCCTTCAGGTCGGAATTCACGAACTGCCGCTCCACGCGGCGGCGCTGCTCCATGACCTTTTCCTCCTGCTGTGCGGTCAGGACAAGGCCGAGCTTGCGCACGTAATACAGGGGATAGCGGATCTGATGAACGATTCCCAGGGCAATGAGCACATCCGGCGTCAGATTGCCGTTCATGTGGGTGTGAAGATCGGTGCGAAATTTCACATCCTTTCGGATGTATGTCTTGAAAATGGTCTTGGACGCATCCAGCCGGTAGTCCTTGGTCTGGCTCATCAGCGTCTTGGCGATGGCCGGAACGGCCGCCTTTCTCTCAATGCGGCCGTCCGGATAGATGTTGGCGACCTTGGTGTCCGCAAAGCGCAGGATGAATACGTCCCGGTTCTCCGAATTCACGTATCCCGGGATCTCTCCGCGGATCACCTGAAGGCCCTTTTCGTTGACCGACAGCGGAAGGCCGCAGAGCCTGGCAAAATTCCGGATCAGGTTGCCGGTATGATGGTTCGGCGTCTCCAGCTCATAGAACAGCCTCTCCTCTCTCCAGGAGAGGCTGACAATCATATCCTTCTCTTCATCCAGGAAAAAATATTTCCAACACGTTTCCATTCCATCGTCCCTTCCGGCATTGCAGTGTGCTTTCTGCCACTGTAATAAACTGCGGCCGGAATTGCAACCGATGTCTTCTCAGCTTCTCCACCCCTCCGGCAGATAGGCCATGGTGTTGGCGATCATGTCATCCGCCAGCTTCTGGGTGATCACCGGATCCGTGCACTTTGCACTATAATTCGGATCCTGCAGGAAGGCCTCTGTCACGAGCTCGCGGTCGCAGGTCAGCGCGGCCCGCAGGGTCCTCTCATGATTCGCAAGGTGCGGCAGGAGCAGATCCCGGATGTCCCGTTTGACGGCGCCCGCTGCGATGGGATGGATGTGTCCCCGTTCGAAGACCGCATTGGTTTCCACCACGGCATCGGCCGGAAGATTCGGAATCTGCCGTGCCGTATTCGGAATGTTCACGTTCGAGACCAGGCGGGAGAGGCCGCACAATGCCTTGATCAGGAGGATGCCCTCCTCGCCAGTTTCCTCGAGCTTGAGCTCGTCCTTTCCTTCCGCCAGCTCGTGTGCGCGCTGCAGACGCTTCTCCAGATCCTCCCTGCGCCACTGTACGCTGGTCAGACCGAACCGCCAGCTCTTCACCGTCTCCGGATCCTTCAGATAGGTATCCCCCGGCATGAACTCGGCCAGATGCCGGTCCCCCGCTGCCGCGATCCAGCCATAACGGTTGAAGAGATCCATCTTCACACGATGGGCACAGGCAAAGGCCGAATTCATCCAGCTGTGCTCCTGGTCATCGAAGCCCTCCTCGAAATGCTCCCCGATGTAGCTGCGGTATACCGGGAAGAGATCCACGCCCTTATAGGAGGCCTCGGAGAACCAGGTGAAGTGATTGATGCCGGTGACATTGACGAGAATGTCGTGCCAGTCCTCCACGGTGTCCCCGGTCTGTGCCTCATAGATTCCCTTCAGCATCTTCTGTGTCCCAAATACCTCGTGACAGCAGCCGAAGGCCTTAATCTCCGGATAAATGTAATACAGCGTCTTCACGCACAGCGACATGGGATTCGTATAATTGATCACCCAGGCATCCGGCGCATAATCGCGGATCGCGCGTGCAATCTCGGCGAACATCGGAATCGTGCGGAGTGCCCGGATGATGCCGCCGGGTCCCGCCGTGTCTCCCACGGACTGCCAGCAGTTCACGCGCTCTGGCAGATGTACGTCCGATTCCATTTCGTCAAAGGTGCCCGGCAGGATGGAGATCACGACGAAATCGCAGCCCTCCAGCGCACTCTGCAGCGTCGGATACACCTCAAACGTCCAGTCGCCTTTGGCCTCCTCCCGGCTCATCAGGTGATTTCCGATGGTCTTGTTGGTCTCCGCCGCCGACGGATCGATGTCGTAGAGGCGGATCTCTCCGCAGATCTCATCGTCCTGCGCCAGATCTGTCATGAAGGTCCAGGCCCAGCCCCGGGACCCGCCTCCGATGTATGCGATCTTCATGTCCTGCACTTTTCCGTCACAATATTGCATTTCGTCCCCCTGTTCCGACTCCTGTGCCCTGCCCTTCGGCCGCGGCAGTCCTGCTGCTGTATGAACCGCACCGACTGCGGCTGTTCTGCAACCAGTATAGCGGGGATCGCCCCAAAAGGATATTGCAAAAACGGAAGCCCTTCCGAGCCGGATGAATTTGCGCAAAATGTCATCCCATCGAAAAAGGAGGTGCTGCTCCGCTCAGCACCTCCCGCATTCACCATCCCAGCTGCCGCAGGCAGACGGGCCGGTTCGTCGTAATGTTCACAATCCTCTCTCTTCCCGCCTGCTCCAGAAGGTGTCCGGCCTCTGCAGGATCATCCACCGTCCACAGCGACAGACGAAGATCATTCCGGCGGCAGGCCTCCAGCAGCTCCTCGTCGCAGCTCCGGTGGTTTACGTTGATCACGTGCATTCCGCAGCTTCGAATGAAGCGCAGGATCCTGTCCAGATACCCTTCCTTCTCCTCCCCGGACAGAGCCGGGAGCCTCCGGTAAAAGGCTGCATCGATCTCTTCCGGATTGGCGTAGACACCGGCCCGACCGATGCGCCGCACCATGGACGCCGCATCCCCCAGACAGCCGGTGAAAACAATCCGGCCGTGATCAAAGCTCTCCCTCTCGGCCAGCCTCAGAACCGCATCCTCCAGCAGCGGCTCCTTCAGATCCGCATTCAGGCACAGTTTCGTATCCCGGAGCATTCCGAGGCAGGTCCTCAGTGTGAGCACGGTATTCCCCGCACCGGACCTCTCTCCCCCGTGCTCCAGCACGAGAAGGCCGTCAGACATTCTGATATCGACCTCCAACGCGTCCGGGCAGGCGCCAATTGCTGCTCTTATGTACTGCATGCTGTTCATTTCGGTGCCTTCGCACCCGGAGTGTGCGGTGAGCATAGGAATCCTCTCCCTTGTCGTTGATGGCATTTCGGATGTACAGAACCGACAGCAGCAGTGCCAGAACGGTCATGATCAGTGCTCCCGCGCTCCCGAGGCCGAATTTCAGATTCCGCACGCCGTAATTATAAATATACTGCGTGATGGTGGTGGTGCTGTTGGCCGGTCCGCCTCCCGTGAGCAGATTCACCTTATCGAAAATCCGGAAGCTGTCAATCGTCCGCAGCAACGCACACAGGGCAAGCCCTGTCTTCAGGCTCGGAACCGTCACATACCGGAGCGTTGCAAGCGTCCCTGCTCCGTCCACCTTTGCCGCATCGAACGGATCCCTGGGAAGTCCCTGAAGCGTTGCGTAGAGCAGCAGGAAGACAAAGGGACTGTTCTGCCATACATCGATGCCCACCAGCATGGGAAAAGCGGTACGAATGTCCGAGAACCAGTTGTACGTCGGCAGTCCCAGCAGGCGCAGCCACGAGTTCACGATCCCATAGTTGTCCGAGAGCATCATCCGGAAGCTCAGGGCCACCGTCACCGCCGGCAGCAGATACGGGAGAAGGATCAGCGTCCGCATGATTTTCTTCGTCCGCTTGCCCTCCAGGCTGTTGACATAAAGTGCCAGCGCAAAGCCGATCAGCACCTCCAGGGCCACCGCCAGAACCGTGAATTTCACGGTCACCAGGATCGCCTGACGGAAATACTCGTTGCCCAGCAGTCCCCGGTAATTCTGCAGCCCTACGAAGGAGGTGGTCTTCCCCAGCAGCCTGTAATCGGTGAAGCTGTACACAATGGTGGAGAGCATCGGATAAACCGTCATAACCGCCAGGATCACCATGGCCGGCAGCACCATCCCCGCTGCGAACAGCCGCTTCCCTCCGGAGCGATTCCTTCGGTCGGCTCCTTCTGTTCTATTCATTCTGCCCGTTATCAATGTTCTGTTCGATCTGTCTGTTCTGTTCACGTCGTTCCATTCCGTACTGTCTGCTTCTGTACTGCCGGATCCTGTACCGTCCGATCCCCTGCTGTCCGAGCCCTACCGCCTTCGCTGCGCTTTACAGGGCGTTCTCCAGCTGGGTCTGTGCATCCTCCAGTCCCTGCTCCACGGTCTTGATGCCGTTTACAATATTTCCAAGCTCCGTGCCGAGAATGGTGTAGAAATCGCTCCAGTTCTCCATAACCGGGCGGTACACGCCTCCCTCTAGCGCCTTGCACACAACCTCGTACTGCGGGAACTGTGCCAGAATTTCTTCATCCTGCAGGCTGGAATAGCGGCAGGGCACACCGCCGTCTGCAACCGTCGATTTCTGAACCTCGGCGTCCATGAGGTAGGACAGGAGCTTCACCGCCAGCTCACTGTGCGCACTGTTGGCAGGAACGCCGATGGTCCACACCCCGTAAACGTTGGCATTGTATGCCGCGCTGTCCGTCGCAGCCTTGCCGGTGATGGCGCAGTAATCCGCCGCGGAATCCTCTGACGGCGTATACCAGCCCGGCCAGCCGATGCCCATGGTTCCGGCCCCGTTGTCCACCGAGGCGATCAGATCATCCTTGACCTCGGCATCGCCTGTTGCGATCAGCTCCAGATAGAAATTGACGGCATCCTTGAACTCCTGCGTATTGACCGTGGGCCTGTTGTCCTCGTCCACAACCCATCCGCCGCAGGAGAGCAGAATCGGCAGGAAATCCACCACCAGGTTGTTCTCCGTATCGCCGCGGTAGATAAAGCCCTTCTGTCCTTTTTCCTGTGCCGCCCGGCAGATGGCCAGCATGTCCTCCAGCGATCCGATGGAGTCTCCGTCATAGCCGGCCGCCTCTACATTGGCCTTGTTGTAGAGCAATACCGTCACATTTCCGTAATAGGGTGCCAGATAGACATCCCCGTCGTCCCCATAGCAGATCGTGGTGGTCGCCGGAATGATGTCATCGTCCAGCTCATATCCCGCCTTCGTCAGATCCGTCAGCACGCCGCCGGCGGTGTATTCTGCCATCCAGGAGCCGTCGACCATGCACAGATCATAGGAGCCTTCCTTGTTCACGGCATCCAGTGCGACCTTCGAGTGCAGATCGTCCTCCTCCAGCTCCAGAACCTCACAGGTTACGTTGTTGTCCTCCTCGAACTGCGGAAGGCATTCCTTGATCACATTCGCATATGTCCCTGCGCGAAGCGCCAGCGTCAGCGTTGTGCTCTCTGTCGTCTCCTCCTGGTCCTTTTCCTCTGCTGCCTGCGCATCCGCCTCATCCTTCTGCGCATCGCTGTCTGCGGTCTGCGCCGCGCCTGCCGTGTCGGCCGCCGTACCTCCGCAGCCCGCCAGGAGTGCCGCCGCCATCGCTGCAGCAAGAATCCGTGCCAATCTCTTTTTTTTCATAATGTTGTATTCTCCTCCTCGTTTTCCCCGTGCGGATTCCGCGCGGTCCTTCTGTATCCAGCAGAGTGCTCCGATGCTTGCGGAGTCTCTCACTATCCATATTGCGTACCTATTTAGCCCCCTCCGCGATGCTGCCCGGTCCGTTTCCTCTCGCCCGCACGGGCACCGCACTGCCGGCGGGTCAGGCCTTCACTGCGCCGCTCGAGAGTCCCTCGATCAGATAATTCTGTGCGAACAGTACGAACAGCATCACCGGCAGGGACGAGACGATTCCGCCCGCTGCCACCAGGCCGAAATTGGTCAGGGAATCGCCGGAATTCAGCGTGGCCAGAGCCAGCGGCACCGTGTAATTCTGTGCCGACTGCACGAAAATTACGCTGTAGGTATATTCATTCCATGCGTACAGAAAGGAGAGCATCGCGACTGCTGCCGTTCCCGGTGCCACCAGCGGCAGCACCACCTTTCGGAACAGATACCACTCCGACGCGCCGTCCATGCGGGCGCTCTCCTCCAGCTCCGTCGGAACCATCCGGAAGAAGGTGATCATAAACCAGATGATGAAGGGAATGTTGATCAGCACACAGGCCAGCATCGCCGGCACCTTGGTGCCCAGAAGCCCCAGACGATTGAACATCGTATAAAGCGGAATGGTGAATGCAATAGGAGGAAGGATCCGAACCAGAAGGATCCAGAAATTCATCGGCCGTTTGGCAGCAAAGACAAAGCGCTGCCTTGTCAGCACATAGGCTGCACACAGGCCGAAGCCAAGAGAAATGACAAGAGAAACAAGCGCCACCTCCAGACTGTTCCCCAGGGCGCGGCCAAAGGCCTTCTCCCGGAACAGCTCCAGAAAATGTACGCTTGTCAGACTCTGCGGGACCACAGAGATCCTCCCCTTCAGCTCTTCCATCGGTCGGACGGACATTGCCGCCAGCCAGTAAATCGGAAAAAGCGTGAAGAGGAGAATCACAGCCCCGATGATAATTTTTATGATTTTATTCCAATGTTTTGCCGCTGTTCTGTTTTTCATGTGCTTCAGTCTACCGGCACCATGTAAAAACAAATTTCACGGCAGTGTTAAATTCCTGTAATGATTCCGAGCCCGTTCGCAGAGCCGCTGCTGCGCAGCCTTTTCTTTGCTCCTGCGGCGTTCTCCCGAATGTCAGTAGTTCTCTTCGTGAACCTCGAAATAGCTCTGCGGGTGTGCGCACACCGGACAGACCTCCGGAGCCCTTGTTCCCACAACGATGTGACCGCAGTTGCGGCACTCCCAGACCTTCACCTCGCTCTTCTCGAATACCTGCGCCGTTTCCAGATTGTGAAGGAGGGCGCGGTACCGTTCCTCGTGATGCTTCTCAATCTCGCCTACTGCGCGGAACTTGGCTGCCAGCTCCGGGAAGCCCTCCTCCTCTGCGGTTCTGGCAAATCCCTCATACATATCTGTCCACTCGTAGTTCTCGCCCTCTGCGGCTGCTGCGAGATTGGCCTTCGTATCACCAATCCCTGCCAGCTCCTTGAACCACATCTTGGCGTGCTCCTTCTCGTTGTCCGCCGTCTTGAGGAACAGCGCGGACATCTGCTCGTAGCCCTCCTTTTTGGCAACGGAGGCAAAATAGGTGTATTTGTTCCGCGCCTGGGATTCTCCCGCAAATGCCTCCTGCAGGTTCTTCTCCGTCTGTGTTCCTGCGTATCTGTTCGCCATTGTGTTTCCTCCTTTTCTCTTGTTCTCTTGTGCTGCTGGGACAAAAGCTCTTCTGACTCCCGCCGGTTCAGGGTCGGATCCGGCAATCCGGGCAGACACCTTTGAAGAGGACGTCATAGCTTAAGAACTCCATGCCGTGATCATCCCGGATCCTCTGCCGCAGATCCGGCAGGGGCTCCATGTCCACATCGAACACGCTGCCGCATTTCACGCACCGGACATGGTAATGCTCCGGGAGCGTGAAATCAAAGCGGTCCGGTCCGTTCGGCACCTCCACCCGGCGCACGCTCCCCTCCTCTGCCAGCACGCCGAGATTCCGGTATACCGTACCCTTTCCGATGGTGGGATAATCCTTCTTGATGTATGCGTAAACCTCATCCGCCGTGACGTGCCGCTTCATCGCGAAAACCGCCTGTCGGACCAGGTCCTTCTGGATGGTATTGCGATGCTCCATGGGGGGTCCTCCTTATCAGGATTAATTCTTAATAAGAATTATATATTATGAGCGAGAAGTCGTCAACCTTCCGCTGCCGCGTGTATAATAGCAGGCGTGTACGGCGTTACAGTTCATTCGCCCGCCGGTGACGGGTCCTGGCGGAGCTGTCCGTCCTGGG